>DASVNI010000501.1:0-4769 GCA_036383935.1 Gemmatimonadaceae bacterium | reverse complement strand
GCGGGGATGCGGGGATGCGGAGCGACGTCTGTCATCCCGAGCGAGCGGAGCGAGTCGAGGGATCTGCACGTCCGCAGTCAGACATCGCTGCGCCGCAGTTTCACGCGGAGCACGCGGAGGATCGCGGAGGACGCGGAGGACGGCTTTCCGGGTCGAGCAGTGCGCACCGGCACAGGGCTCCCTTCCATCCACGACCCCAAGAGTTTTTAATGGTCCGGGGAGAGATCTCTCCGCCACGCTCCGCGTCCTCCGCGGGCCCGCCCGGTGAGTGGCCTACGTTGGCGCACCGCTCCGCGCCCTCCGCGTGAAACTCCTTGCGCGATCACGTCAGAAACGTCGAACGGTCCCGGCGCCCCGAAGGGTCCCTGGCCATCTCGCATTCCCGTCGCATTCCCTCATTCCCGCACCCAGGTGCAGATTCATGAGACGACCGGCGAGCTCGGAGCCCGGTCTCCAACCTGCCCGACGAGGCATGACGATGCGACTCAGGATGATCACCACCGGCGCGCTCGCGCTCGGCTCACTGTGGACGACGGCGGTTGGCGCACAGAATCCCGCGCCGGGTGGCGCGCCGTCACCGGAGGCACCACCCGCCGCCGCGCAGCCGGCGCCGCGCCAGATGCCGCCGATCGTCCTCGCACCGGACGACATCCGCGCCGTCCCCGACGCGCCCGACGGCTACAAGGTGAAGCGTGACGGGATCCCGCACGGTACGCTGACGATGATCGAGTACGACTCGAAGACCGTCGGCACGCGGCGCAAGATGAACGTGTACACGCCGCCCGGATACACGCCGTCGAAGAAGTACCCCGTGCTCTATCTGCTGCACGGCATCGGCGGCGACGAGACCGAGTGGGAGCGCTTCGCGCAGCCGCAGAACATCCTCGACAACCTCATCGCCGACGGGAAGGCGGTGCCGATGATCGTCGTCCTCCCGAACGGTCGAGCGGAGAAGGACGATCACCCGACGGGGAACCCGTACATTCACGCGCCGGCGTTCGCGGCGTTCGAGGGCGACCTGCTGAACGACGTCATCCCGACGATCGAGTCGCGCTACTCCACCCTGACCGATCGCGAGCATCGCGCGCTCGCCGGCCTGTCGATGGGGGGCGGGCAGACGCTCAACTTCGGCTTCGCCCACCTCGACCGCTTCGCCTGGCTCGGCGCGTTCTCCTCGGCGCCGAACACGAAGGCGCCGGCGGTGCTCGTCCCCGATCCCGCGGCAGCGAAGCAGCAGCTCAAGCTGCTCTGGCTGTCGTGTGGCAACAGGGACGGGCTGATCTCGATCAGCCAGGGGGTGCACCGGTACCTGAAGGCGAACGACGTCCCGCACGTGTGGAACGTGGATGATCAGGCGCACGATCCGATCACGTGGGGAAGCAACCTCTATCACTTCACGCAGCGCATCTTCCGATGAAGCGTCTCGCCGTACCCTACACCGTTCTCCTCGCTGTCGTCGCCTCGTGCGGCGGCGCCGCGGCGTCATCCGGGCCATCGTCCGCCCCGACGCCGAACGCCACGACGTCGAACCTCCGCGCGCCCGATCCTTCGCGCTTCCAGCAGGACATCCTGCTCGAGGGCGTGTTCGACGAGCCGACCGAGATGGCCGTCGCGCACGACGGGCGCGTCTTCATCGTCGAGCGCCACGGCACCTTCTCGATGTACGACCCGAAGACGCACACCCAGCGCGCCGTGCAGCGGCTCGTCGTCAACGACACCGATGAGAATGGTCTGATCGGCATCACGCTCGATCCGGGCTTCGACAGCAACCACTGGATCTACATGAACCGCACGGTCGGCGACCATCACCGGCTGGCACGCTTCACCTTCGACGGCGACTCGCTGCGCGACGAGCGCGTCATGCTCGAGGTGCGCATCGACAAGGGCTGCTGCCACACGGGCGGCTCGCTCGCATTCGATCGCAACGGGAACCTCTTCTCGTCGTACGGCGACAACACCAACCCGTTCACCGCGGGCGACTACGCGCCGATCGAGCCGACGCCGGGAAAGTCGCTCGCCGACGCGCTGCGCTCGGCGGGGAACACGCAGGACCTGCGCGGCAAGATCCTGCGCATCCATCCGACTCCCGACGGCAAGTACACGATCCCCGCCGGCAACCTGTTCGCCGATCCGAAGGTCGGGCGCCCGGAGATCTACGTCATGGGCGACCGCAATCCGTATCGCATCAGCGTCGACCAGCACACGGGATGGCTGTACTGGGGCGAGGTCGGCCCCGATGCGCGCCGCGATTCGGTGTACGGCTCCGAGGGGTTCGACGAGGTGAACCAGGCGAAGCACGCCGGCAACTTCGGCTGGCCGATGTTCATCGCCGACAACCGCCCCTATCGCAACTACAACTTCACGACGAAGCAGCTGTTCGACTTCTTCGATCCGAAGCACCCGGTGAACACGTCGCCGAACAACACGGGGGCGAAGGTGCTCCCGCTGCCGCAGCCGGCGATGATCTACTACCCGTACGAGAAGAGCGACAAGTTCCCGCTCACGGGTGAAGGTGGACGCACGGCGATGGCGGGTCCCGTCTACCACTACGGCGACTATCCCGGCTCCGCGGTCCGTCTCCCCGAGTACTACGACAACAAGTTCATCCACTACGACTGGATGCGCGGTTGGCTCATGGCGACGACGCTCTCGCCGTCGGGCGACTACGTGCGCATGGAGCCCTTCCTCTCACAGCTCACCTTCGATCATCCGGTGGACATGGAGATGGGGAGCGACGGCTCGCTCTACGTGCTGGAGTACGGCACCTACTGGAACGCGAAGAACGCGAACGCGCGCCTGAGCCGCATCACGTACCATCCGGGGAATCGCCCGCCGGTGGCGAAGCTGGTTGCGTCGCGCACGGTCGGGGCGACGCCGCTCACCGTCGACTTTTCGGCCGACTCGAGCTTCGACCGCGACCCGAACGACTCGATCCACTTCACCTGGACGATCCCGGGCGCGGGCGAGCGCCAGGGGGCGCGCGTCACGCAGACGTTCACGACGCCCGGTCGCCAGCATGTCCGCCTCGTCGTGCGCGACCGCGCCGGTGCCGCGACCGAAGCGGCCACCGACATCCTCGTCGGCAACGCGAAGCCGAGCGTCACGATCGACGTCGCCGGCAACCGCTCCTTCTACTGGAACGACACCGGCGTCGACTACACGGTGAAGGTCACCGACGCCGAGGACGGCACGCTCGGCAAGATCGATCCGTCGAAGGTGAACGTGTCGCTGGTGTACGGCCCCGCCGGCGCGGCAGCGGCGTCGGTCAATGCGAACGCGGGTGCCCAGTCCGCGTCGACGCCCGAAGGCCTCGCGCGCATCCGCCGCAGCGACTGCCTCGCCTGCCACGGCGTCGACAACGCGTCGCTCGGTCCGTCGTACGTCAGCGTCGCACAGAAGTATCGGGGCCAGCCCGACGCGCGCATGAAGCTGATCACGAAGATCCAGGCGGGGGGTACCGGTGTTTGGGGCGATCGCGTCATGCCGCCGCATCCGAGCCTGAGCGAGGAGGACCGCCGCCTGATGGTGGACTACATCCTCTCGCTTGCGTCGTCGAAGCTGCCGGCGCGCGGTCGCGCGGCGCTGAACCAGCACGCTACGGCGCCGGGCGGCACGTATCGCCTGACGGCGATCTACGCCGATCAGCCGCGCAACGGCATCGGCCCGCTCGCCGACACGGCGGTCGTCCTGCTGCGCGCACCGCGCATCCTCGCGAGCAGCGCGGAGTCGAAGCGCGGCATCGGCATCGGCAATGGTCAGGGCGCGGACGGCACGACGCACCTGCTCGCGACGGTCTACGCCGACACGGCGAATCTCAACCTCGGCCGCCTCGACCTGACGGGTGTGGCGAGCGTGACGCTCGAGCTCAACAACACGCGCGTCGCGCACCCCTTCACGATCGAGCTCCGCGACGGCAGCCCCACCGGCCCCGTCCTCGGCACCGCGGAGGTGCGGCAGAAGGGAGAGACGTGGTTCACCCAGAGTGTGCCGGTCGCGACGACGGGCGAGCACACGCTGTTCATCGTGCTCCGCTCACCGGATCGGGATATCGATCAGTTCAATCCGATGGTGACGGTCGATGGAGTACGATTCGACAAGCTGTAACGCTGTGAGTTGGTGAGCGAGATAGCGAGTTGGTTGGTCGGTCGATGAGCTAGTTGAACGACAATGGCAAAAACCGGCGTGGAGAATTCCTCTCGGAATCTCCACGCCGGTTGTGCTTCGGGCCCTTCAACTCACTCAGAAACCGACCAACCATCTCACGATCCAACCAGCCAACTCACTGCGTTTCAAGTCCCAATGATCGCCATCAGGAACCCGTCGTAACTCTTCCCACCTACCGTCTGGATCGCCGTGGCGGTGATGTCCGGTTGCGTCGCCAGCCACTCGGTCATGCGGCGGATGCCCTGGATGTCCTCGTCGTCGCTGTCGGCGTCCGCGACCCGGCCGTCGCGCACGACGTTGTCGACGATCACGACCGTGCCCGGATGCGAGAGCGTCAGGATCGCCTTGAAGTAGACGTCGCTGCTCGCCTTGTCCGCGTCGATGAAGATGAAGTCGAACGGCTCGACGAAGCCCTGCATGGCATCGAGCAAATCCGACGCGCGGCCGACGCGCACCTCGACGCGGTCGCTCATTCCGGCGCGCGCGAGATTCCGTCGAGCGACCTCGGCGTGATGCTGGTCGATCTCCAGCGTGATCAGGTGCCCGCCGGGCTTCAGCGCGCGCGCCAGCCAGATCGTGCTGTACGCGCCGAGCGTGCCGATCTC
>DASVNI010000500.1:0-5551 GCA_036383935.1 Gemmatimonadaceae bacterium | reverse complement strand
TGCGTCACGCGACGCCGGCCTTCCGCATCACCACTAGCGTCGCCTCGAGCGCGATGCGCGCGCTCTCCTCCGGCGGCATGTCCGCCGGGATCCGTGGTCCGATCGTCTCCGGCGCCACGCCGCCGCGATACCCGATCGCCTTCAGCGCCCGGAAGAAGCCGACGAGATCGATCACCCCTTCGCCCGGCAGCCATCGCATGTCGTCGCGCACCTGGTCGGGGGGCATGGGTCGCGCATCGGAGACGTGCACGTGCACGATCCGCGACGCACGCGCCGCGCGGATGTCGGCCACCGTTCCGCCCGAGTGGTACCAGTGCCAGGCGTCGAGCGTGACTCCGATGCTCGGGCCCGACGCCTCGGCCAGCGCGAGCGTGTCACGCAGCGTCCACACGAACGGCACCGGAGGCGGCGACGTCGAGTCGGCGGGCGCACCGGCGGGACGCGGACGCGGCATCCGGAAGACGAGGGGACCGAGGAACTCGAGCCCCATCCGCATCTGGTGCGTCGCGAGCACCGCCGAGATCGCGGCCAGCCGGCGCTGCACGTGCGCCCACCGCACGTCCTTCGTCTCCCCGTTCAGCGTCGTCGGGCCGAGCACGAACTGGAAGCGGCTGCATCCGATCGCGCGGCAGAACGCGGCGTCCTCGTCGAGCTTCGGCAACTGTGCGTCGAACGCCGCATCGTCGGGGCCAAGTGGATCGCGCATCGGCAGGTTGACGATCGTCGGCACGATACCCAGCTCGGCGAGCAGCGCGCGCGTGGCGTCGACACCAGCCGCCCTCACCGCGCCGAAGGGCCAGTCGATCCCCTTGTAGCCGACGCGCGCCGCGAGCCGCGCCTGCTCCGGCCACGCGACGTTCCGCGCCACCGCCCACGGCGGTAGGGAGACGAACATCCCACTCGGCTCATTGCTCGGAACCGGCCCGCTCGCCCGCGCACACCCCAGGCCGAGCGCCGCGGCGCCAAGCGCGGCACGCGTGAGAAACTCTCGTCGGTCGATGGCCTGCGTCATGTGGGCGTTGAGGTAAGGCGTTCGGAGTCGCCGAGAAGGATCAAGAACGGAGGGCCTGATCGGATGATGCGGATTGAATGGGGCGGAGAGATCTCTGCGCCGGACCATCAAAACACTTTTGGGGTCATGGATGGATATGAAGGTTGAGCCTGTGCGTGGAGCTCGACCCGGAAAGCCGTTCTCTGCGAACTCTCCGTTCCCTCCGTGAACTCCGCGTCAATCCGTTGCCGAGCAAAAGGCAGTTGCCGTTGCCCCTGCATCCGCTCAATCCGCCGCATCCGCTCAGGCCTTCCGTTCTTGATGCCGGAGCCGCGACTACCAACGCATTCGCTTTCCGGATGACAAGGTGGAAGTGGGAGAGCATATGTCTGCCAGATGACCGTCGCCAGCGGCGCGGGGTCTAACCAGCGCGTCCTGAACGATCTTGCGCGTTGCGCAGCGCTTGGCACGCGTCGTATGCTCTCGATCACGCGGCACGCGCCGCGCCGCACACGTCGCACGACCCCTCACCCGCCGATCCATGAAACGCATCGTCCTCGCCGCGCTCGTACTCGCCGGATGTCGCGCCGCCCCACCCGCCGAGCACTATGGGTTCGTCGCCCGGTTGGGCAATGATACGGTTGCGGTCGAGAGCGTGACACGGAGCGGCAACACGCTCACGAGCGACGAGGCCGACCGCTTCCCGGTGGTGCGCCAGCGTCACACGGTGATCACCCTCGCCCCCAACGGCGGTGTCGAGCGGCTCGTCTCGGACGTACACGAGCCGAACCAACCGCCGGGGAAGCGCGATCGGCACATCGTGGCCGAGGTGCGGAACAACACCGTGACTCTCACGAAGACGGACAGCACCGGGACGTTGAACAAGAGCTGGCCCACCGGTGGCAGCGTCGTGGTGCCGCACGTCGATCAGATGTACAGCCTGTACGAGCAGCGCTTCCTCGCGGCGCACGAGCACGCGGCCGCGGCGAAGAAGTCGGCCGACACCGTGCATCTCCGGCAGTTCTACATCGACCGCGACTTCGACAACTTCCCGCTGCACGGGGCCGTCGTGCGCGTGCTCCCGAACAACAAGATGGAGATCGAGCACGACTGGCTCGCCGGGACGGGCGAGGCCACCGTCGACTCGATCGGTCGGCTGCAGCACTACTCCGGCGCACAGACGACGTATCGTGTCGAGGCGGAGCGGGTCGCGACGCCCCCCGATGTGAAGGCGATCGGCGCGCAGTTCGCCGCGGCCGAGGCGAAGAATGGCGCGAAGCAGCTCAGCGTGCGGGACACGACGCGCGCCAGCATCGGCTCGGCGAGCTTCAGCGTGGATTACGGGCGCCCGCTCGCGCGGGGACGCCAGCTCGTCGGCGGCATCATCCCGCTCGACCACGTGTGGCGCACCGGCGCCAACGCCGCGACGCAGTTCACCACGTCGAAGGCGATCACTCTCGCCGGCCTCAAGCTTCCCGCCGGGACGTACACCCTCTGGACCGTGCCGCGCGCCGATCGCGTGGAGCTGATCGTGAACAAGCAACACGGTCAGTGGGGCACGAGCTACGACCGCGGGCAGGATCTCGGTCGCGCGCCCGTCGGAACGGAGACGCTGTCCAAGCCGGTCGAGGAGTTCACCATCTCGATCGTTCCCACAGACAAGAGGCGCGGCACGCTCGCGATGGAGTGGGGGCCGTTCCGCTGGACGGCCCCCATCGTGGTGCTCTAGCCCAGCCGCTTCGACACCGCGAACACCCATCCGTCCGGATCGGCGACGCGGAAGACGCGCATCCCCCACGGCATGTCGGCCGGCTCCGACAGCAGCTTGCCGCCATGCGCCTTGATGTACTCCGCGACCGCGTCGACGTTCTGGCTCGTCATGATGTTCATCGACATGCACGTCCCCTTGGGTCGGTTCTGACCCTTGGCGCCGTCGTCCTGGTTGATCAGGAAGCGTACGGCGCCGCCATGCAACGCGACGGCGCGCACCACGCCGTCACGGACCATCTCTCGTTCGACCTCGAGGCCCAGCACGTCGCGGTACCAGGCGAGGCTTTTCTGGAGGTCGCTCACGGTGAGCGAGGGGGCGAGCGCGTCGGCGCGCAGCGGTTCTGCGTTGTTGGAAGCGGTCATGAAGCGAGTGGCGTGGATGCGGGGATGAGAGGAGACAGCCGAGCATGAACTCTGTCTCGCTCACAATGGTGCCCGCGCGCGCGCCACGTCAATCGGCGGCCAGCGCCCTCCGCCCTCGCCGCAGAATCAACGCCTGCACCGCCCCCACCCCGCTCGACGCGATCCAGTACAACGCCACGCTCGCCGACAGTCGCCACGCGATGAGCAAGGTGATCGTCGCGCTGAGCGCCACCGCGCTGCGATGGCTCGAGGTCGTGCCGAGCCCCGCCGCCAGGCCGGCCAGCGACGCGGCGACGCCGGCGAGGATCGCATCCGGACGCGCCAGGTCGCCGACCCAGAGGAAGCTCAGCTTCGGTCCCAACCCGCGCGCGAACGCCTGATAGAGCGCCGCGCCGACGGGAAGCTGTACGAGCGTCGCGCCCACCGTCCCCTGCGGCACCGCGCCGATCCCCCGCTCGCGATACAGCCGCAGCGTCGCTTCGGCGAGGCCGGCGCGATCGTCACCGAACTTCTTCCGCAACTTCTCGAGCTCGGGCTTCAATGCGGCGACGCGCGCCTGATGCTCCTGCGCGCGCCGCGCCGCGCGCAGGGTGAGCGGGAGGAGTGCGAGCCGGACCAGCACGGAGACGGCGAGGATGCCCGAGCCGACGCTGTTGCCGAAGAGATGGGCGGCAGCGAACACCAGGGCGCGCACGCCATCGACGACGAGAGACCAGTCCAGCAT
Organism: Gemmatimonadaceae bacterium; assembly: GCA_036383935.1. Lineage (GTDB taxonomy): Bacteria > Gemmatimonadota > Gemmatimonadetes > Gemmatimonadales > Gemmatimonadaceae > AG11. The sequence continues at coordinate 1,703 of DASVNI010000500.1, read as the reverse complement.
GTGACCTCACGGTTGGATGCGGTCTCTACGGTGTGATACCGCAGATGGTGTCAGCCCGACGCCGCGAATCGCGCCTGCTCGGCGACCACGCGTCGCGCCGCAACCAACGCCCCGTCGCCGCGCATCGCACCGGCGAGGCCGCGCGCACGCTCGGCGACGTCCCCCTGCAGCGTGCGCTCGAGCGCGATCGTCAGCGACTCCGCCGTCGCCGCACCCGGCGCATGCGCCGTCCCGACACCGAGCTCGTTCACGCGCGCAGCGTAGTAGTGCTGGTCGTACATCTGCGGCACGACGACCTGCGGAACACCGGCACGCGTCGCGGCGGTCGTCGTCCCCGCGCCGCCATGGTGCACCACGGCGGCGACGCGCGGGAAGAGCTGCTGCTGGTTCACCTCGCCGATCGCCAGGCAGTCGGACGCGTCGTCCGGGAGCGTGAGCTCGGCCCATCCGCGCGACAGGATCGCGCGACGACCGACGGCGCGCGCCGACTCGACCATCACGCGGGCGAGGTCCGGCGTCGCGCGGATGCTGCCGAAGCCGAAGTAGATCGGCGCGTCTCCGGCGGCGAGGAAGGCCTCGATCTCATCCGAGAGCGGGCGCTCGTCGCGCACGATCCAGGCCCCCGTCTGGAAGACCGTGTCGCTCTCGACATCGGGCCATGGCGCGAGGCTCGGATCCGAAGCGAGCCAGGGCCGGTCGGTGAGGACGTGGCTGCGCACGTCGTCCACCGGCGCGAGTCCGAGCGTGGTGCGGTGCGCATTGAGAAGCGGGAGCCACAACCCGTTCCAACGCTCGGCGTCCTTTGTCCACAGCTCGCTGTAGTCGGACATCGTGACCGGCTTGTCGCCGAGCCACCCGAGCACCGGCGGTGCGTGCCGCGGCGACGGCAACACCGCCGGACAGTACGACACGAAGACGTAGGGGATGCCCATCTTCTCCGCGATCGACGGCGCGGCGATCTGGAGTGCCGTCGCGCCGACGATGACGTCGCAGTCCTGCGCCGCCTGCGCGATCGTCGCGAACTGGGTCGCGACCGTCCCTTCGATCAGCTGGCGCCGCTGCTCCGGTGTGAGCGTCTCCGGGAGGCTCCCCTTTCCCGTCGAGCGCAGCTCCGGCCCGATCGGCACGACGGGCATGCCGAGCTCGTCGATCCACTCGCGGAAATCGGGAGGTACGCACAGTCGCACTTCCTGTCCGAGCGACGTCAACGCCTGGCCGAGTGCGACGAGTGGCTGGACGTCGCCTCGCGATCCGATCGTCGAGAGCAATGCGCGCATGAGCGCTCCGGTGTGGGGCCGCTGGGGCCGTGGGAGACCGTCACGAGCGAGCGCCATGAAGCGCTCGGCTCGGCGCCGCCGGAAATTCAGCTCCGGCGAAGGCGCACAGTCTGGGCTCCCCCCGGGGACTTCCGGCAAGTCCCCCCTCGATTTACATATTGAAAGCGGGGAGAATGCGCGCCGTCCGATTCGTCGGACGGCGCGCTCTGCATTTCAGGCGACGAGATCCTCGAAGCTCGCGCCTTTCACCCCTGGCCAACGCCCGGCCACGGCGAGGCCAAGCAGCATGCCGGCGCCCCAGCTCAACGTGCCGAGCAGCAGGGAGAAGAAGCTGACGCCAATGCCGACGGCGGCCGCTTCGACGCGGCGACGCTCGACGAGTCCATCGACTGCTTCGCGGCGTCCAGCGGGCCTCGGGGCACGTAG
>DASVNI010000499.1:0-2134 GCA_036383935.1 Gemmatimonadaceae bacterium | reverse complement strand
GTGGCCCCGTGTCCGCGGGCCGGCGGGTCGCGATGGGGACGACGAGCTTCGTGCTGCTCGCCGCGCTCGTCGTTGTCTTCCTCCCGCCGCGCGTGCTGCCCGCGCCGCTCGCCAGACACGGTGGTGCGATGTACGCCGCGGTCACGGCGCTCGGCGCACCGCAGGGCGAGCATCGCGACATGGTGCGCAACGGAGGGATCGTGCTGAACTTCCTCTCCGAGCTGCAGTCGGCGTTCGTCGCCGTACCGAGCGACTACTCCGCGACACGCGTCGCGAGCGTGATGCGCGCGTACCCGGTCTCTGCTCCGCCGGCGGCGCACCAGCGTAGCGGGGTGAGCCTCGTCGTCTATCTCGTCGAGTCGTTCATGGACCCGAACGAGCTCGGCTTCCGGTACACGTCGGACCCGATCCCCAACCTGCGCGCGCTCCGCCGCGAGCAGATGGGCGGTTGGGCGATCGTGCCACGCGCCTACGGCGGCTCGGCGAACACCGAGTTCGAGCTGTTGACGGGGATGACGAACTCCTTCCTCCCCGAGGGAAGCATCCCGTACCGGCAGCACGTGCGCAGCCCGATGCCCGCGCTGCCGCGGACGCTGCACGACCTCGGCTATGCAACGGTCGCCGTGCAGGCAGATCCCAGGTACTACTACGACCGCGAGCGCGTCTACCCGTTGCTCGGCTTCGATCAGACGGTGTGGCTGCACGAAGCAAAGGTCCCGCAGGCCGATCGCGGCGGGTGGCCGTCGGACGAGGTGGTCGTCGACTCGGTGATCGCCGCGACCTCACGCTCGCATCCCGCATTCGTGTTCGGCTTTCCGTCGTCCACGCACTCGCCCTACAACGCGGGGACGTATGCGTCGTCGGCGCTCGACGTGACGGATGCCCCCAACGCGGCGGTGCGCGCCGAGGTGAAGGAGTACGTCAACGCGGAGCGCGTCGCCGACCGCGCGATCGGCCGGCTGGTCGAGCATTTCCGCTCGACGCCGGACTCGACGATCGTCGTCGTGTTCGGCGACCATCTCCCGCCCCTCTCCTCCGGCGCGCTCGCACGCCTTTCGGATCGCGTGGCGAAGCTCCCCGAGGTGGACCAGACGCGCGAGACGCGCCGCGTGCCGCTGCTCGTCTGGGCGAACTTCAAACTGCCGCGCTCGGAGCCGACGCTCAGCGTCAACATGCTGCCGCCCTTCCTGCTCGAGCACATGGGCCTCGCGCGCACGGGGCTGTTCGCCGTGACGGATTCGGTGCGCCGCGTCTTTCCCGTCGTGAGCGCTGTCGTCGAGAGCGCCGACGGCCACCTCTGGCCACGTGATGGCGTACCGGCGGCGCTACGCGGGCCGATCGAGGACTACCGCCTGGTGCAATACGATCTGCTGCTTGGGCGAGCGTACGCCGGGAGAAGATGAGAGGCTGCGGGGCTGCGCCTGTCACCCCGCGCGAGTGGAGCGAGTCGAGGGATCTGCACCGAAAGATCGCTGCGCCGCAGTTTTCACGCGGAGGCGCGGAGGATCGCGGAGGCGCGGAGAACTGCTTTTCGCGGTCGAGCTCCATGCGCCCGCGCACCGTTCCTCTCCATCCACGACCCAAAATTGTTGAAGACCCGGCGGAGAGATCTCTCCGCCACGCTCCGCGCCTCCGCGGGCCGGGGAGGCACGTGGCTTTACGTTGCCACACCGCTCCGCGCCTCCGCGTGAAATCCCTTGCGCGACCAAGCCAGACATGCAAACGGCGCAGGAGCGTCCCGGGGCCGGCCGTTTAACTGTGAACCGACTTAATCGTTAACGACGTCCTTCGTATTCCTTCACGAACCCATTTCTCTCGTTCGTCACCGTGAACGATCCATCCGGACGCGCCGAGATCTTGATGTAGTGAGCCGGCGAGTGCTCGGAGTCACCGGCACCGCCACCCTGCCCTACGGGTGCCGTGGTGAGCACGGCGGCGATCTGAGAGGCGCTGTCCACGTTGGCGATGAATGCAGCGGGCGGGTTGTGCTCGATGCCGCCCCAGTACGACCAGTGTGTCGCCCAGATGTCCTCGAGCCCGGGCGAGGTGTGCAGCGTCTGGAAGGTCGCGACCGCGCCGCCCTTGCGCGTGCCGTTGGACATCACGGCGACGCGTGGCCGCACGGCGTGCACGA
>DASVNI010000498.1:0-3260 GCA_036383935.1 Gemmatimonadaceae bacterium | reverse complement strand
CACAGCTCTTCAAAGATCTTCCAGCCGCCTAACGCGAATTATGCGGCCGAACTGATCGCAGAAACCTCGCTGCAAGTGGCGTCTAACGCCATCTGCCCATTATTCCCGCGCACTCGACGCCATTCCCCCGCAATCTCACATAACTGCTTCTACCTTATGCAGCATGGTGGAGCAGCATAAGCCGATATGGAGGCGCAAGGGTATGGCTGCGGTGCGAGGAGGGCATCGGCAGATCACCACCCGTCCGCTGGACTCCGAACCCCGCGTCCACCGCGATTCAACACGTGCGTGTAGATCATCGTCGTGCTCACGTCCTTGTGACCGAGGAGCTCCTGAACCGTGCGAATGTCGTAGCCGTCTTCCAGGAGGTGCGTCGCGAAGGAGTGGCGGAGGCCGTGGCAGGTGGCGCGTTTGGTGAGGAGTGCGCGTTGTCCCGCTTCGTGGATGGCGCGCTGGAGGACGGATTCGTGGGCATGGTGACGGCGCATCTGCCCTGACGTGGGGTCGCGATAGCGCGACGAGGCGGGGAAGACCCACTGCCAGCCCCAGTCACGCGCGGCTTCGGGGAGCTTGCGCGCGAGCGCGCCTGGGAGCTCGACGTCGCCGCCACCGTCGGCGATGTCGCGCGCGTGGAGGGCACGGACCTGGTCGAGCTGCGTGCGCAGGTTGGTCTCGACGGTCGCGGGGAGCATGGTCACCCGATCCTTGTCCCCCTTCCCTCCCCGCACGACGATCTGCCGCATCTCGAAATCGATGTCCTTCACGCGAAGGCCGAGGCATTCGTTCAGGCGGAGGCCGGCGCCGTAGAGGAGAAGGGCCATGATGCGCTTCGTGCCGCGGAGCTGCTCGATCAGGGAGCGTACCTCGCTTCGGGTCAGTACGACGGGGAGTCGCTCTCGCCGCTTCGCGCGTGGCACGCCGTTGATGAAGCCGATGGGGCGGCGCAGGACGTCGCGATAGAGGAACTGGATCGCGGCGAGGGCCTGTGATTGAGTGGAGGCGCTCACCTTCCGCTCCGTCGCGAGATGACCGAGGTAGGCGCGCACTTCGGGCTCGTCGAGGTCGCGCGGGTGCCGTCCGCGGTAGTGGCGCACGTACCGCCGGATCCAGGCGACGTACGCCTGCTCGGTCCGCCGGCTGTAGTGCCGCGTGCGGAGCTCGAGTCGCACAGCGTCGAGGAGGGTGGTCGGCATCCCGATCTATCGGGCGCGGCGCACGCGGCGCGACACCCGCGCGTCGCCTCGCCCATCGTTTCATCGCACGAGGGCTGAAGGCTATTCCACTGAGTGCGCGACCACCTCACCCGCCGTGATCGTGGGCGGATTCGGAAGCAGCGCGGCCAGATTCTGTCGCACCCAGTCCGCGGCCCTCTTGTTCGACTCCTCTTCGTACTGCTGCTCCTGAAAGACGCTCATCGAGACCATGACGCCGCCCCCGGCGTTCACCCAGAAGTACGCGACGAACCCGGGGATCTGGCTGACGAGCGGAACGAATCCCTCGTTGACCCGCCGGCCAGCCTCACCGGGATCGGTCACGCCCTCATACCGCCTCACTGTTGCATACAAATCGCACCTCCTGCTTGGTGCCGATGCTCGCTTGCAAGGGGTCGGCCCAACGTTCGGTTCGCGCCCCGCGTTGGCAGTCGTAATGAGTGCGGAGCCTCGACGTTGGGCCACGCTCGGGACGACCGATGACGCGACTCCGAAGCCCATCGATCGTCCTTCATGAAGAAGGCAACGGCCGGTCCTCCGGCGAAAGCCGCCCCGACTGTGGCACCTTCCCCGGCACTGGGGTATTCTGAACGAATGATGTCCCGCACGACGAGCCGTTCAGCTTCACGTCTGCACTGGCTGCGTCGCCTCGGCCGAAGCCTGGCCCTGGTGGCGCAGTTGCTCGTCGTGCTCGTCCCTCTCAGTGAGGGACATGAGGAGCGCGCGCTCAGCCCGCACGTCGAAGCGCCACGGACGACGCCGCACAACGGCCATCGCCCCGACGTCTGCTCGGCCTGCACGCTCGCGAGCATCCTCGGCCACATCGACGAGCCGCCGCGCCTCGCCGACGCGAAGGTGCATATCGTCGCCGTCATCGAGCCGTCGTTTGCGCGCACACTCGTCGCGGGCGACCGCACCGGCTCCAACAACTCGCGAGCCCCACCTCACTCCGCCTGAGCCGATCGTCTGACGTCCGCACCGCACCCCTGCGGCGGGCGTCCGTCACCTCACGCAGAGTGCAATGCACAACATTACGGCAGCGCTCGCCGTGGCATGCTATGCCACAGCGCTTGGCGCGCAGACGCCGGGACCCGCCAGGGGCGATTCCGTCGTTCTCACTCGACGCGCAGCGATCGTCGCTGCGCTGAACAACAATCCGCAGCTCGAGGTCGGTCGCGAGCAGACGGCACAGGCACGCGCACGGCGCGTGTCGGCCATCGCGCTTCCCGACCCCGTCCTTTCGTACTCGCTCGACAACCAGCCGGGCTTCCTGGACTTCGGGCTCGCCGGCGAGCGCAACGCGGCGCTCACGGTCGCGATCCCCTTTCCGGACAAGTTCCGCCTCAAGAACTCGATCGGCACGGCGGACATCAAGTCGTTCGAGGCGGGGTACTCGGCGCTGCGGCAACAGATCGCGGCGCAGACGTCCCGTAGCTACGACTCGCTGCTGGTCGCCGTCAAGCATCGGGACGACTTCAAGCTGACGCGCGACCTCGCCGCGGACTTCCTGAAGAAGACGCAGGCGCGCTTCGACGCGGGTACGGTTCCGCGGCTCGACGTCATCCGCGCCAAGGTCGCCCTCGCCCAGGCGGAGAACGATCTGATCGCCAGCGAGCGCGACGTGTCCGTCGCGGTGGACGCGATCGATCGGCTCATGGGCCGGCCGGTGGGTGCGCCGGTCATCCCCGGCGACTCGCTCTCCGTCCCGCCACCCCTGCCCGCCCTCGAGGCGCTGCTGGGCGACGCGCAGCGCGACCGCCCCGAGCTGGCGCAGGTGGCGAGCGAACGCGCCGGCGCCCGCGCCTCGACGAACCTGGCGCGGGAGTACTGGATGCCCGACTTCGCACTCGGCGCTACGAAAGACTACGGACCCCATGGCTCCGGTGCGCTCTTCTCGGCCGGCTTCATCCTTCCCCGTCCCTTCCTTCCTTGGTCGCACGTGCGCGGCGAGATCGCCGAGAACGTGCACCGCGAGCGCGAGCTGAGCGCGACGCAGCGCGACCGCCCCGAGCTGGCGCAGGTCAAGAGCGAACAAGCGGGCGCCCGCGC
>DASVNI010000497.1:0-4287 GCA_036383935.1 Gemmatimonadaceae bacterium | reverse complement strand
GATCCCGCTCGCGTGGCTGTTGTCGCACCAGACGGGGCTCGGCGCGTCGGGGGTGTTCATCGCGATGACGGTCGCGTTCTCGACGCTCGCAGTCGTGAGTGCATTCGTGTTCCGGAAGGGGCGGTGGAAGGGACAGGTGGTATAGGCCCTCCCAACCACGGAACGCGGATCTTGAACTGCGATCTCGCGGAAAGGGCAGGATTTGCTCGGTGAGCAGATCCTGCCCTTCTCGTTAGTCGAGGAATCAACTGTAAACGCATCGAAAGACTCGAGGATTGGGGCCGAAGTGTAGCAACAAGCTGACTTCGAGCCCCGTGCCCCGCAGGTAGTTGAGCAATTGACGCTTCGCGATGGGCGCGAGAATGTCCGTCGCCTTCACTTCGACGAGTACTTTCCCGTCTACGAGTAGATCGTACCTGAACGTCCCAACACAAGCACCCTTGTAGAGGACTTCGATCAGTCCCTCTTGTACGCAGGAGTGTCCTTGCGCTTGCAGCTCCACAACGAGCGCGCGTCGATAGACTGATTCGAGATATCCGAACTCGAGACCGTTGTAACACTCGTAGAAGGCGCCAATGATCGCGCCAGTCAGCTCTCCCTCAGGAAAGTTCGAGCCATCCTGCCCTTTCTGCGTCATCGCCGTTCAAGATCCGCGTTCCGTCGTTTGGCCCGCCATCGGAACGCCGCGCCGCGGAGCCTACCGCGACGATCTAGAACGACTTGAACTCCTCGAACGGCTGCCCACAGCTCCGGCACCAGCAGACCGACTTGCACGCAGTCGGCCCGAACTCGCTCCGGATCTCGGTGTCGCGGGAGTCGCAGTAGGGGCAGGGCGGTGCGGTGCGGGCGCGGAGGAGCTGCACCAGTCCTCCCTGCTCCACCGGCCGCGGTGGGGCGATGCCGTAGGCCTTGAGCTTCGCGCGCGCGTCGGGGCCGATCCAGTCCGTGGTCCAGGCGGGCGCGTAGCTCGTGACGACGCGCGCGTTCGTGATGCCCGCGTCGGCGAGCGCGGCGAGGATGTCGTCCTCGATCACCTGGATCGCCGGACATCCGGAGTAGGTCGGCGTCACCGTCACCGTCACAGCGCCTGACGCATCGACCTCGACGTTACGGACGATCCCCAGCTCGCGGACGCTGAGCACCGGCACTTCGGGATCCTTCACCGTGTCGAGAATCTCGAGGATCGCCGCGCGCGACGGGGGCGATGCGAGAGAGTCGCTCACCACTTCGCTCCCGGGTGCGAGCGCGCGACGATCTGCATCTCGGCGAGCAGGTGCCCCAGATGCTCGCTGTGCATCCCCGTGCGCCCGCCGTGCAGGTGCGGCGTGTGCGACGATTCATGTGGCAGCGTCAGCGTCGCTCGCTCCACGACTTCGCTCACGAGTGTGTGCCACTGCGCACGAAGCGCGGGGAGATCTGGCCCGATCCCCTGCGCGGCGAGACGAGCGGCGACGTCGTCCGCGGCGAAGAGCTCGGGAGTGAAGCGCCAGAGCTCGTCGAGCGCGCGCTGCACGCGCCGATGGCTCTCCTCCGTGCCGTCGCCCAGCATGAGCATCCACTCGCCGCTGTGGCGGACGTGGTACTTCGCCTCCTTGAGCGACTTCGCGGCGATCGCCGCGACCTCGGCGTTCGTGCTGCGCGACAGGGCATCCAGCGTCACGACCGCATACACATCGAAGAGGAACTGGCGCGCGATCGTGAAGCCGAAGTCCTCGTTCGGCTGCTCGACGAGCAGGCAGTTGCGGAACTCGACCGCCTCACGCCAGTAGGCGAGCGCATCCTCGTCGCGCCCCTTCCCTTCCACCTCGCCTGCTCGACGCAGCAGCATCGTCGCCTGGCCGAGCAGGTCGAGGGCGACGTTGGCGAGCGCGATGTCCTCCTCGAGGATGGGCGCGTGGCCGCACCATTCGCTGAGGCGATGGCCGAGCACGAGCCGGTCGTCGCCCAGGCGCAGCAGCAGCTCCAGCTCGTCGTGCGGCGCCGGCGGTGGCGACGGAAGGACGGAGGGAGCAGTCACAGCCCGCGCTCCCCGCGTGGCACCTTGTAGAACTGCGGGTGGCGGTACGCCTTGTCCGCGCCGGGATCGAAGAACGGTCCCGCGTCACCACGCGTCGACGCCGTGATCGCGGCGCTCGGCACCACCCAGAGCGAGATCACCTCGCCGCGACGCGCGTAGACGTCGCGCGCGTTCTGCAGCGCATGCTCGGCGTCGGTGGCGTGCACGGATCCGGCGTGCTCGTGCGGCGCGCCCTCCGCGCTCTGCGTGAACACTTCCCATACCGGCCACTGGCCGTCGCCGGGGATCGTGGCCGCCTGCTCGGCCACGGACTGCGCCGGATCGAGCTGGTCTGCCATGCTACGCCGCCTCGGAGGCCTGCTTGGCGCGCTGCTTGGCCGCGTACGCGCTCGCGGCCTCGCGCACCCACGCGCCCTCGTCGTGCGCTTTGCGACGCGCGGCGAGGCGTTCCCGATTGCACGGGCCGTTGCCGCGCAGCACCTGGTTGAACTCGTCCCAGTCGATCGGACCGAACTGCCAGTTCTCCGTCTCCTCGTCGTACACGAGGTCGGGATCGGGAAGGGTGAGGTTCACCGCGGCGGCCTGCGGCACGGTGAGGTTCACGAAGCGCTGGCGCAGCTCGTCGTTCGTCTTGCGCTTCACCTTCCACTTGATGAGCTCCGCCGTGTTCGGTGAGTTGGCGTCGCCCGGGCCGAACATCATGAGCGAGGGCCACCACCAGCGGTTCACGGCGTCCTGTACCATCGCCTTTTGCGCGGGCGTCCCGTTCGCGAGCGTGGCGACGATCTCGTAGCCCTGCCGCTTGTGGAAGTTCTCTTCCTTGCAGATGCGGATCATCGCGCGCGCGTACGGGCCGTACGACGCCTTGGCCAGCACGGTCTGATTCACGATCGCTGCTCCGTCGACGAACCAGCCGATGACGCCGATGTCGGCCCACGACAGCGTGGGATAGTTGAAGATGCTCGAGTACTTCGCCGTGCCGTCGAGCAGCTGCTGGATCAGCTCGGCGCGATCGACGCCGAGTGTCTCGGTGCCGCAGTAGATGTAGAGGCCGTGTCCAGCCTCGTCCTGTACCTTGGCGATGAGCGAGATCTTGCGGCGCAGGCTCGGCGCGCGCGTGATCCAGTTCCCCTCGGGGAGCATCCCGACGATCTCCGAGTGCGCGTGCTGCGACATCATGCGGACGAGCTGGCGCCGATAGCGCGCCGGCATCCAGTCCTTCGGCTCGATGCTCTGGCCGGCAGCGATTCGGGCCTCGAACTCGGCAACCTTCTCGGGATCGTCCTGCGGCGCTGAGCGCGTCTGCGTCATGATCGACTCCAGTGGCGTGCGAGCGGGCTCGACAAGCTCTAGCTTTCCGTCCAACGCCATGTGGGGCAAGAGATTGACCTGCGCGAGAATGTACACCTCAGTGATACAAACGGACAATCGACGGCGCTCGCGACGTCGATTTATCTTGCGTTCATGCTCACGAGGCCAGCGGTGACGGGGACGTCAGTTGCCGGAGGCGACGTCACGCTCACGATCGACGAGGGCGTGGGGACGATTCGCTTCTCCCACCCCAAGAGCAACTCGTTGCCGGGCGCGCTGCTCCGCCGACTCGCGGATGCCGTCCACTGGATGGGCCGCGATCCCGCGGCCCGCGTGATCGTGCTGCGCAGCGAGGGGAACGGGGCGTTCTGCGCCGGCGCGTCGTTCGACGAGCTGATCGACATCGCGACCGAGCAGGAGGGCGCGCAGTTCTTCAGCGGGTTCGCACAGGTCATCCTCGCGATGGTGCGCGCGCCGAAGCTGGTGATCGTGCGCGTGCAGGGCCGCACGACCGGCGGCGGGGTCGGCATCGCGGCGGCGGCGGACTACGCGTTCGCCGTCGAGGGCGCATCGGCCAAGTTGAGCGAGCTCGCGGTGGGGATCGGCCCCTTCGTCGTCGGTCCCGTGATCGAACGACGCATCGGCTCCGGGCCATACGCCGCGATGGCCGTCGACACCGACTGGCGGGACGCCGCGTGGTGCGAGCGGCACGGACTCTACGCGCGCGTGTTCGCTGACGTCGCCGACATGGACGCGGAGCTCAACGCGCTGGCCGGCAAGCTGGCGTCGTCGAACCCCGATGCGATGGCGGGGATGAAGCGCGTGTTCTGGGAGGGCACGGAACAGTGGGAGACACTGCTCGCAGCGCGCGCGAAGATGAGCGGCTCGCTGGTGCTGTCCGAGTTCACGCGCGCGGCGATCGCGAAGTTCAAGAACAACAGCACAGCGCGCAGCACTCC
>DASVNI010000496.1:0-23919 GCA_036383935.1 Gemmatimonadaceae bacterium | reverse complement strand
CGTCACGATGCTCTCGCTGCTCTGGGTCGCCACGACGATCAACTACGTCGACCGCTCGAACCTGTCGATCGTCGCGCCCTTCCTGTCGAAGGAGCTCGGCCTCGACCCGGTGCAGATGGGATTGCTCTTCTCCGCCTTCGCGTGGAGCTACGCGATCGCCAACCTGCCGGGCGGCTACCTCATCGACCGCTTCGGCTCGCGCCTCGTCTACGGTATCGCGCAGCTCGCGTGGTCGCTCTCGACACTCGGACTCGGCGTCGTGAGCGCGTTCGCGTCGCTGTTCGGGCTCCGTTTCGCTGTCGGCCTCGCGGAAGCACCGGCCTTCCCGGTCAACAACCGCGTCGTCTCCACCTGGTTCCCGCAGCGCGAGCGCGGCCGAGCGACGTCGACGTATGCATCGGGACAGTACGTCGGCTCGGCGCTGCTCTCGCCCCTGCTCTTCTGGATGGCCGTCAATCACGGTTGGCGTTCGGTATTTCTGGCGACCGGCGTTGCAGGCATCCTCAGCGCGATCGCCTGGTTCGCCGTGTATCGCGAGCCGCGACAGAGCACGCGCGCCAACGCCGAGGAGCTCGCACTGATCACGGCAGGCGGTGCACTGACGGAGATGGCGCCGCGCGAGACGGTGACGCGCGCACAGATCGCGCGACTGCTGCGAGAGCGACAGGTCTGGGCGCTCGGACTCGGCAAGTTCGCCGTGATGTCGTCGCTCTATTTCCTGCTCACCTGGTTCCCGACGTACCTCGTGCAGCAGCGCGGGCTCACGTCGCTCAAGGCAGGCGCTGCGACGTCGCTCCCCTATGTGGCCGCGACGATCGGCGTCATGCTCGGCGGCGCGTGGTCCGACTGGCTGCTGCGGCGCGGCACAGGCATCTCCGCCGCGCGCAAGATTCCCATCGTCACCGGTTTCCTCGGCGCATCGAGCATCGTGCTCGTGAACTACGTCTCGGGCACTGCGCTCGCGCTCGCGATCCTGACCTTTGCGTTCTTCGCGCAGGGTGTGTCGTCCAACTCCTGGTCGATCATCGCCGAGGTCGCGCCGCGCTCGATGATGGGAACGACCGGCGGGATCATCAACTTCACCGGCCACATCGCCGGGATCGTCACCCCGATCCTCATCGGCTACATCCTCCGCGAAACCGGATCGTTCGAGTGGGTGTTGGCCTATGTCTCACTTGCCGGATTGGTCGGGGCGTTGTCGTACACGTTGGTGATCGGGCGCATACACCGCATCGAGATATAGATCTGCGTTGCTGGCCGAACGACGGAACGCGGATCTTTGACTGCGATTCCGCGGAAACGGCAGGATCTGCTCCTCTCGGGGTCGAGCCCTCTGCACCAGCGCACTGTTCCTCTCCATCCACAATCCCACACTTTTCTTGAGGCTGCGGTGGAGAGATCTCTCCGCCAGCACGGCGCGATCCTGCCCTTTCGGCGTGATCGCCGTTCCAGATCCGCGTTCCGTAGTTGAAGGGCGAAACGACATGAAGATCCTCTCGATCCACGAACGCACCCTCCCGATCGCCTCCCCGATCGCCAACGCGTACATCGACTTCTCGCAGATGACGCTGTCGCTCGTCGCGCTCGTGACGGACGTCGTGCGCGATGGGCGGCGCGTCGTCGGATACGGCTTCAACTCGAACGGGCGCTACGGGCAAGGTGGATTGATCAACGAGCGCTTCGCCCCGCGACTCCTCGCTGCCGATCCAGTGTCGCTGCTCGACGACGTGGGGACGAACTTCGACCCCGATCGCGTGTGGGCCGCGCTCATGCGCAACGAGAAGCCCGGCGGCCACGGCGAGCGCTCCGTCGCCGTCGGCACGATCGACATGGCCGTGTGGGACGCCGTCGCGAAGATCGCCGGCATGCCGCTCTTCCGGCTCCTCGCCGAGCGGCATGGCGTCGCGCCGGATCCGCGCGTGTTCGTGTACGCCGCCGGCGGCTACTACTACCCTGGCAAGAACCTCGGCGCGCTCCGGCGCGAGATGCGGAGCTACGTCGACCGAGGCTACACCGTGGTGAAGATGAAGATCGGCTCGGGCCTCGACCTCGACCGGGAGCGGATCGAGGCCGTGCTCGACGAGCTGGGCGACGACGCGCAGCTCGCGGTGGACGCCAACGGGCGGCTCGATCTCGACGGCGCGATCGCCTATGCGCGCCTGCTGCGCGACTATCCCCTCTTCTGGTACGAGGAGGCGGGCGACCCGCTCGACTACGCACTCCAGGCCGCGCTGGCCGAGCACTATCCCGGCCCGATGGCGACCGGCGAGAACCTCTTCAGCCATCAGGACGCGCGGAATCTCCTCCGCTATGGCGGCATGCGCCCCGATCGGGACTGGCTCCAGTTCGACTGCGCGCTGTCCTATGGCCTCTGCGAGTATCAGCGCACCCTCGAGGTGCTGCACGAGCTGGGATGGTCGCCACGCCGCTGTATCCCGCACGGCGGCCACCAGATGTCGCTCGCCATCGCGGCCGGCCTCGGACTCGGCGGGAACGAGAGCTATCCGGATCTCTTCCAGCCCTTCGGCGGCTTTCCCGACGGGGTCAGCGTCGAGATGGGACATGTTGTCCTCCCCGACCTGCCGGGGATCGGCTTCGAGGGGAAAGCGGACCTCATTGCGGTGATGCGGGGGCTGACAGAGTAGCTGAGTCGGGGTCAGACCCTGGGTCTGACCCGGAGTCTGACCCCGACTGCGTGACAGGGGGAGCGCCGCGGTCGTCGATTGTGCGATGAATAGCGACGACTCTATCCTGAACATCCTCCTCGTCGAGGATGATCCCGACCACATCGACCTCGCGACCTCCGCGCTGCAGTCGGCGCCCGCGGGGTGGAACTGGCGCCTGAGGCACGTGGAGACGCTCGAGGCAGCATGTGCGCTGACCGAGACTCCCGACCTGATCCTCCTGGATCTCACCCTCCCCGACGCGCACGGGCTGGAGACGCTGCACCGTCTGCGCGAACGGTTCGCCTTCGTGCCGGTCGTACTGCTCACCGCGGACGAGGGGCCGGACATCGAGGCTACCGCGCTCCAGGCCGGGGCGCAGGACTTCATCGGCAAGGACGAGCTCACGGCGCGCACGCTCCGGCGCGTGGTGCGCTATTCCATGGAGCGGACCCACCAGCAGCAGGACCTGGATCGCCTCGCGACGCGCGACGAGATCACCGGTCTGTTCAACCGGCGTGGCTTCCTCAGCGCCGCCGAGCCGCTGGCCCGCGCCGCGGAACGGGGAGATCGCACCTTTCTCGTCTTCATCGCCGACCTCGAGGGGCTCAACGCGATCAATCAGGCCCATGGTCGACCGGCCGGTGACGCGGCGATCTACGACGCCGCCTGGATCCTCACCCACAGCTTCCGCTCGGCGGACATCATCGGCCGCATCGGCCCCGACGAGTTCGCGGTCCTCGCTCCGGATGCGCCCCCCGAAGCGCTCGAGATCATGGTCCGTCGGGTCGGGAAGTGGCAGAGCGAGCGCAACGCTCAGCCCGACCGGCCCTACCAGGTTTCGCTCGCCGTCGGCGGCGTCGCGTGGACGCCGAGCGAGCCGCGCACGCTGGAGATGATGCTCTCCGAGGCGGACATGGCGGCGTATGCAGCTAAACGGCGGTGAGTTGGTGAGTCGGTGAGTTGGTGAGTTGGTGAGTTGGTGAGTTGGTGAGTTGGTTGAACGGCCCCGGAGCGCTCCTGCGCTCCGGGGCCGTTTCGCATCCACGCAGTCTGTGGTGCAGATCCCTCGACTCGCAGCGCTCGGAGCGGAGCGACTCACACCGAGCCGCACTTCCCCATCCCCGCATTCACACGTCCCCGCGATTAGCGTCGGTCCACGGCCGCAGTTGCTGCTGCACGCTCGCCACGCCCGAACACGCCGGGTCACCTTCGACAACGAGGAGGATGCAGTCGAACTCTACCATTCATTGCACCCGAGCACCTCGCTCCGACAGCACGCGATCCCCACAGGGGCATCTCACATTTGTCCGCCGAGCGGATCGACGCTTTGCGCGCATCTCGCTAAAAGGTGATCGGCCTCACAAACATCGGTGTAGTTATTGCTTTGCCACGGTCCGTCCGACCCGCACCGTGGACGCACGTCGAAGCCGGCGCTCCGAGCAATCGGAGGGTTCACGATGCGAAGCACTCCTTCATCGTCTCGCCGATGCGCTTGCCTCGTCATCTCGCTCGGGTCGCGGTTACGCCGCGCGCCTTTCGCTCTCGCTCGTCGTTCGCCCCTGCCGTCGGCGGCCTCGTATTCCTTGCGATGCTCTCGGCCTGTCGCGGCGACGTGCTCACCGATCCCCGGGGGCCGAGCCCGACGCCGCCAGATCTCACCCTCACCGGAGGCGTGGGGACGCAGATCTTCCCGACCGTCCCCGTCGGCGAGACCCAGACGGTCGGCGTCGCGGTCGGATTGAACAACGCCGCCCAGGTTACCGGTTCCGCCGTCTTCCCAGGGGTAGACGATTACAAGCCGTTCCGCTGGTCCGCCGCCACCGGCGCCGAGCGTCTCACCGGCCCGGGCGACACGATGTGGGGGAACGACATCAATGATGCCGGCGTGATCGTCGGCGTGACACAGAACAGCGGCATCTTCGGCAATCGCGGCTTCGTTGCCACGGGGTCCACGACGACGCGCCTTTCCATCCTCCCTGGCGTCGACCTGGCGGGGGAGCCGGACGCCAGCGCTCTCGCGATCAACAACGCAGGCCAGATCGTCGGCGTGAGCGACGCCCCCGGCTTCGGGGCGCACGCCGTGCTCTGGAGCCCGGCTGGTGTCATTCAGGATCTCGGCACGCTCGGCGGTTCGCGCAGCCTGGCGATCGACATCAACAGCGCCGCACAGGTCATCGGGTCGAGCCAGATCGCCGGCGACGCGGCGACGCACTACTTCCTCTGGACGTCCGGCTCGGGCATGCAGGACCTCAACACGACCGTCGACGCGTCCATCACGAGCGTCGTCGAGATCAATGCCGCCGGCCAGATCATCGGCACGTACACGACGGGCGGACAGTCGCATGCTTTCCTCTACACGCCGGGTTCAGCGCTGCGCGATCTCGGCACGCTCGGCGGCACGACGAGCGTGCCCACGGGTCTCAACGACAACGGCGACGTGGTGGGCAGCAGCAAGCTCTCCGACGGCTCGACGCACGCCTTCCTCTGGACCGCCGCCGAGGGGATGGAGGACATCACCGCACTCACCGGCGCACCGGAAGTGCAGCGGCTCAACAACAAGCTGCAGACGCTCACCGGCACGCTCCCACCGTCGACGCTGCCGCGCACTGCAGCACTGCGGCCACGGCTCGTCCAGCTGCAGGTCACGCAGTCGAACACGCCGCCCACCGCCGTCATCGGGGTAGAGTGCAACGGCCTCACCTGTGTGCTGGACGGGAGCGGCTCGCTCGACGACAAGCCCGGGCTCACGTACGCCTGGAACCTCGACGTGTATCCGGGTGGCTCGGCGACCGGAGCGAAGGTTACCGTCACCTATCCGCATGCGGGGCAGCGCACCGTGACCCTGACCGTGACCGACGCACAGGGGTTGAAGAACTCGGTCTCGAAGACGCTCACGATCACGGATTTCCCGATCGCGTCGTTCGCCGCGAGCTGCGTCGGGCTCACCTGCAGCTTCGATGGGAGCGCCTCGACGAGCGACGCGCTGCCCCTGCAAATGAGCTGGAAATTCGGTGACGGCCAGACGGCGTTCGCCGTCGTGGCACCCAGCCACACCTACGCGCAGCCCGGCACCTACTCTGTCACGCTCGAGGTACTCGACTCACACAACCCGGGCCGCTTCGGCATCGTTACGAAGCAGGTGACGGTGGGCGCCGTCGATCACACGCGTCCCGTGGCCGCGTTCACTTACTCGTGCAAGGAACACGGACACGCGCACCAGTGTGCGTTCGACGCGAGCGGCTCGACCGATGACGTGGGCATCGTGTCGTACCTGTGGGATTGGGGCAACGGCCGGCACGAGACGAGGAACAATCCGACTGTGCGCAATACCTGGAAGGAACCTGGTACGTACACCGTCACGCTGCGGGTGACTGACACGGACGGGCAGACCGAGGTGACCAGCCAGCAGGTGGTCGTTCCCTGACTCCCGGAATGCTGGGGTCAGATACCGAAGGTGTCTGACCCCTTGGCGCGTAGAGGTGGTGAATGACGACGGCCTCAGGAGGCTCTGCCTTCCTGAGGCTGTCCGGCATTCAAGCATCGTCATTAGGCACTTTCCCGATGGCGATGGCCCGCTTGTCGCTGCATCGTGCGCGCGCTTCGTGCTCGGCCACATCGCACGCAGCCCGCGTGCGAGCTCGCCGCCGACGCTCGAAGCCAGAGCATCGGAGGTATCACCGTGCGACTCATGTCGTCGCGCCGGTCGCTGCGTTGCGCCGGCATCGTCCCCGCTCCCACGGAGCGCAAAGCTCGCTTCCCCGTCTCGCTCGCACAGCGGGTTGCAGTTGGCGCCGTTGCGCTCGCGCTCATCACGGCGTGTCGCGCCGATGCTCCCACCGCTCCGCGCGAGCTCGCCGCCCCGTCGCCCAATTTCACCCTCGTCGGTGCCACCGGGACGGAGATCTTCCCGACCGTGCCCCCGGGCGACTTTCAGCCGGTTGGGGTCGCGATCGGGTTGAACGCTTCCGGCCAGGTCACCGGCTCCGCGGTCCTGAGCTCGCTGCAGAACGACTTCAAAGCGTTTCGGTGGTCCTCCGGCACCAGCGCGAGTCTCATCACCGGATGCTGCACGACGATGTGGGGGAACGACATCAACGACGCCGGCGTCATCGCGGGAACCGCAAACGTCAACATAGTGACGGGCAACCGCGGCTTCGTTGCATCCGGTTCGTCACCGACCCTCCTCTCCATCCTCCCCGGCGCCGACCCTGAGCAGAATGCGGGCGCCGTCGCGCTCAACAACGCCGGCCAGGTCGTCGGCGCGAGCCCCACTCCCGGTTTCGCGAGACACGCCGTGCTCTGGAGCGCGATGGGCGTCATCCAGGATCTCGGCACGCTCGGCGGATCGAATAGCGAAGCCATCGACATCAACGCCTCCGGTCAGGTCATCGGCTCGAGCCAGACCACCGGCAACGCCGCGACGCACTTCTTCCTCTGGTCCTCCGGCAGCGGGATGCAGGACCTCAACACGACAGTCAACGCCGCGATCACGAACGTCGTCGAGATCAACGACGCCGGCCAGATCATCGGCACGTTCACGACGGGCGGACAGTCGCACGCCTTTCTCTACACGCCAGGTTCCGGGTTGAAAGACCTTGGCACGCTCGGCGGCACGACGAGCGCGCCCACTGGACTCAACAACAAGGGCGATGTCGTCGGCAGCAGCACCATCGCCGACCCCGCGACCCACGCATTCCTGTGGACCGCCGCCAACGGGATGGAGGACATCACCGCAGCGTCCGGCGTGCCCGAAGTGCAGCGCCTCAACGACAACCTCCAGACGCTCACGGGTACGCTTCCGCCATCGATACTCCCGCGCACGGGCACACTTCGGCCGCAGCTCGTGCAGCTGCAGATCACGAATGGACAGGGGCCGGTCGCCACATTCACGTTCACCTGCAAGGACCAGGGGAACGCCCACCAGTGTGCGTTCGACGCGAGCGGTTCGACGTCCGGCTCGAAGATCGTGTCGTACCGGTGGGAGTGGGGCGACGGCCGCAGCGAGACCAAGACCCATCCGACAGTGCGCAACACGTGGCATTCGGCCGGCATATTCCTCGTCACGCTTCGCGTGACAGACGAGCACGGGCAGATCGCGGTGTTCAGGTTCCACGTGCCGGTGCCCTGACGGCAGTGAGTTGGTGAGTTGGTGAGTTGGTGAGTTGGTCAACGACTTCGGCCTCGGGAGGCAACTGCTTCCCGAGGCCGTTCGTATTTCCGCTTCTCCGCACCGTTTCACGCCCGCGCACGTCGCGGGAAAGAATTTTCCCGTCTCACGCACGGACCACCTTTTGCGCAAGGCTCCAGTTGCTTCTCGCTCGAGCCGTTGCGGCCCGGCGCTCCCACGTCGGTGGGATGATGTCGCGCCTCTTCACGACGTCACCCCATCACCGATGCGCCTCGCAGGTCGTTCGCTGCGCACGGCGTCCGCCATCGGACGCCCGTCCACCTCCGCACGCGCGGTCGTTCGCGCGGTCGGAGTCCTCGCCATCGTCACTGGCGCCGCGTGCCAGGACGTCACTCCCACCTTGCCACCGAACCGCATCGCGCCCGGCAAGCCGGCGCTCGTGCTGACTGGCGGCACGGGCACGAATCTCTTCCCGATCGCGGATCCGGGGAACCAACAGACCATCGGCTATGCGCTCGGCTTGAACAGCGGGGGACAGGTCACCGGCGCCTGGCAGCCAGCGAACTACTATGGGGGCGACGCGAGAGTGTTTCGCTGGAGCGCCGCCACCGGCGCCACGCTCGTCAGCGCCACATGCTGCGGCGGAGACCAGTTCGGGATCGACATCAACGATGCGGGCGTCATCACGGGACAGAGTTTCGGGCAGGGCATCGACGCCAAGCGCGCGTTCCGTGCAACCGGCGACACGATCGTCAACCTCCCCACCCTTCCGGCGACGATTCCCAGCCAGGTGCAGGCGCAGGGCCTCGCGATCAACAACGCCGGACAGATCGCCGGTTGGAGCAGCCAGGGAGGCGGGTTCCCCAACCATGCCGTGATCTGGAGTCCGTCGGACGTCATCCAGGACCTCGGCACGCTCGGCGGCACGCACAGCAAAGCGGTCGACATCAACAACGCCGGGCAGGTCATCGGCTGGAGCCAGACGTCCGGCGATGCGGCGACGCACTATTTCAGCTGGACCGCCAGTGGTGGCATGGTCGACCTCAACGTCACGATCGACGCGAACATCACGAGCGTGGTCGAGATCAACGACGCCGGTCAGATCAGCGGCACGTACGTGGCGCCGAGCGGGCAGTCGCATGCCTTCCTCTACACGCCGAGCTCGGGACTCCTCGATCTCGGCACCCTTGGCGGTGCGACCAGCGCACCGACGGGACTGAACAACAAGGGCAACGTCGTCGGCAGCAGCACCCTCGCCGATGGCTCGACGCACGCCTTCCTCTGGACGCAGACGGACGGCATGGAGGATATCAGCAACGTCGCCGGCGTGCCCGAGGTGAAGCGGCTGAACGACAACCTCCAGACGCTGACCGGAACGCAGAACTACGGGATGCCGCGGCTCGTGCAGCTCACGGTGACGCAGGGTGGAAACAAGCCGCCCGTCGCGCGCTTCACCGTCAACTGCGTCGGACAGTCCAATCCCACTCAATGCGCGTTCGACGCGAGTGGCTCGACCGACGACGCCGGCATCGTCTCGTACAAGTGGGACTGGGGCAATGGTCGCGGCGAGACGTGGTCGATTCCCACCGTGCGCAACACCTGGGCGTCTCCTGGCGTGTATACCGTGACACTCACCGTCTCCGACGCCGGCGGCCTCTCAGGCACCACCTCGATGCGGGTGCAGGTCGGCCCCAACAAGCCGCCCACGGTGCAGATGTATCCTGGTTATGGCCAGGGCGGCACCTTTCAACAGGGTCCCATCGACTTCAAAGCAATCGGCATGGACCCGGAGGACGGGGTCATTCCCAACCCGGGCTACTCGTGGACGAGCAGCATCGACGGCTTCCTCGGAACGGGGTCTTCAATCACCGTATCGACCCTCTCCCTCGGCACGCACACGATCACCGTTACGGTAACCGACTCGAAGGGCGCCACGGCCTCGACATCCATCACCGTCACGGTCATCCCGCCGAAGGCGAGCTTCACCTGGACGTGCAGTGGCCAGGCGCTGCCCCATCAGTGCGCGTTCGACGCGAGCGCTTCGACCGATCCCGCTGGCATCGTGTCGTACAAGTGGGACTGGGGGAACGGTCGCAGCGAGACCCATACGACACCGACGGTGCGCAACACCTGGGCGTCGGCCGGTACCTACACTGTCACTCTCGTCGTCACCAATGGCTTGGGAGACATGACCGTGAAGGTCCAGCAGGTCGCGGTGCCCTGAAGTGCGGCGAGTTGGTGAGTTGGAAAACGGCTGGGGTCAGAGTCAACGACTCTGACCCCTTGTCACGCAGAAGCCTCCCGAGGCCGTTGCGCATTCCGTCATTCCCTCATTCGCTCATTACCGCCCGAGCGTTTCATGCCCGATATCCACATCCTTCGTCTCGTGCACGAACAGCATGCCGATGACGAGCGTGATCACGGCGACGACGATCGGATACCAGAGCCCCGAGTAGATGCTCCCCGTCGCCGCGACGATCGCGAAGGAGATCGGCGGGAGGAAGCCGCCGAACCAGCCGTTGCCGATGTGATAGGGGAGTGACATCGACGTGTAGCGAATGCGCGTCGGGAACAGCTCGACCAGCATCGCCGCGATCGGGCCGTAGACCATCGTCACGTAGATCACGAGGATCCAGAGCAGCAGCGTGACCATCGGCTTGTTGATCTGCTCGGGTGCGGCCTTGGCGGGATAGCCTGCCGCCTTCAGTGCGGCGTCGAGCGACTTGTCGAATGCCGCGCTCTGTGCCTTCGCATCTGCGGCGGTGGCGTCGTACGACGGGATCACCGTGGGGCCCACCGCGATGCGCGCGACGCGCTCGAGAGCTGACGTGCCCGGTGCAGCCGCCGGCTGCCCCGCGTCGACGTTGCCGTTGTTGGAGTACGGCACCCCGCGCTTCACGAGCGCGGCCTTCGCCACGTCGCATGGCGACGTGAACTTCGACGTCCCCACCGGATTGAACTGCACCGAACAGGTGCTCGGATCGGCCGTCACCGTCACCGGCGCCTTCTCCTGCGCCGCCGCCAGTGCGGGATTCGCGTAGTGCGTGATCGCGCGGAAGAGCGGGAAGTACGTCAGCGCCGCGAGCAGCAGCCCCGCCATGATGATCGGCTTGCGCCCGATCCGATCCGACAGCGCCCCGAAGACGAGGAAGAACGGCGTCGCCAGCAAGAGCGACGCAGCGATCAGCAGGTTCGCCGTCTGCGCGTCCACCTTCAGGATCTGCGTCAGGAAGAACAGCGTGTAGAACTGGCCCGTGTACCACACCACCGCCTGCCCCGCCGTCAGCCCGAACAGCGCGAGCAGCACGACCTTCAGGTTGCTCCAGTTGGCGAACGACTCGCGGAGCGGCGCCTTCGACGATTTCCCCTCCGCTTTCATCGACTGGAAGAGCGGCGACTCGTTGAGCTTCAGCCGGATCCACACCGACACGCCCAGCAGCACGAGCGAGACGAGGAAGGGAATGCGCCACCCCCACGCCTCGAACCGCTCCGTGCCGAGCCAGAGCCGGCAGCCGAGGATCACGAGCAGCGAGAGGAAGAGTCCCAGCGTCGCCGTCGTCTGGATCCACGACGTGTACGCGCCGCGCTTCCCGCCCGGCGCATGCTCGGCCACGTACGTCGCCGCGCCACCATACTCGCCGCCCAGCGCGAGCCCCTGCAGCAGCCGGAGCAGAATGAGAATGACCGGCGCCGCGATGCCGATCCGCGCATAGCTCGGCAGCACGCCGACGATGAACGTCGACATGCCCATGATGAGGATCGTGACGAGGAAGGTGTACTTGCGGCCGACCAGGTCGCCCAGGCGACCGAACACCAGCGCGCCGAAGGGCCGGACGGCGAATCCCGCCGCGAAGGCGAGCAGGGCGAAGATGAACGCCGCCGTCGGGTTCACCCCGGAGAAGAACTGTTTGCTGATGATCGCCGCGAGCGAGCCGTACAGGTAGAAGTCGTACCACTCGAATACCGTACCGAGCGACGACGCGAAGATCACGCGCCGGACGTCGGCCACGCTCAACTCATTGTTGTAGCGGACCGAACTCGCGAGGGGGCTCGCGGCTGTACCTGTCATCCGTCCTCCGGAAGTTTTGTGGTGGCGAGGGGTAGGCTACAGCCCGACACACGGTCGTCAATGGCGCCTGTCGCTTGCCTCGCGCGCGACCGGCGGACAGAATGCTCGGACTGGACGCCGACATCACCTACTCGACCGCACATGTCTTCCGACATCGAAGCCCTGCTGCAGGAGCACCGGAAGTTCGAGCCCCCCGAATCCTTCCGCGCCGCCGCCCAGCCCAACGATCCGGGCATCTACGCCCGCGCCGCCGCCGACCCCGAGGCCTACTGGGCCGAGCAGGCCGCGACGCTGGAGTGGATCAAGCCGTACGAGCGCGTGCTGGACTGGAAGCCGCCGCACGCGCAGTGGTTCGTCGGCGGCAAGCTCAACGTGTCGGTCAACTGCCTCGACCGGCACATCCGCACCGCGCGGCGCAACAAGGCGGCGCTGATCTTCGAGGGGGAGCCGGGCGACAAGCGCACGCTCACCTACTGGGACCTCTACGTCGCCGTCAATCAGTTCGGTAACGTCCTCCGCTCGCTCGGCGTGAAGAAGGGCGATCGCGTCGCGATCTACCTGCCGATGATCCCCGAAGCAGTGATCGCGATGCTCGGCTGCGCACGCATCGGTGCGATCCACTCCGTGGTGTTCGGCGGCTTCTCCCCCGAATCGCTGCGCGACCGGATCAACGACTCGCAGTGCAAGGTCCTCATCACCTCCGACGGCGGCTACCGCCGCGGGCAGGTCGTGCCGCTCAAGCGCAACGCCGACAAGGCGCTCGAGGAGACACCGTCGATCGAGCATGTGATCGTCGTGCAGCGCCGGCCGGGCGCGACGAGCGGCGAAGCGTTCGCTGAGATGACTGAGGGACGCGACCACTGGTGGCACCGGCTCATGCGCACGGCGGGCATGTGGTGCGAACCAGAGACGATGGACGCCGAGGACAACCTGTTCATCCTCTACACGTCGGGCACGACGGGCAAGCCGAAGGGGATCGTCCACACCACGGCGGGCTACCTCGTCGGAGCACAGACGTCGTCGCGCCTCGTGTTCGATCTCAAGGAGGAAGACGTCTTCTGGTGCACCGCCGACGTCGGCTGGGTCACGGGACACACCTACCTCACCTACGGACCGCTCGCCAACGGCGCGACGTGCGTGATGTACGAGGGCGCCCCCGACTGGCCGGAGAAGGACCGCTTCTGGGAGATCTGCGAGCGGTACGGTGTGACGATCCTCTACACCGCACCCACCGCCATCCGTGCGTTCATGAAGTGGGGCGAGCAGTGGCCAAAGAAGCACGACCTCTCGCGGCTGCGCCTCCTCGGCTCCGTCGGTGAGCCGATCAATCCGGAAGCGTGGATGTGGTATCGCGAGCACATCGGCGGCAACCGCTGTCCGATCGTCGACACGTGGTGGCAGACGGAAACGGGATCGATCGTGATCTCTCCTCTGCCCGGCATCACCGCGACCACGCCCGGCAGCGCGACGACGCCCCTCCCCGGCTACAGCGCGGCGCTCCTCAACGCAGATGGTACCGAGATCGGCGTCGGAGGTGGACTGCTGACGCTCACGCGCCCCTGGCCATCGATGCTGCGCACGATCTGGGGCGACGACGAGCGCTACGTGCAGACGTACTTCTCGAAGTGGAAAGGGCGCCCCGACCTCTACTTTGCCGGCGACGGCGCGAAGCGCGACGAAGACGGCAACTTCTGGATCCTCGGTCGCGTCGACGACGTGCTCAACGTCGCCGGCCACCGTATCGGGACGATGGAGGTGGAGAGCGCGCTCGTCGAGCACCCCGCCGTGGCGGAAGCCGCGGTGGTCGGCAAGGCGCACGACCTGAAGGGCCAGGCGATCGCCGCCTTCGTCACGCTACGCGAAGGGTTCAAGCACGACCACGAGCTGCGCGAGGAACTGCGCAACTTCGTCGCCGAGAAGATCGGCGCCATCGCCCGCCCGGACGACATCCTCTTCTCGGCGGACCTCCCGAAGACGCGCTCGGGAAAGATCATGCGCCGCCTGCTGCGCGACATCGCCGAGGGCCGCGCACTGGGCGACACGACGACGCTTGCAGATCCGAACGTGGTCAACTCTCTCAAGGAGATGTACGAATCACAGGAGAGCTGAACCGCCACATCGGGTCAGAGCCCGGGGTCAGAGCCGGGGTCAGAGCCCTGGCTCTGACCCCTTGGCGCGAAGGGGTCAGGTCAGACACCTTCGGTATCTGACCCCACTGTCTCGCCCCGCATTCCGGGAGGCAGTATGCCAGTCTGGGTACTTGGTACCGAATACTCACTACTGGGAGTGGTAGTTGAAGGCGGGAAAAACGCGTTCTCCGAGCGCGCAATGACCAGGGTAGCCGCCC
Organism: Gemmatimonadaceae bacterium; assembly: GCA_036383935.1. GTDB lineage: Bacteria > Gemmatimonadota > Gemmatimonadetes > Gemmatimonadales > Gemmatimonadaceae > AG11. The sequence goes on along the minus strand of DASVNI010000496.1, from coordinate 9,709 downwards.
CATTCCCGATCAGGTTCGTGATCGCCCGCGCCTCGCTCATGAACCGGTCCACCCCCAGCAGGATCGCCACCCCCTCCACCGGCACGACGCGCATCGCGCCGAGCGTGCTGGCCAGCACGATGAAGCCGGAGCCCGTCACTCCCGCCGCGCCCTTCGACGTCAGCATCAGCACCCCGAGCACGCTGAGCTGCTGCCCGATGCTCAGGTGGACGTTGAACGCCTGAGCGACGAACAGTGCCGCCATCGACAGGTAGATCGACGTCCCGTCGAGGTTGAACGAGTAGCCGGCCGGGATCACGAGTCCCACCACCGACTTCGCGCACCCGTAGCGCTCCATCTTCTCCAGCATCCTCGGTAGTGCTGCTTCTGATGACGAGGTGCCGAGCACGAGCACGATCTCCTCGCGGATGTGCTTCAGGTAATGCCAGAGCGAGAAGCCGTAGATCCGGAGGATGATGTTGAGGACGATGAAGATGAACAGTGCCATCGTCAGGTAGACGTCGAGCATCAGCCTGCCGAGCGGGAGCAGCGCGTTCACCCCGAAGGTGCCGATCGTGTACGCCATCGCTCCGAACGCGCCAATCGGCGCGACCGTCATGACCATCGCGACGATCTTGAAGATCACCTGCGAGAGCGACTCGAGCACCCTGAGCAGCGGCCGGCCGACCTCGCCGATCGAGGCGAGCGCGGCGCCGAACATCACGGCGAAGAAGACGATCTGCAACACGTCCCCCTTGGCGAACGCGTCCACCGCGCTCGCCGGCACGACATGCGTCAGAAGCTCGACGAAGCTGAACGACTTCCCCGCCTCGGCGTACTTCGAGATGTCGCCCTTGGCGAGGGCGCTGACGTCGAGCCCGGCACCAGGCTTCGTCACGTTCACGACGATCAGCCCGATCATCAGGGCGAAGGTCGTCACGATCTCGAAGTAGAGGAGCGCCTTCCCGCCCACCCGGCCGACCTTCTTCAGGTCGCGCATGTTGGCGATGCCGAGCGTGATGGTGAGGAAGATCACCGGCGCGATGACCATCCGCACCAGATTCACGAACGTGTCGCCGATCGGCCTCATCGCCCGCGCCGCGCCCGGCGCAGCGAGCCCGAGCAGGATTCCGAGGGAGATGGCGACGAGGACCTGGACGGTGAGGTTCCGGTGGGGGGAGCGCATTGGGGCGGGATTTTACCGGGCGGCCGTGGAGTTGGTCAGGTCCGACGGAGTGTTTTCGGTTCACGGTTTTCGGTTTTCGGTCGGACCTCGGGACGCAAGGGCTTCCCGACGTCGGCTGTAAACCGAGAACCGAAAACCGTTAACGGGCGGCCTTGACGGCCGCCCCCTGGTATATTCCCTGCGCTAACACCTGTCGCCTCAACCAGACGACCGAACGATGTGGACCTGGCTCAAACGACTGTTCCCTGAGACCATCTTCGCGCGAAAGATCGACCCGAGCGCCGAGCGCCGGCTCCGGCTGGCCCAGGCGCGTGCGGAGGAGTCGATCATCCGGGCGCACGTCGACAACACGCTGATGTTCGTCGACACGTTGGCCGAGGACATGACCTTCGACCGGGCGATCGACTCGTACGTCCGTCAGATGTCGATCCCCGAGCCACTCGCCAGCGTCGTGGTGACCCGCACCCTCGTCGTGCTCGGCCAGGATCTCGTCCCCTACCGTCGCCGCTCGCGCGAGGAGGGGATGACGACGCCGGAAGAAGCGCGGCCAGCACTCAGGCTGAACGAGGCGGCGGAAACGCGACGAGGGGTGAAGCGCGCGTAGCGCGCGAGTCGGCTGGGGTCAGATACCGAAGGTGTCTGACCCCTTGTCGCGCAGGAGCTTCCCGAGGCAGGCTGAGAACTGAAAACCGTTAACCCGCGGCGCCCAGCACCGCCGACGCCCACTCCACCTCCCTCGCAATCCCGCCCACGATCCCCTCTCTTCGGAATTCCTCCGGCAACACGTCCCACGTGTACGTCTCGCACTCGAAGTGCCGCGAGACATTGCCCTGCCGCACCAGCCGCAGCAGCTCGGCGACGTACGCCTGAGTTCCCTCGAAGAGACCATACCGCTCGCGGAACACCGGCACGTGGAAGTGAACGCGCCATTCCCGCTCCCCGGGCACTCCCCGCGCGGCGGCGAGCGCCTGCGGCAGGTCGAGATACCGTTTCAGCGTGCCGTCCTGCCGACGCTCCACGACCTGGTGGAGATAGACGTCGTCAGCGAAGGCGCCGAGCGCGTCGAGCGTCGCCGTGTCGTCCTCTCCGATCACGACGCGAAGCCCCGCGGTCACCTGCACCTTGGGCACGCGGATGCCGGCCGCGGCGAGTGCGGCGAGCACGCGCGCCGGTTCCTCGAACTCCACCGCGAGGTGGCAGGCGTCGAGGCACACGCCGAGATGCTCGCGAATTGCCTGCTCGGCGTCGCCGCGGGCGAGTCCCGTCGCCCGCGCCAGCGCGCCCACCGCCTCCTCGGAGAAGAGTCGCTGTTCGAAGAAGCTCACCGACTCGTCGATCGTCTCGAGGAAGCAGCAGGGCTCCGGCTCGAGGGCGAGGGCGATACGTCGTCCCGTGTCGCGCTTGATCTGCACGAGGTGCGCGACGTGATCGATCATCGCCCGCGCCATGCGCGCCTGATCGGCGTCGCCGTGCACGCGCGGCGCGAAGGCGCCGGGCACCGTGCTGATCGTCCCTTCCACACCGTCGGGGACCAACGCGGCGAGGATGTCGGCCAACCGGTCCGTGTACGCGAGCCGCTCCGGGTCGAGCCAGTCAGGTAGGTAGACCTGCTCCTTCACCGGGCGCCCGTGAAAGGGCCCGTACGGAAAGCCGTTGATGGTGAAGACGTAGAGGTCGTGCTCCGCGAGGAAGGCGCGCAGCTCGTCGAGCACCTGCGGAGTGGCGAGCGCTCGCGCCGCCTCCCCCGACAGCCGCAGCCCGACGCCGAACGGCCGGCCCGCCGCGACCCGCTCGCGCACCGGCACGAGGTAGCGCTCGAGATTGGCGCGGACCTCCGGCCAGCTCTCGCCGGGATGGATGTTCGTGCAGTAGCTGAGGTGTACGGAGGACGTGGTCGAGGACATGTGGCGTCAGTCGTGGGTCGGGTGCTCGACGGCGGGAAGAAATGCCGTCAGCAACCCGATGGCCGGCAGGAACGCGCAGAGCTGGTAGACGAAGCCGATGCCGGCGCGATCGGCGAGTCCGCCGAGGAGCGCGGCGCCGATGCCACCGATGCCAAAGGCCAGCCCGAAGAACACTCCGGAGACCATGCCCGTGCGTCCGGGGATCAGCTCCTGCGCGTAGACGACGATCGCCGGGAATGCGGAGGAGATGACCAGACCGATGATCACGCTGAGCACCACCGTCGCCGCGAGGCCGACATGCGGCAGAGCCAGCGTGAAGGGGAGCACGCCGAGGATCGAAGCCCAGATCACTCGCTTGCGGCCGATACGGTCGCCGATCGGGCCGCCGAGGATCGTCCCGATCGCGACGGCCGCGAAGAACACGAACTGATAGAGCTGCGCGGCCTTCGTCGTCAGCCCAAAACGCTCCATCAGGTAGAACGGGTAGTAGTTGGTGATGCTGGCGAGGTAGATGTACTTGGAGAACAGCAGCATCACGAGCACGGCCATCGCGCGCCACATCTGTGCGTTCGAGACCGCGGGATGCCGCGCCGCGACGCGCGTCGTCGACCGCCTCGCGTGACCGGTGCTGCGGTACCAGCGGCTCACCCTCGTCGTGACGACCATGCCGACGAGTGCGACCGGTGCAGCCCACGCCAGCCCGTGCTGACCGCGAGGCAGCACCACGTAGGCGGCGGCCAGCGGCCCGAGAGCGGAGCCGATGTTGCCGCCCACCTGGAAGACCGACTGCGCCAGGCCGTGCGCGCCGCCGGACGCCAGCCGCGCGATCCGGGAAGATTCCGGATGGAAGATCGACGAGCCCAGGCCGAGCAGGGCGGCGCCGGCGAGCAGCGCGTGATAGTCGGGCCCGAAGGCGAGCGTGAGCAGCCCCGTCATCGACGCCAGCATGGCGACGGGGAGCGAATAGGGTTGCGGCCGGTGGTCGGTGTAGAGGCCGACCAGTGGCTGCAGGATGGAGGCGGTGACCTGATAGACCAGCGACAGCAGGCCGATCTGCCCGAAGCTCAGGACGAAGTCGCGATGCAGGATGGGAAAGGCGCCCGGGAGGAGCGACTGCATCAGGTCGTTCAGCAGATGGCCCACGCTGACGGCGGCGAGCACCGGAACGATCGTCGCGCTCGATGTGGTGCGATCGAGGCTGGCCGCGCTCGGCGCGCTGCGATCAAGGCTGGTCGTTGTCATCACGACAAGCTAGCGAGGGACGCCCCTGCGGTACGCGGCCTTGTCGTCGGGCCGCCCGTGAGGGCGCGGGGCGCCGACACCGGAGTTGGTCCCCCGAGTACATTGAGAGGTGATGAAAACGGTCGCCTCCCGACCGTCCGTGGACTGCGAACCACTCACCAGGAGAGCTCCCGTGCCATCCGGAGTGATCCCCTCGCCGAAGACGGGCCGCGAGCTCGTCGACGAATACTTCATCGAAAATCGGACGCGCCTGCTCGAGATCGCGGCATTCCTCGACCGGCTCGACCGCTCCGACCCAACGCTCGTGGAGCGCGACTTCCGCGTCCGCGCCTTCCGTGAAGCGCTGCGGATGCTCGACGATCGCCCTTCGGCCTCCGGCGAGCCGCAGACGCGCGTCGAGCGGATCCAGGAGGTCCTCAGCGACCCGACGACGGAGCCGCTCGAGAAGCTCGACGTGAAGAGCGCGCGCGGTGCCTACGACCGCTGGCACCTGGGAGTGGCATGATGCGCTACATCGACCTGCACGCGCACATGGTGTCGCGCTCCACGGACGACTACGTGAACATGGCGCTCACCGGGTGCGTCGCCGTCACGGAGCCCGCCTTCTGGGCCGGCTGGGACCGCAGCTCCGCCGATGGGTTCGAGGACTACTTCCGCCAGCTCACCGACTTCGAGCCGAAGCGCGCCGCCATCTACGGCATTCGCCACTTCGCCTGGCTTTGCCTGAACCCGAAAGAGGGTGAGGACCGCCAGCTCGCGCGCGAGGTGCTTCGGAGAATTCCTCGTTATCTGGAGTCACCCACAGTACTCGGCATCGGCGAGATCGGCTTGAATCGCGTCACGCGCAACGAGATCGCCACCTTCCGCGATCACGTGGACCTCGCGATCGAGCACGACCAGCTGATCCACATCCACACACCGCATCTCGAGGACAAGTACAAGGGGACGCGGACGATCGTCGACATCCTCACCGAGTACGATCGCATCGACCCGTCGCGCGTGATGATCGATCACGCCGAGGAGCACACGCTCCCGATGATCCTCGAGAACGGGTTCTGGACCGGACTCACGCTGTACCCGCAGACGAAGGTCAGCCCCGAGCGCGCGATCGACATGTACGAGCGCTACGGCACCGATCGGATCTGCGTCGCGTCGGCGTGCGACTGGGGGCCGAGCGTGCCGACCGCGGTACCGCACTTTGCACTCGCGATGAAGCGGCGCGGACACAACGCCGATCTGATCGACAGGATCATCTACCACAACCCGATCGCCTTCCTCGGCCAGTCGCCGAAGTTCGATGTCGGCACGACTCCCCGGGACGGGGAGTCGGCGGCGACTTCGTCGCCGCGTAACCCCACGGCCGCAAAGACTTCCGCAGGGGGGGTCGCCGCGGCGTGAAGCGTACCGTCGCCCTCCTCGTCGTCGGCCTCACCAGCGACCTGATCGGCGACGACACGCCTCATCTGCGCGCCTTCGCCGCGCGTGGTGGACTGCGGCCGCTACGCACCGTGCTCCCCGCGGTGACCTGCTCGGTGCACGCGACCTTCACCACCGGGCTGCTCCCGCGCGATCACGGCGCGGTCGCGAATGGGTGGCTCTTCCGCGACACGTCGGAGGTGCGGCTCTGGCAGCAGTCCAACCACCTCGTCGCCGGCGAGAAGATCTGGGACGCGGCACGCCGCGCCGATCCGAGCTTCACCTGCGCGCAGCTCTTCTGGTGGTACAACATGTACAGCGGCGCGGACTACACCGTCACGCCGCGCCCGATGTATCCCGCCGACGGTCGCAAGGTCCCGGACGTCTACACGCAGCCGATGCCGCTGCGCGACGAGCTGAACGCGAAGTTCGGCACCTTCCCCCTGTTCAACTACTGGGGCCCGCGCGCCGACATCACGACGTCGCGGTGGATCGCCGACTGCACGATGCACGTCTACGACACGCGGCATCCGTCGCTGACGCTCGTCTATCTCCCGCATCTCGACTACAACCTCCAGCGGCTCGGCCCCGGCGATCCGAAGCTCGCGAGCGATCTCCGCGCGATCGACGCCATTTGTGGGGAACTGATTGAACATGTAGAGAGAGATGGCGCGCGCGTCGTCGTGCTGTCGGAGTACGGCATCACGAAGGTGAGCGGTCCGGTGCACATCAACCGCGTCCTGCGCGAGGCGGGATTGATCGAGACGCGCTCGGAGCTCGGCCGCGACATGCTCGATGCGGGTGCGTCGGAAGCGTTCGCGATGGCCGACCACCAGATCGCGCACGTCTATGTGAAGCGACCCGAACGGGTCGCAGAAGTGAAGGCGCTGCTCGAGCGGATTGATGGCGTGGAGATGGTGCTCGACGAGGAGGGCAAGCGCGCGCACGGGCTGGATCACTCGCGCTCGGGAGAGCTCGTCGCGATCAGCGCCGCCGACCGGTGGTTCACCTACTACTACTGGCTCGACGACGATCGCGCGCCGGACTACGCGCGCACGGTGGACATCCATCGCAAGCCGGGCTACGACCCGGTCGAGCTGTTCATGGATCCCGCCATCCGCTTCCCGATGCTCAAGGTCGGCGGCATTCTCGCGAAGCGAAAGCTGCTCAACTCGCGCGCCCTGCTCGACGTCATCCCGCTCGACGCGTCGCTCGTGAAGGGCTCGCACGGCCGGCTGACCGACGATCCGGCGCAGGGGCCGGTGTTCATCTCCGGCGATCCGACGCTCGTTCCGGAAGGCGAAGTGTCGGCCACGGACGTGAAGTCGCTGCTGCTCCAGCAGCTGTTCGATCGGACGATCGCGACGGAGCACGAGATGGCGCGTGTCCGCTGAGCGAGCCGCGCGGCCACGCATCGTAAAGCCGACCTCCGGGCGCACGAAGCAATCGCTCGGCGACGCGCTGCTTCCCTATCTCCGACTCGTTCGCGCACCCGCCGTCTTCTCCGCGCTCAGCGATCCACTCGCCGGTCTCCTGCTCGAAGGCGAGCAGCTCGAGGTGGGGCGCGCCGCGCGACTCTCTTCCGCCTCCGCGCTGATCTATCTCGCCGGGATGGCGCTCAACGATCTCGCCGACCGCGAGGAGGACGCACGCGAGCGTCCGGAGCGCCCGATCCCCTCCGGCGCAGTGTCGCCGCGCGCGGCGGCGCTCGTCGGCGGCTCGCTATTGCTCGCGGGCACGTACGCCGCGTGGCGTGGCGGCGCGCGGTGGACCGGACCCGCGCTCGCCGCGGCGGTCGTCGCCTACGACTTCAAGCTCAAGCACTCCAACACGCTCGGCCCGATCGCGATGGGTGCCTGTCGTTCGCTCTCGCTCTTGATGGGCGTCGAAGCGGCCAGCGATGGCGTGAGTCGGCGTGGCGCCGAGGGCGCGCTCCTGCTCGGCGCCTATGTCGCCGGACTCACGCTCGTCGCGCGCGGTGAGACCGGCGCGGCACGGACGGCGGAGCTGCGCACCGGCGCCGGCCTCGCCGCCGCCGCGCTGCTCGCCACGGCGATCCGCGGTGGCCCGTCGTCGCTGCCCTGGGCCGCCGCCACGGGAGCGCTCGCCGGTCCGGCGCTTGCGCGCGCGTTGCGCGAGCCCGGACCGAAGACCGTCGGCCCCGCAGTCGGTGCACTGATTCGCGCGATCCCCGCCCTCGACGGCGCGATCGCCGGCACGCGCGCGCCGAAGCCGGCGATGGTGCTCGTGTCGTTGTTGGGGCTCGCGAGATGGGGACGCAGTTTGATCCCCATCACGTAGATCTCTTTGTGATGTCTTTGTTCGACTGGAACTGGTTCTCGGTTATTGGTTATCGGTGATTGGTATCAGCCTGCCTCGAGAAGCATTTGCGTCCCGAGGCAGGCCGAGAACCAACAACCATGAACCGAATACCGTAGATCGAGAACCGCTCACCGTTCACCGTTTACCGTAATCCGTTTTGCGACTCTGGATCGTCGGCGCCCGAGGCTCCATCGCCACCACGCTCGCCGCAGGTGTGCTCGCCGCGCAGCGCGGGCTCGTTCCGCTCGAGGCGCTCCTCACGGAGACGGAGCCGTTCAAAGCGCTCGGACTCGCTCCTCTGCAGCACGTCGAGATCGGCGGCTGCGATCTCATTCCGGGCAACCTCGCCGAGTCGGCGCACGCCACGCTGGCGGGCGTCGAGAGCTTCCCCGTGGCGACGATCGACGCGCTGCGCCCCGACTTCGAGCGCATCGCGATCACGCGCGGCGTGCTGCGCGGCGGCGGACCGGCGATCGACGCGCTCGCGGGTGATCAGCGCGGCGCCGGCGCCGCGGGGACAGCGCGCGAGATGCTGGCGCGCCTCGTCGCCGACATCCGTGCCTTCGCGCGCGGCGAGCCCACCGTGGTGGTGAACCTCACGTCGACGGAGCCCACCCCTGCCGCACCACTGTACGAATGGGATGCGGCCGCGCTCCAGCGCGCGCTCGACGACGACGACCCGCGCATCCAGGCCTCGACGCTCTACGCGCTCGCCGCGATCGAGACGGGATGCCCGCACGCGAACTTCACACCGTCGTCGGGCGCGTCGCTCCCCGCGGTCGTCGAGATGGCACGCGCCGCGGGTGTTCCCCTCGCCGGCCGCGATGGCAAGACGGGCGAGACGCTGCTCAAGACGGCGCTCGCGCCGATGTTCCCCATCCGCGCGCTCACCGTCGAGGGATGGTACGGCACCAACATCCTCGGCAACACGGACGGTCTCGTGCTCGCCGATCCCGAGAACAAGGCGAGCAAGATCACGTCGAAGAAGGGCGTGCTCGAGGGGATCCTCGGCTACGCGCCCGAGGGCGACGTGCGCATCGACTACTTCAAGCCGCTCGCCGACCACAAGGTCGCGTGGAACTTCATCCAGTTCCGCGGCTGGGCCGGACATCGCATGCGCATGCAGTTCACCTGGGAGGGCACCGACTCCGTGCTCGCCGCGCCGCTCGTGCTCGACATCGCGCGGCTCGTGCTCCTCGCGCAGAAGCGCGGCGAGTCGGGTCCCATCGGCGCGCTCGGCCTCTTCTTCAAGACGCCGGAGGGCTCGAGCGAGATGAACCTCTACAAGCAGTACGACGCACTGCTGCGCTGGACCGCCGGCAACCGCGCGTCGTGACGGTGCCGACGCGTCGCGGCTCTAGATCCGACCGGAACGCGCGCTGATGTCCGAGCCCGCGTTCCGACTCGGCTACAACACGAACGGGTTCGCGCACCACCGCCTCGACGACGCGCTGCACGTCATCGCCGAGCTGGGCTACCGCGCCGTCGCGATCACTCCCGACGCGAACCATCTGCACCCGGATCACACGTCGGACGCGCAGCTCCGCGCCACGCGTGCTCTGCTCGAGCGGCTCGACCTTGCCGTCGTCGTCGAGACGGGCGCGCGCTACGTGCTCGACGCGCGGCGCAAGCAGCGCCCGACGCTGATCGAGGCGGACGC
>DASVNI010000495.1:0-2040 GCA_036383935.1 Gemmatimonadaceae bacterium | reverse complement strand
CACCGGGGAAGCGACGACACCCACCACCACCCCCCACTCCCCACCCCCCGCCGGCGGGGGGTGGGGAGTGGGGGGTGACCCGCACGATCGTCGTGCGCGTCGAGAAGGGAGGAACGCTTCGGACCGTGGAGGTGCGTTGTGCAATCGGAGTGGCGCGTCGCCTGTGTACGCATCCCGAGGTTCCCGATCGGCGCGGTGTGGCGCGCGGCCCGGCGGGGGGAAACCGGCGAGCCCACGCTCGGCGCGCAGCTTCTCCTCCCGCTGACGTTGCCGGACGCACCGTCCCCACGCACGAATCCGGGCTCCCCATCGAACTCCGCACCGCCGTCGCCCGCGCCCGCGCACTGGGATGAGCATCCGGTCGCGCTGATCGAGGCGGGGGGAAAGCGGTTGCGCGCCGTCACCGCCGCCGCGGCGCGCGCGGGACTGCGCGCGGGGATGCGACCAGCCGAAGCGCGCGCGCTGTGCGCCGATCTCATCGAGCTGCCGTGGGACGACGTCGCGATCGACGCGGCGATCACGGAAGCATCCGCCGCGTTGCTCGCGGCCAGCCCGCAGGTGACGCCAGTCGCCGGTGCGCACGGTCTGTGGTGGGTCGGTGCGTCGGGGTTCGATCCGGTAGGCGGCGAGCGCGCGCTCGCCATGGAGCTGCTGCGCGTGGCGAAGCGCTGGCATCCGCGGCCGCGTGTGGCGATCGCGGGATCGTGCGTCGCGGCGCGCGCGGCGACGTGGGCCGGCGCGAGCTTCGACCCGCGAGGGAGCGAGCGCGCATTGGTGCACGTGGTCCCTGCAGGGCATGATGCATCCTACCTCGCCCCTGCTCCGCTCGCCCTCGTGCCGATGGACGAGGAGCTGCGCTCGGCGCTCCACGCGCTCGGCCTCCGCACCGTCGGCGCGCTCGCCGCGCTCTCGGCCGAGGATGTGGAGCGGCGATGGGGCGATGCGGGGATCCGCGCGTGGCGGCTCGCGCGCGCCGACGACCTGCGGCGTCCGGTGCTCGCGCGCGTCGAGACGCAGCCCGCAGTGGAGGTGGAGCTCGCAGCGCCGTCGTCGACGATGGAACCCGTGCTCTTCCTCGTGCGCGCCGCGCTCGACCGGTTGGTGCAGGAGCTGATCGCGCATGGACGCGCGGCGGCGTCGGTGGCGATCACGCTCACGCTCGACGACGCGCGCGGTGCGCTTCTGTCGCAACCCGTGCACACGGTGACGCGCGAGGTGCGTCCCGCGCGCCCGCTCGCGCGCGTCGCGCCGCTGTTCGAGCGCTGCCGCGCGCTGCTCGACCGGTGGACGCTCAGCGCACCGGTGAGCGCGGTGCGCGTGGCGATCGCCGCGGCGGCGCCGCTCACCGGCGAGCAGGGCGACCTGCTGAGCGCCTCGTGGCGCGACATCGGCGCCGCCGACGCGGCGCTGGAGCGGCTGCGCGCCGAGCTGGGGCCGAACGCGGTCGTGCGCGCGGTGCACCAGGACACGCACCGGCCGGAGAAGGCGGGTGTGTGGCAGGACGCGCTGGACGTGGAAGGGGTGGAGCAGCGCACGCGCGACGTGACGCCCGTGGTGACGCGAGCGACGGCCCCGATGGCCGCAGTACAGGGCGACGCACCGCGCGCACTGCAGATCGTGCGCGAGCCGGAGCCGCCACCGGCGACGACGGCGGCACACCGTGCGCTCGAGCCGGCGGAGCCGGTGGATGTCGAGTGCGAAGGTGAAGTGCCGCGTGTGGTGACGTGGCGCGGGCACCGTCTCGTGATCGTGCGACCGATCGGGCCGGAGCGGCTGTCGGGCGATTGGTGGGACGACGGCTATCGGCGCGACTACTGGCGGTGCGAGAGCCTGGCGGGGGAGTTCGTGGTGTACCTCGATCGTGCGGATGATGCGTGGCGGTTGCAGGGATGGGTGGATTGAGCGGCGCGGAGCGCAGCGTGCCGCGCCGCCGTGAGTTCGTGAGTTGGGTCGTGAGCTCGCTGGTCGGTTGATGAGTGAGTTGAATGGCTCCGACCACAACCAGCCTGGAGACTCTGATCAGCAGTCTCCAGGCTGGTT
>DASVNI010000494.1:0-5376 GCA_036383935.1 Gemmatimonadaceae bacterium | reverse complement strand
GGAATCGCCTCGCGAATCCTGATCGTGTCGTCGCCGACGGTGATCGCGTCGCCCGGCTCGAGCGCGTCCACCGCCACCGCGACGTCGTCGGTGGGGCGAACGCGCACGGCGCGCGCGAGGCGGGTCGGCGCGGCGGTCACGCCGTGGCGCCCGCCAGCGCCGAGTCCCTGTTTCCCGCGCCCGCAGGCGCGGACGCGGCGTCGAACTTGTACGTCTCGCGCGCCAGCTCGTAGGCGAGTGCACGTCCCATCTCACGCGCTTCGTCCATCTCGACGACGTGGCGCGCCACCAGCCCGCCGAGCCAGTTGGCGTCCACGCGCCGCGCCAGATCGTGACGCGCCGGAATCGAGCAGAACGCGCGCGTGTCGTCGTTGAACCCGGCGGTGTTGTAGATCCCCGCCGTCTCGGTGGTCAGCTGGCGATAGCGCGTCATCCCCTCGACGGAATCGTGGAACCACCATGCAGGCCCGAGGCGAACCGCCGGGTAGTGTCCGGCGAGCGGCGCGAGCTCGCGCGAGTAGGTCGTCTCGTCGAGGGTGAACAGAATGATGCGGAAGCGCGGATCGCTGCCATGCGCGTCGAGCAGTGCGCGCAGGTTGCGGGTGTACTCGGTGCGCAGCGGGATGTCGGCGCCCTTGTCGGGGCCAAAGCGCGCGAACAGCTGCGAGTTGTGATCGCGCAGGGAGCCGGGATGGAGCTGCATCACCAGCCCGTCCTCCACCGACATCTGCGCCATCTCCATCAGCATGTGCGCCTCGAAGCGCTTCTGATCGCCGGCTTCTGCGTCACCGCGCAGCGCTTTCGCGAACAGCGCCTCCACGGCGTCGGGGGCGAGGCGCTCGGTGTACGGCTCCTCGACGGCGTGATCGGTGGCGGAGGCACCCAGTGAACGGAACATGGCACGCCGCGCAACGAGTGCGTCGCGGAAGGCGGCGAAACTGCCGATCGGCTTGCCGTGCACGCGCTCGAGAGTGGCGAGCTCGCCGCGCCACGCGGGGGTGGCCAGGCGGAAGAGCGCATCGGGGCGGAAGGTCGGCACGACGCGGCCATTCCATCCCGATTCCCGGATCGTGCGGTGGTGCTGCAGCTCGTCGGTGGCCGCGTCGGTCGTCGCGAGCACCTCGATGTTGAAGCGATCGAAGAGCGCGCGCGGCTTGAACTCGGGGGACTTCAGCCGCTCGTTGATCTGATCGTAGATGCGGTCGGCGGAATCGGCACAGAGTCGCTCGCGTACACCGAACAGCTCGTGCAGCTCGTAGTCGAGCCACGCGCGCGACGGGGTACCGCGGAACAGATGGTAGTTGGCGGCGAAGATGCGCCACACCTTCCGCGGGTCGCGCTCGATGGCCGTCTTCGGGTCGCGCGTCGGAACGCCGAGCGACTCCATGGAGACGCCCTGCGAGAAGAGCATCCGGAACAGGTAGTGGTCCGGCGTGATGAGCAGGGCGGCCGGCTCCGGGAAGGCGCGGTCCTCCGAGAGGAGCGACGGGTCGACGTGGCCGTGCGGGCACACCAGAGGGAGCTCACGCATCTCTTCATAGAGGGCGCGGGCAGCACGGCGTACGGACGGCTCGGCGTCGAAGAAGCGGTCCGGATGGAGGGCGAAGGCTGGAGCGGCGGTCATCGCGAACGGGATCGGGGAGACGAGCAACCGCGCGGGCGAGACCATCCGTCGTCGCGCACCGATTTGCTCTTTTGGTGAACAATCCTACCGGGCATCAATCCCGGACTGGAGGCGTCCGGCCGTCGGGGAACTCTTGTGCGGGGGTGTCCGGAGCACGAATGTTCTGACAAAGAACAAAGTCGGCGGTTGAGTGTATGCCTGCCTTCGCGGGAACGCAATATCTCCCCCTCCCCTCCCATGAGGAAGATCAACACCCGCAGCTTCGTTCGCGCCACGCGGTGGACGCCGCGCGAGATCAATCTCCAGATCCTCCTCAATCTGGTGCGCGAGCACGAGCCAATCTCGCGCGCCGAGCTCGCGCGTCGCATGAAGATCGGACGAGGGATGGTGACCTACCTGACCGCGGAGCTCATCGCGCAAGGGGCACTCTACGAGGGCGATACCGTCGACTCGCCGCGCGGCCGCCGCCCGCAGATGCTGTACGTCCGCACGCACGACCGGCTCGTCGTGGCGATCGATATCCGCTTCAGCAGCACGTACATCATGCTGACGGATTTCAGCGGCAACTCGATCGCGATGGAGACCTTCGACACGATCGAGGACCTGAGCGCGCTCGTCCCCGAGCTGCGGGAGCGCGTGCGGCGCCTCCTCGCCGTACACGGCGCGTCGCGCAAGTGCGAGGGGATCGGCCTGGTCGTTCCCGGAATGGTGGACGCCGTCTCGGGGCAGGTGCTCAATGCCCCGCAGCTCGGGTGGCGAAACGTCGACATCCGCAGCCCGCTCGAAGAGGCGCTGGGCCTTCCCGTGCACGTCGAGAACGCCCCGATCGCCTGCGCCCTCGCGAAGATGTGGCTTGGACGGCCGGGCGCACCCGTGCCGACCGACTTCGTCTACGTCACCGTCTCCGACGGAATCGGCGCGGGGGTGGTCGTGAACGGCCAGGTCGTGCGTGGCCAGACGAACTCCGCCGGCGAGTTCGGCCACGTGCCGCTGACCGCGGACGGGCCGGCCTGTCTGTGCGGTGGCCATGGATGCCTGGAGGTCTACACCTCCAACCTCGCCACCGTCTGTCGCTACCTCGGCAAGGAGTTCTCGCCGGCGACGGCCCGCGCGCTCCTTCCCTCCTCGGGCGTCACCATTGCCGAGGTGGTGAGCCGCGCGATTGCCGGTGAGACTCGGGCAATCGAGGCACTCCAGGAGACCGCACGCCACCTCGGCGCCGGCCTGTCGGTGATCATCAAGACGCTCAGCCCGACGCAGATCGTCGTCGGCGGCGAGATCACCGAGGTGTGGGATCTGCTCGAGCCGACGATCCTCCGCGAGATCGGCGCTCGGGCGCTCACCGACATGGCGGCGGCGACACCGATCGTTCCCGAGCTGGCCTCCGCCTATCCGCGCCTGCGCGGCGGCACGGCACTGGTCTCTGCGCCACTGTTCGCCGCGCCAAGGTTCGCGTAGCGAGGAAGTGCGGATCCTTCGACTCGCTGCGCTCGCTCGGGATGACACCCGACGGCGCCGATGCTCCACCGGGCTATATTGTCCGTGACGACCCGGTAGCTCAGTTGGTAGAGCAACGGACTTTTAATCCGTAGGTCGCGGGTTCGAGACCCGCCCGGGTCACTTCGGCAGTGGCGGCTTCGCCAGCCACTCGCCTCCATCGACAACCATGATCGCGCCGGTGATCCACGCGGCGGCGGGTGACGCGAGATACGCCACCATGTTGGCGACGTCTTCCGGCGACCCGAATCGCTGCAGCGGGATCATCTTCTTCGCGTAGTTGTCCATCGCGCGTTCCTGCGCGAAGACGTCGATCACGCCATCGGCGGACGGTGGGGGCGCGAATGCCTTCTTCACTCCCTCCGTCGGAATGGGTCCGGGCGCGATCGCGTTCACGCGCACCCGGTCGCGCGCCCACTCGAGCGCCAGCGTCTTGGTGAGCGCGTCGATGCCCGCCTTCGCCGCCGTGGCGTGCGCCATCAGCGGCCACCCGCGGTAGTGCAGCGTCATCGAGATGTTGACGATCGCACCGCCCCCCTGTGCGCGCATGACCGGGAGCACCGCCTGCGAGCAGAAGAAGGTGCCGTAGAGATCGATCTCGATCACGCTCTTCCACGCATTGGCCGACAGCGATTCCGACGGTGCGTAGAAGTTGCCCGCCGCATTGTTCACGAGCAGATCGATCCGTCCATGCTCGCGTTGCACGTCGGCGATCATGCTCTGCACGTGTTCCTGCTCGCGGACGTCCACCATCACACCACTGGCCCGTCCGCCGGCCGCACGGATCTCCGCCGCCGCGTGCTCGACGCGCTCCAGCTTGCGACTGGCGAGCACGACGTGCGCGCCGAGTGAGGCGAGTGTGTCCGCGATGCCGCGGCCGATGCCGCTGCCCCCGCCGGTGATCAATGCGACCTGGCCGTCGAACAATCCGTCGCGGAACACGGGGTGCGGGGTCACGGTGAAGGCTCCGGTGCGGGGACGTCCGGCAATGCTGTGGGTTCCGGTGTGATGATGTCCTGCAGTGCTTCGGCGAGCGCCGGCGCCTCCTCGGGAGGCGCCACCTCGAGTGCGAGTGAAAGCTGCGCCACGGGAGTGAAGGAGCGTCGATGATGCGCCGTGATGCCGTGTGACGCCAGCCCGGCGTGATGCTCCGCGGTGCCGTAGCCGACGTTCGTCTCCCATCGGTAGTGTGGATACCGCCGCGCCAGCGCGCGCATCAACCGGTCGCGCGTCACCTTGGCGACGATCGAGGCACACGCGATCGAATGGCAGCAGGCGTCGCCGCCAACCACCGCCGTGTGCTCGACGCCGAGCGTGCGGATCGGATTGCCGTCGATGAGTACGTGATGTGGGGTGACGGGCAGGCGTCCGATCGCACGGCGGATCGCGAGGACCGAGGCGTGATAGATGTTGATCCGCTCGATCTCGCGTACAGAGGCAGCGCCGATGCCGATCGCCAGCGCGCGCTCACGGATGCGCTTCGCCAGCTTCTCACGCGCGGCGCCATCGAGCTGTTTGGAGTCGTCGACGCCACGGATGGCGCGTGCCTCCGGCGGCATGATGACGGCACAAGCGACAACGGGGCCCGCGAGGGGGCCCCGTCCGACTTCATCGACTCCGGCGAGCAGCGGACCGCGCGATGCGCGGAGCTCCTGCTCGAGTGCGCTCCAGCGGCGCGGCACTTCCCGGGGAGGGTGGTGCGGTTTACTCCGCCGCGGGGGCGCCGGTCTGCGGCACCGACACCTTGGCCTTCCGCTCCTTGATGCGCGTCGCCTTGCCGGTGAGATGGCGCAGGTAGTACAGCTTCGCGCGCCGCACGCGCCCGCGCCGCACGACCGCGATGTCGGCCAGCATGGGGCTGTGGAGCGGGAAGATGCGCTCGACGCCGACGCCGTTCGAGATCTTGCGGACCGTGAAGGTCGCGCTGACGCCGGAACCACGGCGGGCGATGCACACGCCTTCGAACGCCTGAATGCGCTCCTTCTCACCCTCCTTCACGCGGACGTTCACGCGCAGCGTGTCACCGGCCCGGAAGGGGGGAAGGTTCGTGCGGAGCCACTCTTTCTGGGTTTCGATGAAAGCATGCATATGACGCTCGGGGCAGAAGAGCCCGGGTTGAGGCTGAAAGTGTTGAGACCTGTGAACTTAGTAGGCCTCCGGACGGCAGTCCAGTCCTTGGGTGGACTCAGGGGCGGAGCGTCGGAAGCCCAGAGCGCGGCCCCCGGGCCGGCCCGGCGCCCTGTCGAGCAGTGAAA
>DASVNI010000493.1:0-7976 GCA_036383935.1 Gemmatimonadaceae bacterium | reverse complement strand
GTCGATCGAGTGGACGCTCGCCCCCACCGCGAGCGTCGGCGCCGCGCGCCGAGCATCAGCCACGCGGAGCGAGCGGCTCGTGAGCTGTGCGCCGCGCGCGCGACACCCGATGGCGAGATCCAGCCGGTCGTTCACGACGAGCCAGGCCCCGGTCACCGCCTGCGCCGCCTCGAGGCCGGCAGCGAGCGCCTGCAGGCGCGCCGCGGTGGCGCGACCCGCGCGCAGGTGCAGGGCGCCGCGCGGTCCGAGCGCCGACATCACGGCGCAGGCGACGTCGAGAAAGTCGGCGCGCGCGACGATCTCGTCGCTCGTCACGGCATGTACGACGGGAAGTGCCTGTCCACCGACCGGGGGGGAGACGGGCACGGCGTTCACGGTAGGCTCGAGCATCCTCCCCCTACGGGGAAGCAGGCGCGGCGGTGTCGAAACAATCGCCGACGGCGACCCCGCGACCGTTCGCCCACTCGAGAGGGCTCAGGCGCCGCTTTCCGGCGGGCTGCACCACCGTGATGCGGAGCGCGCCCCCGCCACAGGCGACGAGCATCCCCGCCTCGTCGATCGCGAGTACCTCGCCCGCCCCATGCGCGCTCCCCCGCGGCGCGATCCGCGCCCCGAAGAGCTTCACCTCGCCGCCGCGCACGCGCCCCCACGCCCCCGGCTTGGGGTCGTAGGCACGAATGTGCCGCCCGACCTCGTGCGCGCCCGCCGCCCAGTCGATGAACCCCGACTCGCGCGTGAGCTTCGCCGCGTACGTCGCCGCGGAGTCGTCCTGCGGCTGGGGGACCGCCATGCCAAGCTCGATGAGGGCGAGCGCCTCGATCAGTGCACCGGCACCGAGCTCGCTCAATCGCAGCGAGAGCTCGCCCGCCGTCTCGTCTTCCAGGATCGTGGTGCGCGACTGGTGCAGGATGGGGCCCGCGTCGAGGGCAGGGACCATCTGCATGATCGTGACGCCGGTCTCGCCCAGCCCTTCGCGAATCGCGCCCTGGATCGGCGCGGCACCGCGCAGGGCGGGGAGGAGCGACGCGTGAATGTTGACCGTGCCGAGTCGCGGCAGGTCGATGACCGCCTTCGGGAGGATGTGCCCGTAGGCGACGACCACGCTCACATCGGAGGCGAGGGCGCGAAGCTGGTCGAGGAAGTCGTCGCCACGCGGCTTCTCCGGTTGGAGCACCGGGATGCCCTCGGCGACGGCAACCTCCTTCACCGCCGACGCGCGCAGGTTGGAGCGGGAGCGGCCCGCCGGCTTGTCCGGCTGCGTGACGACCGCCGCCACGTCGAACCCCTCGCCCAGCAGCGCGCGCAGCGGTGCGGTGGCGAATTCCGGCGTGCCCCAGAAGAGCACGCGCACGTCAGAGCTCCTCGTCCGGGTGTTCGTGCCGCTTGCGCTCTTCCGGCGTCTCGAGCGCGGTGCGGCGGATGAAGCCCGGGTACTTGCCCTGTTCCAGCTTCCACTTCGTGAGCGCCGCGGTGCGTTTGAGCACGCTCAGGTAGTCGAGGAAGAGCCGGCCGTCGAGGTGATCGATCTCGTGCTGGAGGCAGCGCGCGAGCAGATCGGTCGCCTCGACCTCGTACTCGTTCCCCTCGAGATCCATCGCGCGGACGACGACGTCCTTCGGTCGCTCGACGTCCGCGTAGATGTCGGGGATGGAGAGACAGCCCTCTTCCGCCTTGTCCTTCGCGCTGCTCCGCTCGACGATCTCGGGATTGATGACGACGAGGGGCTCGCCGTCGATCTCGATCACGCAGAGCCGCTCGGTGCGCCCCACCTGCGGCGCGGCGAGGCCGATCCCGCGCGCATGGTGCATCGTCTCGAACATGTCGGCGACGAGGCGGCGGATCTCGTCCGTCACCTGCGGGACCGGCGTGGTCGCCTGGCGCAGGATGGGATCGCCGAGGACGCGGATGTCGAGAATGCTCACGGCGCCGCGATCACTCCTTCGCGGCGGGCGCGCTCGAGCCGCCGACGATGCGCGCGATCTTGCCGCGCTCGACGACGAACCGCGACTCCGCCGACTTGATCGTGACCTCGTCCTCCATCGGGCGTGCCGTCGCGCCTTCACCGGCGACGGTCTCCTTGATGTGGACGACCTCGCCGATGATGCCGCCGAAGGTGACGATCCGATCGCCGCGCTTGATCCCGCGCAGCGCTGCCTCGTGCTTCTTCCTCTGCTGCTGCTGCGGGCGGATGAGGAAGAAGTAGAAGATGCCCAGGATGAGAACGACCTGGATCAGGAACGGCGAGAGCGAGCCCGCGCCGCCGCCACCGAGTTGGAGCAGAACAAGCGCGGGAAGAATGCCCGAGTGCATCATGCGGAAGCCGGTATGGTGCGCGAGTGGTAACGCTGGAGCCACGCTTCGCTCCAGCCGTCGAATGTGCCGCCGAGGAGAGCGGAGCGCGCCTCCCGCATCAGCGACACGAGGAAATGTACATTGTGCAGGGAGAGGAGGCGGAGCCCGAGCATCTCGTCGGCGAGAAACAGGTGGCGCACGTATGCGCGGCTGAAGCGCGTACAGCACGCGCAGTCGCACTCCTCGTCAATGGGCCGCCGGTCCGCGCGGAACTCCGCGCGCTTGATGTTGAGACGTCCGTCACGGGTGAAGGCGGCACCGTTGCGTCCCATGCGCGTCGGCGCGACGCAATCGAACAGATCCACGCCGCGACGGACCCCCTCGACGAGATCCTCCGGGAAGCCGACACCCATGAGGTAGCGCGGGCGATCGTGCGGGATCACCGCGTGCAATTCCTCGAGGATGCGATACATGTCCGGCTTCGCCTCGCCGACCGAGAGCCCGCCGATGCCGTAGCCCTTCCAGTCGGCCATGTCGCGGATCGCCGTGGCTGCCTCGCGGCGGAGGTCGGCGTGGATGCCACCCTGCACGATGGGGAAGAGTGCCTGCTCGCGCCGTCCCGGGATCGGATCCTCCTGCACGAGTCGCTCGAACTCGGTCCGGCAGCGCGCGAGCCATCGGAGGCTTCGCTCGCTGGCGTCGCGCGCGACATCCGCCTCGCTCTGGCCGGGGATCACGTGATCGAACTGCATGATGACGTCGGCGCCGAGGTTGCGCTCGATGCGCATCACGCTCTCGGGGGTGAAATGGCGCTTCGATCCGTCGATGTGACTCTGGAACTCGACGCCTTCCTCCTCGACGGTGCGCAGGCCGGCGAGGGAGAAGACCTGGAAGCCTCCCGAGTCGGTGAGGATCGGGCCATCCCACTGCATGAACTCGTGCAGCCCCCCCAGCTCGCGCACCAGCTCGTCACCGGGCCGCAGGTGCAGGTGATAGGCGTTGGCGAGGATCATCTGCGCGTGCATCGCGCGGAGATCGTCGGGGTCGAGCGCCTTCACGGTGGCGAGGGTGCCGACCGCCATGAACGCGGGCGACTCGACGACGCCGTGCGGCGTGGCGAAGCGCGCGGCGCGCGCCGCGCCGATGGTCGTGTCGAGAGTGAAGTCGAAGCTCACGCGGAGATCAGTCGGTTCAGACGATCGCCATCGCGTCGCCATAGGAATAGAAACGATATCGCTCGGCGATCGCTTCCCGATACGCGCGCATCGTCAGGTCGTAGCCGGCGAACGACGCAACGAGCATGATGAGCGTCGAGCGGGGCAGGTGAAAGTTCGTCACGAGCGCGTCCACGGCGCGCGGCCGCGCGGGTGGCCGCAGGAAGATACGCGTCTCCCCGCTGCCCGCGCGCACGGCGCCGCTGTCGTCCACCGCGCTCTCGAGCGTGCGCACCGTCGTCGTGCCGACCGCCCAGACGCGTCCGCCGTTCTCGCGCGTGCGCGCGTAGGACACCGCCGTCTCCTCGGGGACGGTGTAGCGCTCCTCGTGCATCACGTGCAGGGCGGGATCCTCGACTTCCACCGGCTTGAAGGTGCCGGCGCCGACGTGCAGCACTACTTCGGCGCGCCCCGTGCCGCGCGCCTCGATGGCGTGCAGCAGCTCCGGGGTGAAGTGCAGCCCCGCCGTCGGTGCGGCGACCGAGCCCGCCTCGCGCGCGTACACCGTCTGGTACCGCTCCACGTCCGCGGCCTCGTCCATGCGCGCGATGTAGGGCGGGAGCGGGATGTGGCCGAACGTCTCGATGGCCTGCTCGACGGGCATGTCCGCGCGGAGCTGGACGATGCGCGTCCGCCGTTCGGTCACCGAGAGGATCTCGACGACGAAGCCTGGTGCGATCTCGACGGCGCGGCCCGGCTTGAGCTTCCCGCCAGGCGAGACCATCGCCTCGTATCGGTCGCCGCCGATCGGAGAGAGGAGGAAGATCTCCGCCCGCGCCCCCGAGCCGAAGCGTCGACCGAGGAGCCGTGCGCGTACGACGCGCGACCGGTTGGCGACGAGGAGGTCCTTCGGGTCGAGGAGGCTGGGGAGCTCGGTGAACCGGTGATGCGTGATGGTGCCGGCCGCGCGGTCGAGCAGCATGAGCCGGCTGGCGTCACGCCGCTCGAGCGGAGTCTGCGCTATCAGTTCCGCTGGGAGATGGAAGTCGTAGTCGGCGGTGAGGAGGCCATCGGGCATCCGCCAAAGCTATCCGGCTGACACGCTCGGAGCGGGCGGTTGACGGCCGCATCCGGCACCATACTTTACAAAATAAAGTACTCTCTCGCCGAGGGGCACATGCGTACCTGGTTCACCCCGTGGGGCTGGACGTACCGCCCCGTCTCCGTCGCCGGCTTCGTGCTCGTCGCGCTCGCCGCGATCTTCTGCGTGCAGGTGTTCGTCGCCATCGACCGACACTCGCACTCGGTCAGCGACACGCTCTACGGCATCTATCCGTTCGTCGTGCCGACGCTGATCGTGCTGCACTGGATCGCATCGAAGACCGCGGGCCTGCGCAGCTAGCGCGACCATTACCGTGATGCACCACCCTGTCATCGGCGTCCCGGGCATCTCATATTGGTCGCCCGCCAACCAATTGAATCACGCGGTAACCAATGACGAGGAGAACGACATGACTCCAACGTTGCGCATCGGCAGGCTCGCGGCGATCGGCGTTGCGATGTGCGTGCTGGCCATGCCGGCGCTCGCGCAGAAGGACAAGATGACGCCGGTTCCGACGCCGCCGCAGCCGAACGCAATCGAGTTGGGAACGCCGCCTCTTCCCGGTGCCACGGCAACGGAATCCTGGCACAGCCAGTACGGCAGCCTCTTCGCGCGCAACGTCACCGTCGCCACGCTGACCCCTTATCTGCCGGATCCGGCCATCGCGTCGGGAGCCGCAGTAGTGGTCGCTCCTGGGGGCGGGTTCCGCACTCTCTCGATGGAGAACGAAGGCTCGAATGTCGCCAAGGCGCTTGCCGCCAAAGGTGTCGCCGCATTCGTGCTGAAGTACCGGCTCGTGCAGACGCCGCCGGACATGCCCGGCTTCGAGAAGTCGATGCGCGAGATGTTCTCGGGCGCCGCCGCGCGGCCGCCCCGGCCCGCAACGCCGGAGGCGATGGCAGCGGGTATCGCGCCGCAGCTCGAGGATGCACGGGCCGCGTTCGCTCTGATCCGCAAACGCGCACCAGAATGGCACGTCGACCCGGCCCGCGTCGGGATGGTGGGCTTCTCGGCCGGCGCGATGTTGACGCTGACGACGGCGCTCGCCGGACAGGATGCGAAGCCCGCCTTCATCGGCGACATCTATGGTCCGGTCAACGCCATGACGGTGCCCGCCGACGCACCACCGCTCTTCGTCGCCGTGGCGATCGATGATCCCTTCTTCGGCGGCGCCGAGATGGGAATCATGAAGAGCTGGATCGCGGCGAAGCGACCGGCGGAGGCGCATCTGTTCGAGCAGGGCGGACACGGATTCGGCATGTATCCGAAGGAGACGACCAGCACCGGCTGGTTCGACGAATTCGTCCGCTGGCTCGGAATGCACGGCATGCTCAAGCCGGTCGCCTAGAGCGCGATTCCAAGGGATTCAAGAGGGTCAGAGTCAAGGGGGTCAGAGTCAAACGACTCTGACCCCTTTGACTCTGACCCCGATTCGACCGAATCAGAACAGGGCGCCTTGCTCGCTGGGAACCGCCGGCGGCGTATAACCGAAATGCCGGTACGCCATCGGTGTCGCGACGCGGCCGCGTGGGGTGCGCTGCAGGAAGCCCTGCTGCACGAGGAAGGGCTCGTACACTTCCTCGAGCGTGCTCGCATCCTCGCCGATCGCGGCCGAGATGGTCGAGACGCCGACCGGACCACCGTCGAACTTCTCGATGATCGCCTTGAGGATGCGTGCGTCCATGTCGTCGAGACCGAACTGGTCGACGTCGAGCATGGCGAGCGCGGCGCGGGCGACATCCTCGGTGATCACGCCATTCGCGCGCACCTGGGCGTAGTCGCGCACGCGGCGCAGCAGGCGGTTCGCCACGCGCGGCGTACCGCGCGAACGACGCGCGATCTCGCGCGCGCCGGCGGGATCGATCTCCACCTTGAGCACGTCGGCCGTGCGCCGGACGATCAGCTCGAGGTCCTCGGCCGCGTAGTAGTTGAGTCGCTGCTCGATGCCGAACCGTGCACGCATCGGCGCGGTGAGCATGCCGAAGCGCGTCGTCGCACCGATCAGGGTGAACCGCTCGATCGGCATCGTGATCGTCTGCGCCTTCGGCCCCTCGCTCAGCCGGATGTCGATCCGGTAGTCCTCCATCGCCGGATAGAGGAACTCCTCGATCACCGGCCGCAGCCGGTGGATCTCGTCGATGAAGAGGATGTCGCCCGCACGCAGGTTGGTCAGCGTGCCGACGAGGTCGCCCGGCTTCTCCAACGCTGGACCTGACGTCGTGCGGATGTTGACGCGAAGCTCGCGAGCGATGAGCTCGGCGAGGGTCGTCTTGCCCAGGCCCGGCGGACCATAGAAGATCGCGTGATCGAGCGGCTCGCTCCGCGCGAGCGCCGCATCGATGGCGAGCCGGAGGTTGTCCTTGACCTTGCTCTGCCCGATGAACTCCGCGAGCCGTTGCGGCCTCAGCGACAGCTCGACGACGCTCTCGTCAGAGAGGACTTCCGGTGTGGTGATCTCGGCGCGGGACATGGCGGGGGCTCCGTAGACGCTCGGACTTCGGCTTACCGAATATACCCCGAAGTAAGGCCTGTTGACAGTGATCAGTGATCGGTTGACGGCCTACTCCGGGAAGCCTCTGCCTCCCGAGGTCGGCTGTAAACCGATAACCGAATAACCGATCACATCAAACAGCGGTTCTCACCGTCACCAGCCGCTCCGCCGCCCTTTTCAGCGTCTCGTACTTCTTGCAAAAGGCGAAGCGGACGAGGGATTTCCCGAGTGACCGGGCGGAGTAGAAGCTCGAGCCAGGCACCGTGGCGACGCCGATCTCCTCGCACATCCACTTCGCGAAGGTCACGTCGTCCATGTTGCTCAGGTCGGAGAAGTCGGCGAGCACGTAGTACGCGCCCTCGGGCTGCGTGAACTTGAACCCGGCTTCCGCCAGCGCATCGCAGAGCAGGGTGCGTCGCCCGCGGTAGTCCAGCGCGAGGTGGTTGAAGTAGTCGGCGTCGAAGTGCATCCCGACCGCGCCCGCCGCCTGGAGCGGCGCCGGTGCGCCCACGGTGAGGAAGTCGTGCACCTTCCGGATCGCCGCGGTCTGCGCTTCCGGCGCGACGATGTAGCCGAGCCGCCAGCCGGTGCAGCTGAACGTCTTGGAGAGTCCGGAGATCGTGATCGTGCGCTCACGCATCTCGGGCCAGGTCGCCATGACGTGATGCTCGCCGGCGTATCGGATGTGCTCGTAGATCTCATCGGTGATCACCCACACGTCGTGCTTGATGCACAACTCGGCGATCATCGTCATCTCGGCGCGGGTCATCACGCGGCCGGTGGGATTATGCGGGGTGTTGAGCACGAGCGCTTTCGTGCGCTTCGTGAAGGCCTTCTTCAGGCGGTCCGGGTCGATCGTCCAGTGTGGACGCTCGAGCGGGACGAAGGTCGGGATGGCGCCGGCGAGGATCGCGTCGGGACCGTAGTTCTCGTAGAA
>DASVNI010000492.1:0-7713 GCA_036383935.1 Gemmatimonadaceae bacterium | reverse complement strand
CGAAGCCGACGCCGACACCGGCCACGCCTGCGGCCGCAGTCGTCCCCGCCTACCTGCAGCCGCTTGCTTCGCTGTCGGCGCATCACATCGTGCCGGCGCCCGTCAGCGTCGTCGCGAGCACGGGGGCGCCATTCGCCCTGTCGGCTTCGACGGCGATCATCGTTCCGGCAGGGAACGCCGAGGCGCAGCGGATCGCCGAGCTGCTCGCGATGATCATGCGGCCGTCGACCGCGTTCGCGAACCCGATCACGCAGAGCGACGCAGCGGCTCCGGCCGGCGCGATCGCGCTGCGGCTCGGCGGGCCGGCGTCGCTCGGCAAGGAAGGTTATGAGCTGAGCATCAGCTCGGACTCGGTACGCATCCTGGCCAATGCACCGGCGGGATTGTTCCGCGGAACGCAGACGCTGCGGCAGCTCCTGCCATCGGGGATCGAATCGCAGATCAGCTTCGGACGCCGCGCGCAGTGGACCGTGCCGGCGGGTGTGATCACCGATCGTCCGCGGTTCGAATATCGGGGCGCAATGCTGGACGTCGCACGGCACTTCTTCACCCCGAACGAGGTGAAGGAGTTCATCGACGTACTGGCGCTGTACAAGATGAACATGCTGCACCTGCACCTCGCCGACGATCAGGGGTGGCGCATCCAGATCGACTCGTGGCCGAAGCTCACGACGGTGGGGAGCGTGAGCGAGGTGGGAGCCGGACCGGGTGGGTTCTACAGCAAGGCGGAGTACGCGGATCTCGTACGCTACGCGCAGGACCGGTACATCACGATCGTCCCCGAGATCGACATGCCGGGGCACACCAACGCGGCGATCGCGGCGTACCCGCAGCTCGGGTGCAGCGCGAAGACGCCGGGGATCTTCGGCGGAACGCAGGCGGCGGGGGTGTACACGGGCACGCAGGTGGGCTGGAGCGTCTTCTGCCCCGACAGCGAGGTAGTGTACAAGTTCGTCGACGACGTGGTGAAGGAGCTCGCGGCGATGACGCCTGGCCCCTACATCCACCTCGGCGGCGACGAGGTGCACGTGCTGCAGCTGCCGCAGTACGTGAAGTTCGTCGAGCGCGTGCAGGACATCGTGTACAACAACGGCAAGACGTACATGGGATGGGAGGAGGTCGGTCGCGCGCGGCTGCGGCCGACGACGGTCGTGCAGCAGTGGAAGAGCGACAGCGTGCCGCCCGCGGTGAGTCAGGGTGCGAGGGCGGTGATGTCGCCGTCGAACAAGGCGTACATCGACATGAAGTACGTTCCCGGCACGGAGCTCGGGCTGACGTGGGCCGCGATCATCGAGCTGCGTCCGTCGTACGAGTGGGAGCCGACGACGTACATGAAGGGGGTGCGCGAGGATCAGATCCTCGGCGTCGAGGGCGCGCTGTGGAGCGAGACGGTGCGCAACATCGGCTCGGCGCTCTACATGACGCTGCCGCGGCTCCCAGCGCTGGCCGAGGTGGGGTGGACGGCGCCCGCGCAGAAGAACTGGGAGGGATTCCGCGAGCGGATCGCGACGCATGCGCCGCGGTGGCGGTTCCTCGGGTTCAACTACTATCCGTCGCCGCAGGTGAACTGGGACGGCAACGCCAACGCTGCAAAGGCCAACACGAACCCGGTCTTCTAGCGTCGACTACTGCTCGCTAGCGCGGTCACGATGGGGTCAGAGCCCGGGGCTCTGACCCCCAGGGCTCTGACCCCAATGGCCGGTCAGCGGCGGCGTTTCGTCGCGGGCGTGGCGCGCAGCGAATCGAGGAAGTCGGTCAGCACTTCCAGGTTCTCGCGCAGGAGCGGTGCGCTCTTGGCGTTCTTGGCGAGACCGAAGGAGCCCTCGACGGCGGCGACGACGAAGGTGGCGACCTTGCGCGCGTCGACTTCGCGACGGACGGAGCCCTCCTTCCTGCCCCGCTCGAGCGCCTGGGCGAACGACTCGATCCAGGTCTCGAAGACGACGGCAACGCGGCGGCGGAAGCGCTCGTCGAGCGGAGACATCTCCTGCGCGAGGTTGTTGAGCGGACAGCCCAGCTCGACCTTGTCCACCAACCGCTCTTCGCAGAACTCATCGGCGACGACCTTGAGCACCGACTGGATGCCCGAGATCGGATCGCCGACGTAGCTGGCGAGGGGACCGGTCCAGCGCGTGAGGGTGAGCCCGCGAATCACCTCGTCGATGACGGCGTGCGCGAGATCGGCCTTGTCGGTGAAGTGATGATAGAGCGCGCCCTTCGTGACACCGGCGTTGGCGAGGATGGTGTCGAGGCCAGCGCCCTGATAGCCGTGGCGATGGATCTCCTCGAAGGCGGCGGCGACGAGACGCTCGCGCGTCGCTTCGGGGGCGCGGACGCGCTGGCCGCGGGATCGCGGCGCGGGGGAGCGGTTGGCACGAGCGGGCATGTCGCGGGGAGCTCGGGTGAGATCGTACCGCTCGGTAGGTAAGCAGCCGAGCCAGCGGCCGTCAATCACTCTTGACGCGAGGCGTATATCATCTTACATACCGACCGGTCTGTACTGCAAGTCTACCCGCGGCGCTGGGAGGGGTTCCTGGCGCGCATCGACCGAAACGCGGTGCCCGAGATGAGCTCGACGGGCATCACGACCGCCACGACGACCGAGGACCGCCGAGATGTGTCCCTTCTGCCTGAGTGCCGCCGCGTGGGCCATCGCCGTCGCCACCGCTTCGACCGGCGGGCTGGCCGCCGTTCTCGTCGCGCGGCACCGCGACCACACCGATCACCGCTCCGAACCCACTACCGAGGAGACGTCCCGATGAGCGTCAGCACCGAACTGCCCCGTGTGGCCTCCCGCGAGGAATGGCTCGCCGCCCGCCTCGAGCTCCTTCAGAAGGAGAAGGAGCTGACGCGTGCGCGCGACGCGCTGAGCGCCGAGCGTCGCCGGCTCCCGATGGTGAAGATCGAGAAGGACTACCGCTTCCAGACGGTGGACGGGGAGCGGCAGCTGGCCGACCTGTTCGAGGGACGGAAGCAGCTCGTGGTGCACCACTTCATGTGGATCGACGCGGCGGACGAAGGGTGCAAGGGCTGCTCGATGCAGGTCGACACGATCGGCGATCTGCCGGTGCACCTGCGCGCGGCCAACACGACGCTCGCCTTCATATCGCGCGCACCAATCGCGACGCTCGAGACATATCGGGCGCGCATGGGATGGCGTATCCCGCTGATCTCCTCGGCGGGGAGCGACTTCAACTACGACTTCCATGCGACGATCGACCCGAGCCGAGGCGCGACGAACTACAACTTCCGCGACGTGACGCAGCTCGGCGGATGGTGGGCGACGTTCGCCGGGGACATGCCGGGGGTGAGCGTCTTCCTGCGCGAGGGGCGGAACGTGTACCACACGTACTCGGCGTACGCGCGCGGCACGGAGCCGGAGAGCAACCTGTTCGGCTTCCTCGACTTCACTCCGCTCGGCCGACAGGGGGACAGCGGGCCGGAGAGCTGGGTGCGTCACCGCGATCGGTACGAGGAGGCGCCGTTGACGCTGGGACGTCGGCGGGGCGAGGCCGTGACTGCGTAGCATCCTCCGTTTGGGGTCAGACGCCGGGGCGGGTCAGGCCCAATGTGCCAAGGGGTCAGACACCTTCGGTATCTGACCCCAACCTCTCCAGCGAGTCTGCCAACCTCTGATCCCCTGCGGCCGGGCCCGCTCCGTGCATGGAGCTGGTTCCGGCCGCGCGACGTATCCGATATCGCCGGCGCGCAGTAGCTTCGCGGGAGGAGGAGAGCAGGTCGCCAGCGACAGCGAACCCCGGAGACCGATCATGGGCAAGATCTCGGACATGTGGAGCAAGGTCACCGGAGAAGTCCCCCCTGCTCCGCCGCCGAAAGTGGGGCGGGGCGACGTGCCGTCGTCGCGATCGATGATCTACTCGTCCGGCGCGTTCGTGCTCGGCGCGAGCGACGACCAGCGTCGGCGCCTGGAGAGCTTCGGCATCTCGCACGTGGGGAAGGTGCGCGAAGGAAACGAGGATCATTTCGTGATCGCCTCGCTCCAGCGGTCGCTCGAGATCCGGCAGACGAACCTCGAGGAGCGCTCGGTGCTCGATCCGTTGTGCGGCCCGAAGGCGTACCTGTATGCCGTCGCGGACGGCGTAGGCGGCCAGGAGGGTGGGCGACTGGCCAGCGGCATCACGATCCAGACGATCGTGGAGTATCTGTTCGAGACGGTGGGGAGCTATCACGCCGTTGCGCCCGGCCAGGAGCACGCGTTCAGGGATCCGCTTCGCAGCGCGGTCCAGCGCGCGCACGACAAGCTGCTCTCGACGTTCGGGCTACCGAACGGTGGACCGGCAACGACGCTGACGATCGTGCTGGTCGTGTGGCCGGAGGCGTTCGTCGTGCACGTAGGGGACAGCCGCGCGTATCACATGCGCGGCGACAAGCTGCGCCGGCTCACGCGCGACCAGACGATGGGCGCGTATCTGGTCGACGAGTACGCGATGACGGAGCAGCAGGTGGAGCAGCAGGGCTACAACAACGTGCTGTCGAGCGCCGTGGGCGCGCAGGAGATGAAGCCGGCGGTGAGCGAGATGACGCTCGAGCCAGGCGACTCGCTCGTGCTGTGCACCGACGGCCTGACGAAGCACGTGTCGGAGGAGCGGATTGCCGGCGTGATCACGAAGGCGGAGAACGCGGAAGCTGGGTGCCGGAAGCTCGTTGACCTCGCGCTGGAAGGGGGCGGGAGGGACAACGTCACCGTGGTCGTGGCGAATGCGCTGAAGTGATCTGCGGGTATGCGGGTATGCGGGTATGCGAAGCGACCTCGGGATGCATGAGCATCCCGAGGTCGTTCTGTCCGCATATCCTCATTCCCGCACACCCGCATTCCCGCGTTCAATCGTCTCGCTTTTTCCGGCGCACGAGAACGAAGCGGGTGAAGTTGTCGGAGTGGTCCTGGAGGCCGTCCATGATCACGGCGAGGCCGTAGCGATCGGCGGCCCAGGCGCCGGCAATGGCGGCGACGCTCGGGTCGCGGCGGATACCGACGAGGCGCGCGGCGCCGGCGGTGTCGTGGGCCTCGACCGGCTTGATGGCCGGGTGCTCGGCGAAGAAGCGGCCGCACTGCTTGAGCGCCATCTGGTGGCTCAGCGCTTCGCGGATGTCGCCCAGCGTGGCGCCGGGAATGCCGAGCAGGGCGTGACGCACCGGCAGGAGATGCTCGCCGATCTGCTCGAGCTCGGGGGCCGCGGCCAGCGCGTCGAGGGCGGAGTGCACCGGGCCGGCGATGAGGTTCTCGACCGGGATCACCCCAAGGTCGGCGATCCCCTGCACCACCGCGCCCGTAGTGGCGTCGAAGGTGTTGCAGGAGAGCAGCTTGACGGGACCTTCGACGAGATACTCGATGGCCTTCTCACTGAAGGCACCGCTCTCACCTTGAAACGCGACGATTGGGCGCACATGACAAATTCGTCAGTGCGCCCCACCGGGCACAAGCGCTTGCGCGATAATCAGTGCGGCTCTCTTGCCGCCCTCGTTTGCAGCTCACGCTCCGTGAGCCCGCGCTCGTGGCCGACGTCGGGCCTGGATCCGGTGACGATCCCCTTCGCCAGCTCGAAGAGGACGAGCGGACGGGGCTTGTCGACGACGAGATACTCGACCGACTCCGCCTCGACGAGGATGAGCGCGAGTCGGGGATCACCGGGGCCGCCATCACGGGTGCCGCCTTCGTCGCCGAACCACGCCTTCCAGTCCGGCCTGTAGAGCTCCCTGATCAAGTTGCGGTCCTGGGTCACCTGCGCCGTTCCGGCGACGGAGACCCACTCGCGCGTCTTGTTGTTGTAGTAGCCGAGGTTGACGTGGGGGTCGAACGCCAGGTCGTCGAGCTTGGCCGACAGGATGTCGGTGACGAACCAGAGGTCGGTGCCAGTGACGCGTTCCTGCGTCGCCATGGGCCGCGAGACGAGCTGTCCGTCCGCGCGGCGCGTAGTGAACATGGCGATCTCGATTCCGTCGATGAGCGCGTACAGCTCATCGAGCTTCTTGGTCGTGGACGGGGTCGGCATAGGCGTCTCCGCGATGGGGACCGATGTGCGTGTGACGCCGGGATGTGGCAGACCCCATGCCCGTTCAGCTCAGGGCGGCGACTGCCTCAGCCACCTCAGCCGCGTGGCCTTCGGGCTTCACCTTCTCGAACACGCGGGCGACGCGCCCATCCTTGTCGATGACGAAGGTGGTGCGGGCATTCCCCATGTACTTCTTGCCGTACATCGACTTCTCCTGCCACACGCCGTACGACTCGGCGACCTTGTGCCCGACATCGGCCAGGAGGGAGTACGGAAGATCGAACTTCTTCCGGAACTTCACGTGCGACTTCACGTCGTCCGGACTGATGCCGAGCACCTCGGCCTTCAGCCCCTGGAAGCGGGGCATCGCGTCACGGAACTCGCAGGACTCGACGGTGCAGCCCGGCGTGTCGTCCTTGGGATAGAAGAAGAGCACGACGGGGCGTCCACGCAGGCTGCTCAACGTGAGGGGCGTGCCGGCATCCGTGTCGAGGGTGAAATCGGGCGCGGCAGCGCCGACGGCAGGATAGGTCATTCGGGTAGTCGAGTGAGAGTGGTGAGAGCCGGCGGCCGACAGTTCACGCCAGGTATCGAGTCTGCCGGCAATAGCCGTGCGCCGTGCTCCTTCGTCGCCGCCTCGGCGATCATCACGGTGCGACCCGGCAGGCGACAGATCAGGCTCGCGTTGTCGCGCCCGAGATCGCGCGCCACGACGATGCGGCCCGGGAACGGAGCGAAGTTCAGCGGGGAGAGCGCAATGAACAAGGGCTCGGCGAATGGCGGGTTTCGCACGAACACGAGCATGGGCCCGCTCGTGCGCCGAGTGGTGAGCAGCTCGCGCATGACGATCGCGCCGTCGGTCGGGCGGCGCACTCGATCGCGCGCGAGCGCCGCGAGGCTCGTCACGCTCGACGCGACGCTCGCGCCGACGAGAAAGACGGCCAGCGCTCGCCCCGCCGTCACATCGAATTGCCACACGCGCGCGACGATCAGCGCCACGCCGACCGCGGCGAACGGTAGCAGCTCGAGATACATGCGCTCGCCGTTGTCGAAATAGAAGAAATAGGCGAGTGGCAGCACGGCGAAGGCGGCGACGGCCGCTCCGCGCAGACGTAGCCGATACGCGTATGCCGTGGCGATCAATGGCAGCGCGGAGAAGGCGGGAGTCAGATCCCGGATGAGCGGCCAGAGCACGCTCCGAGCTTCGTAGTGCAGCGCGTCGACGATGGTGAACGGCTCGGTCCGGGCTACGAGTCGGCCTTGCGCATCATAGAGCATGAGGCCGCGCGTGCCGAATCCGAGATCGTTGAGAGGCCCCTGAGCAGCCGAATATCCGAGCCGGAATGGGGAGCCGTTCGTGATGCTGTTGAAGAGCAGCAGCGCGGCGCCCGGAATGAGGGCACCGATGCCCAGCAGAAGGGTCGTGTCACGCATTGCACTCCAGCCACGACGCGACAGCAGCCAGAGCCAGAGCGACAGGCCGAGCGCGATCCCGGTGACGGGGCGGATCGTCACCGTGATGCCGATGAGCGTACCCGCGAGCACGCCCTCGGCGACGCGCCGCTTCCATGTCGCCGAGGGCGGCGTGAGGAGCAGCCACGCAGCGGAGACGATCGCAGCCATCGCCGCAACGTGGGAGAGATAGCGCGACGCGTACTCCAGAAAGAGGAAGTGCGTGGCGAGGAGGGCCGCTGCGACGACG
>DASVNI010000491.1:0-13895 GCA_036383935.1 Gemmatimonadaceae bacterium | reverse complement strand
GTGCGCCGGACATGTGATGCATAACGCGAGAGCGACGGTCGACGCCGACTTCGCACCCCTCATCGCTTCGTCCAGATCACGATCCCACCGCACCCGTTGCTGATGCGGTATTCCGGTGACGAATTGGGGACCACGCTCGCGGGGTACGCCTCGATCGCCGCGACGTCGCTCCAGTGGACGTCGTTGACCGTCGGTGGGTACTCGAGGACGCGCACCCCGTCGATGATGACGGTTGCGATGCATTCCCCTCTCAAACCGGCCGGCCCCTGGGTACCCACCACCAGCGTGCGCGAGCCATTGCGGACAATCCCGAAACCGGAAATCTTCTCGAAGTAGTCACTCGTTTGCGAGACGTGTTGCTTCGCGATCGCCTCGGGGCCGAGGAAATGCCCTTGCCCTGCGCCCTGATGTACGTAGAAGTCCGGGTACTTCGGGCGGGACGCCACGATGAGCACGGAATCCAGATTCACGATGCGCCGCATCAGCACGTCGTGCGTCGTCGTCGCACCGCTGCGCAGATCGACGGGCACCTCCACGACGGCGTAGCCGACGCGTCGGACCTCGAGCTGCTGCGTGCCGGCCGGGAGACCGCCCAACGTGTACGTCCCCTGCGCGTCGGTTCGCGTCTCTGCACGCGTGTCACGCACCCGCACTTCGGCCGACGCAACGGGCATATCTCCGGGTCCTCGAACGACGCCACGCAGCGTCGCCGTCCCGGATAGCGGCTCGCCGTCCTTACCGTCTGCACTTTCGCCTGGGCGCGAGGGCGCCGTCGCGAGCGACAGATGCCGGATCGCGATGCCGAGCGTGTCGTCGACGCGGGTGCGAAGCACGGCACCGGTGCGGTTGTCGTGCTGGATCTGCATCGATACCCATGCCCCGGTCGACACACCGCACATGCGGTACCAGCCGTCCTTGTCGGTGATGACCGAGTCCGAACGCTCGCGATTGATCGGGCGCAGTGTCTTCCGGTCCACCCCGAGGTCGCGCCACACCATGGCGATCTTCACGCCAGCGAGCGGGCTCTCGGTCTCGGCGCTCACCACGTGACCGATGATCACTCCCGCGTCTACCGGCAGCGTGGCGCCCAGACAGACCGCCGAACGCAGCTTCTTCGCCGAGGGGAGCGCGAGATCGAGCGTCGCGGCCTGTCCCGCATTGAGATTCGCCTCGCGCGGTGACAGCGTCACTTCGAGGGAGTCGAGCAGCGCGCTCTCGAACCCGACGAAGTAGCGCCCGAGAGGGAGCGAATCGATGCGGTAGCGACCGGTCGAATCCGTCGTCGCCTCGCGTCGCACTTCGGATTGGGCTCCGGTACCAATGGCGACGACGTGTGCATCGGCGAGCGGGCGGGCGTGCACGCTGTCGGTGACGGTACCCTCGATCCGTCCGCTACTCTCGCTCTGTGCGTATGCGGAATGCGTGATGCACAACGCCAGAGCGGCGATGGTGGAAACCGCGCGGAGATAGTGGGTCATGTGTGGTCGGAAGGAATTAGTTGAACGAAAGACAGCCAGCCTGGGCCGCCGCGTGTCTACCGCTTCGTCCAGATCACGATCCCCCCACACGAGCCGATGTTGTATTCCATCGGCGCCTGGGCGGCCATGCTCGCCGGATACGCCTCGATCGCCGCGATGTCCAACGGGTGCACGAAGTCGACCGTGGGCGGATACTCGAGCAGTCGCATGCCGTCGATGACGACGGTCACCGGGCATCCATTGGCCGAACCGCCCATCGCCTCGACGACCGTGTGGTAGCCGTGCCGCCGGACCATGAAGCCGGGGATCTTCTGGATGATGTCGCTCGTCGTCGCGACGCGCTGCATCCCGATCTCCTCCGGCCCGAGGAAGCGCCCGAATCCCGAGCTCTTGTGCGCGTAGAAGTCCGGGTACTTGGTCCGCGTCGCCACGACGACCACGGAATCCAGGTTGACGACGCGTCGCAGGTGCACGTCGGCGGTCGTCTTCGTGCCGCTGCGCAGCTCGACCGGCACGACTTCCAGCGCATAGCCGATGCGCCGGACCTCGAGCTCCTGCGTGCCCCCGGGAAGTGCGCTCAGTGTGTAGCTCCCCGTCGCGTCGGTGCGCGCATTGGAATTGGTGCCTCGCACCCACACCTCGGCCGACGCCACCGGCGCGCCCCCCGGACCGCTGACGATGCCCGCCAGTGAAGCAGTGCCCGAACCACCTCCGAGCGAGAGATGCCGGATGGCGATCCGGAGCGTGTCGTCGACACGCGTGCGAAACACCGGGCTGCTGGACGAGTCGTGCTGCACCTGCATCGTCACCCACGCGCCCGTGGGAACGCCGCACATGCGATACCACCCGTCGTCGTCCGTGACGACGGACGCCGACTGGCGGACATTGACCGTGCGGAGTCGCTTCCCCTTCTCCACGTGGAGATCCTGCCACGCCAGCGCGATGTCGGCGCCGGCGAGCGGATCCCCTGTCTCGGCATCCACGACATGGCCGATGATGACGCCGCTGTCCGCGGGCAGCGCGGCGCCGAGACACACCGCCGAGCGGAGCTTCGCGGCGGAGGGCAACGCGAGATCCAGTGTCGCCGCGCCTCCCGGCGGGACGATCGCCTCGCGCGGCGACTGCGTGACCTCGAGCGAATCGAGAAGCGGACTCTCGAAGCCCACGACGTATCGCCCCGCCGGGAGCGAATCGATGTGGTAGCGCCCCGCCGAGTCGGTCGTCGCGCCGCGACGCACCTCGGACTGCGAGCCCGTGCCGGCCGCGGCGACGTTCGCGTTGGCGAGCGGGCGCGCGTGCACGCTGTCGTACACGACACCCTCGATGCGCCCGCCCGGCGCGGACTGCGCACGGGCGAGCTGCGGGACACACAGCACGAGCGCGACGAGCGCGCCCACATTCATCGGAGATGAGATACGCATGGCTCGCTTACCGTTTTTTCATCCAGATGAGAATCACCCCGCAGCCCTTGTCGTACAGCCATGGCGCGAAGAGACCAGGAGGATCGCGCTCGCTACCAGCGTACAATTCGATGGCGCCGATGTCCTTCGGGTGGACGTCGGCAAGCGACCAGCCCTCGACGTCGTTCACGACGATGTTTGGTGAGCACACGAACCTTCCCCCCCGGTACCGACCGACCTTCGCCTGCGGCCCGCGCCCCTCGACCGTGATGCCCTGCACCCGTTGAATGATGTCGCTCGTGTACGTGGGGTTCATCTTCTGCAGCTCTTCCGGGCCGAAGAATTGGCCGCGGTACGCCGTGTGGTAGCGATGTTGCTCGAACTCGGGGTAGCGCGCCGCGACGGAGCGCATGGTATCGAGGGTCACGACGTAGCGTCGCATCTGCACGTCCTTCGTCGTCGTCACGCCGCTCCGAAGCTCGACCTGCACCTCGGCGACCTCGTAGCCGAAGCGCCGGACGTCGAGGATCTGGGTGCCAGCGGGGAGCTGCCCGAGCGAGTACCGCCCCGTTGAATCGGTCCGCGTCCCTCCCGCGGCGCCGCGCACGCGCACGTCGGCACGCGGCACCGGCTCGTTCGTGGGGCCCAGCACCCTCCCGCTCAGCGCCGCCGTGCCCGAGCGCGCGACGGCGCCCATCCCATCAGTGCGCGCGACGCCCGAGTCCACGGCCACCGCCGACTCCGATGGCGAGAAGGAGAGGTGTCGGATCGCGATGCCAAGCGTGTCGTCGACGCGCGCACGAAGCGTCGGACCGGTGTACTGCGCGTGCTGGATCTGCACGGAGATCCATGCGCCCGTCGGCACCCCGCACATGCGGTACCAGCCATCCTTGTCGGTGATGACCGAGTCCGAACGCTCGCGCTTGATCGGGCGCAGCGTCTTCCGGTCTACACTGAGGTCACGCCACTGCATCGCGATCGTGACGCCGGCGAGCGGGCTCTCCGTCTCCGCGCTCACGACGTGGCCGAGGATCACACCCGAATCGGCCGGGAGCGCCGCACCGAAACACACCGTCGAGCGGAGCTTCGCGGCGGACGGCAACGCGAGGTCGATCGTCGCGACCTGGGCAGCCGTGAGATTCGCCTCGCGTGGGGACACCGTGACTTCGAGTGAATCGAGCAGCGCGCTCTCGAAGCCCACGACGTAGCGTCCCGCCGCAAGGGAGTCGATGCGGTAGCGGCCGGCTGAATCGCTCATCGCCTCGCGGTACACTTCGGATTGCGCTGCGCCTCCGACGGCGACGACGTGTGCCCCAGCGAGGGGGCGTGCGTGGACGCTGTCGAACACGATGCCTTCGATTCTTCTACTGCGCTCGTCCTGAGCGTGCGCGCGAGCCGCGATGCACAGCGGCAGGGCGATGATGATACTGGTGAGCGTGAGCCGGCAGCTCATGGGTTCTTCGACGGCAGAATCGTTGGAGCGGACCACTTGCTGGCGCGGCGTCGCGCTTTGGTGCTACCTGGATGCTGCCCGTTGGATCTCCATCAGGTGCCCTTGCATCTGGACGATCGTGCGCGAAACTGTATACAAATAATTCCGGCCGCAAGGGGGGTACGAACGCCATGCGAGAGGCGATGAGGGAGCGAATTTCGTCGTCGGCGGCGCGTGTTGCACTCCTTCTCGGGGGCCTCCTGTCCGTGGCGCTCGCCTGCCACGACTCGACCGCGCCCCACGTTCCCGTCGGGGCAGTTGCCCTCACGCCTCCGGCCCGATTCGCCATGTGGTGGCGACTCACGGAAGCCTGCTCCGCGGCGACGGGCGATTTCGCGTCCGTGGAGTGGTACGTCGTGCCGAACACCACGACCCTCACCTACGAGAACACGCAGGTCGACGCCTTCTGGCTCGGCAATCCCGATCGCATCGTGCTCGCGGATGCACGCCGCAACGACGGCCCGATCGTGCGGCACGAGATGCTGCACGCGCTGCTGCACCGCAACGGACATCCACGCGATGCCTTTCTCACGGCGTGCGGTGGTGTGGTGCAGTGTGACGGAGCCTGTGCCGTCGAGACGGGTGGCTACGCGTCGCCCCCGGATGCGGCACCCGAGCTGCAACCTCGCGAAGTGAACCCACGTGTCGACGTGTTCACGCCGCTCCCCGCCGAGCTGGCCGGTGATGGTGGTGCGGTGGCCGCGCTGATCACGATCACCAACCCGCGCACCGAGCCAGTGTGGGTCCGGCTCACACCTCGAGAGTCGGGGGATTTCCAGTATCCCACCTTCGGCGTCATCGTGGACAACGATGATCCCGCGAGGATTGCCGCAGTCGGCGCCGACTATTCGCCAGGGGGCCGCTTCGCGCTCGGCGCCGGGGAGAGCCGGCGCTGGATCTGGGAGGGCGCGCTCGCTCGAGGGCGGTTTGGAGTCCTCGGCTACTTCAACGCCGACACCGTCCCTCGGCGCGTGATCACGGTCGGGCAGTAGCGGTCTGCCTCGTTCGCGCTGGACGACGCGAGCCGCGCCATCCCTTATCTTTCAGGGATGTCCATCCCGCATTACGCCCTCACCGACGAGTCCGACCTCGATACCCTGCGCGACGAGATTCGCGCGGCGACCGAGCTGCTCGAGCGCATCATCGCCGATCGCGGCCTGCTCGCCGCCATTCCGACGGAGGAGCGTCATCGTCTTCGCGATGCGGTCGCCCTCGTCTACCATCCCGACGCGAAGGCGCGTCGAACCATGGTCAAGGCGACGACTCGTCAGCGCAAGGCCGCGGCGGCCCAGAAGGAGGAGGAGGTGCTGGAGAAGCGCGGCATCCGCTCGCTCCGCCGGCAGTCCGTGTTCAACACACCGAACATCTTTCCTCCCGAGCGGTTCGAGCAGACCGACGTCGACGATCCCGACTTCCGCGAGCAGGTGGAGGAGCGGCACTGCTACGTCTGCAAGCAGCAATACGCCACCCTACACCACTTCTACGACCAGCTCTGCCCCGGCTGCGGCGACTTCAACTTCGCGAAGCGCACGGAGCTCGCCGACCTGACCGGCCGCACCGCGCTGCTCACCGGCGGACGCGTGAAGATCGGCTACCAGGCCGGCCTCAAGCTGCTGCGTGCGGGCGCGCGCCTCATCGTCACGACGAGATTCCCGCGCGACTCCGCCGCGCGCTACTCGCGCGAGCCCGACTTCGAGCAGTGGGCGCACCGGCTCGAGATCTTCGGGCTCGACCTGCGGCACACGCCGAGCGTGGAAGCGTTCTGCCAGGAGCTCGTCGCGTCGCACGACCGTCTCGACTTCATCGTCAACAACGCCTGTCAGACCGTGCGGCGCCCGCCCGCATTCTACGAGCACATGATGGAAGGGGAGCGCGCCTCCGTACACACGCTCCCCGGGGCTGCGCGCCGGCTGCTCGGCCGCTACGAGGGGCTGCGCGGCGAGAGCTTCGTGGGCGGCACCACTGCCGGTGCGCTCACCGCGGGGATGCCGTCACGCAGCTCGGAAACGATGGGGCTCGTGCATGCCGCGGCGCTGTCGCAGGTGGCGCTGCTGGCGGAGGAACACGAGGACGCGCCGCATCTCTTCCCGCAGGGACGGCTCGATCAGGATCTGCAGCAGGTCGATCTCCGAGATCGTAACTCCTGGCGCATGCTCCTGTCCGACGTGCCGACCGTGGAGCTCCTCGAGGTGCAGCTCGTCAACGCCGTCGCGCCCTTCCTGCTCAACGCGCGGCTCAAGCCCCTCATGCTCAGCACCCCCGAGCAGGACAAGCACATCGTCAACGTCTCGGCGATGGAGGGACAGTTCTACCGCAACCAGAAGACGACGCGCCACCCGCACACGAACATGGCGAAGGCCGCGCTCAACATGATGACGCGCACGTCGGCGGCCGAGTGCTGGCACGAGGGCATCCACATGAACAGCGTGGATACCGGCTGGGTGACCGACGAGGATCCGGCCGAGATCGCGGCGCGGAAGGTGAGAGAGCACCGCTTTCATCCGCCGCTGGACATCGTGGATGGGGCGGCGCGGATCGTGGATCCCATCATGAGTGGGATCAACACGGGGAAGCACGTGTGGGGGAAGTTCCTGAAGGACTACATGCCGACGGACTGGTAGCTCGGCCGGGCAGTAGCCACTGCGCTCGTCACCCCAGGAATCGACGCGCGACCTGCTCCAGGCGGTCGTCTCCCGCCGCTTCCGCCTCGGCGCGGATCGCCTCGACGAAGGGGCGAAGCCGCGGCTCGCCCCAGAGATATCCGGTGGCGCGTTCGGCGAGCTGCGTCTCGCTCACGCGCGCTGCCTCGAGCAGCGCGCGTGCGGCGGCGCGATCGAAGTCCGGATCGTCGCGCTCGGGCAGCGCGTAGTTGCGGCGGGGCATCTCCCCTTCCGCGTCGTCTCTGAGAAAGGCCTGCGACATGAGTGCAGTCTACCCTCTATAGGGTCCTGGGTGCAGATCCCTCAGGCGAAGCCGTACGTCCTGAGCATCCGTGCTCCCTCCGCATCGGCGCGGAACGGCGCCCATGCCGGCGACTTCGCGAACTGCCACCAGACCTCGTGCTGCTCGATGCCGAGCGCCACGAGCCGCCTCGCCTCAGTCATCTCGCCGAGACAGGCGTGCACGGAGCCGAGCACGGTGTGCTCCACGAAGCCCGTCGCCGCGCGCTCCTGCAGCTCGGCCAGAATTCCGCGCACCGTGTCGCGCTCGCCGCGCCACGCATGGATCGCCGCCAGCTCCGACAGGATGCGTGGATGCCGTCCCGACATCGCCAGCGCGTCCGTCGCGGCGGCGATCGCCTCGTCGTGCCGGTCGAGCGCCGACAGCACCCACACGAGCGCCCACCGCCCGGTGAACGCGTTGTGGTCCAGCTCCACCGACGCATGCGCGGCGTCGAGCGCCTCGTCGAGCCGCCCCCCCTCGACGCAGGCGAGCGACAGCGCCTGGAGCGCCGCCGCCCACCCGTTCAGGGGATCGAGGCGTCGCGCCATCTCGAGATGGCGCAGCGACGCGGCGATCCGGTCCGGGGATGTCGTCGTGCGCAGCGTGAGGATGAATGCACGCTCGACCATCGCCTGCACGTGCTGCGGATCGCGGGCGAGCGCGCGGTCGGAAAGCGCGATCGCCCGCTCGACGTCGTTGTCATACGTCGAGGCGATGTTCGCCAGCGTGGACAGCGCCTGCGCGTGCTCGGGGTCGAGCGCGAGGGCGCGATCGAGCGCTCGGCGCGCGTGGACGATCGTCGCCTCGGCCGGCGCCATGCCGTAGATGTTGATCAGCCGGTAGGAATCGCCGAGCAGTGCCCACCCCTCCACCAGCGCCGGATCGAGCTGGACGGCGCGCTCGAAGCAGGGGATCGCGTCGACGATCGCGCGGCCGCGCTGTCCCAGCAGCACGCGTCCCCGCAGCATCAGCTCGTACGCCTCGACGTTGCGTGGGCCGGCGCGCGGCGCAGCGTCGGGTGACGCGAGCAGCGAGAGCTGCAGCTTCCCCGCGATCGCCGACGCCAGCTCGTCCTGGAGCGCGAACACGTCCACCATCTCACGGTCGAACTTCTCGGACCACACCGTATAGCCATCGCGCGCGCCGGTGAGCTGCGCCGTGATCCGCAACCGAGGTCCGGCCTTGCGCACGCTCCCCTCGAGCACGTGACGCACGCCGAGCCGCTCGCCGATCACACGGAGATCCTCATTCTTTCCCTTGAATGCGAAGCACGACGTGCGCGCCGCAACGCGGAGGCCCGGCACCGACGCGAGCACGTTGATGATCTCCTCCGTGATCCCGTCGGCGAAGTATGCGTCGTCCGCGCCCGCGCTCAGGTTCGTGAACGGCAGCACCGCCACCGACTGTCCTTCGTTCTGCGGCGCGACCACCGGCGCCTGCGGCCCGGACGACGAACGCAGCGCGCTCACCACCAGCGCACCCGTCGCGAGCCGCGCGTCGGGGTCTTTCTCCAGGAGTCGCTCCACCGTCTCGCTCAGCGCCGGTGAGACGCCGGCGCGCCGTGTGCGAACCGTGGGAGGCGTGTGATGGAACCGCTTGGCGATCGTCGCCTGGATCGTCGCCCCCGTGAACGGCTGCTCGCCCGTGAGCATCTCGTAGAGCATGCACCCGAGCGCGAACAGATCGCTGCGGCCGTCGATCGTGTCGCCCGCCGCCTGCTCGGGGCTCATGTACGCGGGAGTGCCGACCGTGACGCCGACCTGCGTCAGCCCCTCGGCGCCCTGCGTCGCCGCCGCGAGCACCGCCTTGCCGATCCCGAAGTCGGCGACGAGTGCGTGCCCGTCGTGCAGCATGATGTTCTCGGGCTTGATATCGCGGTGCACCACGCCGTGGCGGTGCGCGTAGTCCAGCGCGTCGGCCACCTCGCTCGCGATGCGCACCGCGTCGTCCACTGGCAGCTGCCCCGCAGCGTCGAGCCGGTCGCGCAGCGAGCTGCCCTCGGCGCTCGGCATGACGTAGTACATCCGTCCGCCGGCGTCGCCGGAGTCGAACAGCGGGAGGATGTGTGGGTGGCTGAGCGCGGCGGCGAGATGGATCTCGCGCAGGAACCGCTCGCGGCCCAACGACTCGGCCAGGTCGGGGTGGAGGACCTTGATGGCGACGTCGCGGTCGTGCTTGAGGTCGCGGGCGAGGTAGACGGTCGCCATGCCCCCGGCGCCGAGCTCGCGGTCGATGCGGTAGTGTGGGGACAGCGTCGTCGCCAGGTCCGGAAGCATGCGGGAAGATGGCGCCGGCGTCAGGAAGGCGGGAGGGTAAAGGTCGCGATCGCGCTCGTCACCGCACCTCGCGCCTACTCCTGGATGGTGATGGTCTCCTCGCAGTAGTCGGCGCTCCGCAACCGAACTTCCAGCACGATCGAGTCGTTCGGGGCGACTTCGACATCGAGCGACGAATGCTCGTACGTGATACCAAGCACCAGAAGGTTGTACGAGCCGGGAGCGAGTCTCGCGACGGCTGGCGTCGCCTCGGTGATCGTATAACGAGGAGAGGGTCGCACACCTCGGTCGGGATTCGTCCTGATCAGAAGCGTGGTCTGTCCGGGCGACCCCTGCCGCTGGTTCGACGTATCTGCTTTCCATCGAACCGCGACGGGTGACAATCCATCAGCCGATCGTATCGCACGGAAGTGACGCTCGGCCCAGACGGCGTTCCCGTGTGCGGTGAAGCAGCGCTTCTGTCCCGAGGCTGTTCGAGCGAGGCAAAGGATGGCGAGGAGCGCGATCGCGATGAATCGTGGCATGCGCGGTGAGAGGCGAGGCAGCTATATGATCCCCGTGAAAAGCTCGGCGAGCTCCACATGCACTGAAACGTCGCCGTCGGGCATGCTCCACGTCACGGCGTCGCGCACGACGCGTCCCTCACCGGGTTGCGTGCACACCTCGATGCTGCGGTCGCGCGGGTCGACGAGCCACACCTCGCGCACGCCGAGCGCGAGGTACGCGTCGCGCTTGAACTCGCGGTCGTACACGCGCGACGAGCGGCTCAGAATCTCGACCGCGAGCCAGTGCTCGGTGATCTCCGCCCACGGCATGCCGAGCGCGAAGCGCGGCGGCACGACGAGGAGATCCGGCTCGAGCTGGGTCAGCGGTGGCAGGGTCACCACCCCGGGGCTGAACAGCCTGAGTCGCCGAGCGAGGAGGTGCGACGCGAACAGTGCCGCGAGGCTGGCGGCCACGCCCTGATGCGCCGACCCCGGCGACGGCGTCACGAGCAGCGTGCCGGCCAGCACCTCGTACCGATTGCCGTCGTCGGGCAAGAGGTCGAGATCGGCAACCGTGTAGCGCGGAACGGTGAGCGCCATTCCCATAGTCTAGGGTTCCTCGGCTCGCGTTGTCCACTCGGCATCCGCGGAACGTCACGCGATGGCCTGAAACACCGTCACCGATTCAGCGCGCCCTGGCGCACGGGCGGCACATTCGACGTGTCGAAACAACCCCAACGCCCGTAACATGTGTCTGAACCGACACGGCAGTGCCCACCATTGGCCCTTTGCGACGCGACCCATGAGACGCTCGTACTCGCTCCTCCTGCCGTGCCTCACCCTCCTCGCGCCGCTGGCGCACGGCAACGCTCAGTCGGCGCGGCTCGACAGTCTCGA
The DNA here is from genome assembly GCA_036383935.1 of Gemmatimonadaceae bacterium. Lineage (GTDB taxonomy): Bacteria > Gemmatimonadota > Gemmatimonadetes > Gemmatimonadales > Gemmatimonadaceae > AG11. The sequence continues at coordinate 2,924 of DASVNI010000491.1, read as the reverse complement.
CGCCTTCGTGAAGGCGCAGATGGCGCAACGACAGGTGCGCGGTCTGTCGCTCGCGATCATCAAGGACGGGAAGATCGCCGTCGCGCGCGCCTACGGTGTCGTCGATGACTCGACGAAACGGCCCGTGACGACGTCGACGCTCTTCCAGGCCGGCTCGGTCAGCAAGCCCGTCGCCGCGCTCGGCGCGCTGCATCTCGTCGAGAAGGGCACGCTGTCGCTCGACACCGACGTCAACACGAAGCTCACGAGCTGGAAGGTGCCGGAGAACAAGTTCACCATGGCGGAGAAGGTCACACTCCGCCGACTGCTCTCGCACACCGCGGGACTCACCGTGCACGGCTTTCCCGGATACGACGTATCGGAGCCGATGCCGGCGCTCGTGCAGGTGTTCGACGGCGCGCCGCCCGCCAATACGGCACCGATCCGAGTCGATACCACTCCCGGCGCGATCTGGAACTACTCGGGCGGCGGCTACACCGTCGCGCAGCAGTTGATGATCGACGTCACTGGCCAGCCGTTCGCGCGCTACATGCAGACCACGGTGCTCGCGCCGATCGGGATGACGAGCAGCTCGTACGAGCAGCCGTTGCCGAGCGCGAGAGCGGCCCTCACCGCCACCGGTTACTACGCCGACCTCACGCCGGTGCGCGGACGGTGGCATGTGTATCCGGAGATGGCCGCGGCCGGTCTGTGGACCACGCCGACCGATCTCGCGAAATTCGCGATCGAGATCCAGGAGACGCTCGCGGGACGCGGCCACGGAGTCGTGTCACCGGCAATGGCGCGCCAGTACGTCACCGAACAGAAGCGCGGGGATGCCCTCGGCGTCTTCGTGCAAGGCACCGGGAAGGCGCTCGAGTTCTACCATGACGGGCGCGACGAAGGCTTCGACGCGCTGCTCACCGCCGGCGCCGAGACGGGCGACGGCGTGGTGGTGATGATCAACGCGAACGACAACTCTCCGATGACGGCACGCATCCGGGACTACGTCGCGCACGCGTGGGACTTCGCCGGCTCGAAGCAGCGACCAGCGCCCGCCGCGACGGTCGCCGCGCACATCGACCCGAGCCGCCTCGCCGCGTACTCCGGCTACTACGAGGCGAGGGAGAACGTCATGGTCGCGCTCGCGGGCGACCCGGCGCACTCGGCGATGCAGATGCTCGTCGACGCTCGGCCGGCGGAGGACTTCCTGGCGATCGACAGCGTGCGCTTCGGCTCGACCGATCGGCCCTTCCGCATTGCGTTCAACGCGGATGGCGGCGTGGTGACCGGCGCGACCTGGGCCCTCGGAGAACCGCGCGAGCATAAGATCGCGCGCGTGGCGCCTCTGCCGAGCGGGTTGCAGCCGCGCCCCGATCCCGAACCGGCGCTCGCAGCGCGGATCTCCTCGGCGATCGCTGCGCTGTGCGGCGGCGGCGCGGCACTGGCGAGCAGCGCCGACGTATCGCCGGGTGTGAAGAAGGACTTCGTTCGGCCGCAACCGTCGCTCGGCGACTTCACGCGTGCGACGTACCTCGGCGAGGAGAACGTGGCGGGGCGGGGGATCCGTCGCCACGGCGGTGAAGTCGCGCGCGTGCGGCTCTATCGCCTGCCGACGCAGCGTGGTGACCAATACCTGATGGTGCACATTACCGCGGACGGCCTCGTCACGGACTACGACCTGGTGCTCCGGTAGCCGAGATGTCGAACACGCCCCGGCCTCGAGGCCGGGGCGTTCTCGTCGTCACGCCGCCTGAATCAGCGGACGCTCGCGCACCGCGACAGGCGAGCCGTCAACTTCCCGGTTTGGACAGCTTGTACGATACGCCGACGTTGGCGCGAAGTCTCTTGTCTACCGTGCCGACGAAGTCCTCGTGATCCGCCCAGATGAGCGAGAGGACCGCACTCGACTGGTCGCTGAGCTTCTGCGTCAGGACCAGCGTTCCGGCCCACCGATTCTCGCGCACGGACTGCTTGCTGGAGAAGCGATACTGGACGCCCGCGTCGGCGCGGATGCGCTGGTCGCTCGAGCCGATGTACTGCCCGTAGCCGACCGTGGGCTCGAAGGTGAACGCACTGGGTCGAACCACGTGCGCCGAATCGATGGAGAGCGCGTAGTCGTAGGCAAACGTCTTCGACAGGTTCGCTTCCATCCACGCCCGCGGTGCCCGATCGAGCGTGGCGGAGTTGATACGGACGTACTCGTGCAGCTGGGTGGCCGGATTCGGGCCCGAGCTGACTGCTTGCGCATGGCTCAGGTTGACGAAACCGTGCTCCCACCTGAACGACGCCGTGGCCGACTTCGGTCCGACGATCGGCTGGGTGGGGTTGAACGTGGCATTGATGATCAGCTGGTCCTGGTTGTTCACCAGGTCGTCCAGCCGGTCGAGTCCCGCAGCGTCGAGGGCCGCGTGTCTCGGCGAGTCCGCATCGGCCACAGCGCTGACCACCGCGTCGATGAGCTCCTCGATTTTGCGTCGCTCGGCGGGTTGATAGCAGGAGAGCGGGCGCTTGTCCGGCCTCACAGAAGATCCGCACGTTGCCGAAGAATCAGGGTTGGGCGTAAAGGTCCTCATGCCACTCTGAAGTGCCTCGTCGGCAGCGGTAATCCTGTCGCTGAGTCCCTTCTGTGCGTCTCTCACCACGTTTGAGATCCACACAGTGCTATTGGAAGACCAACGTCCGAAGTGTCCGTTCTCCGCGTTCAGCGAAAACGAGATCTTGACGTTGTCCAGGTCGCCGGTGGTCTTGCCAAGGCTGTCCTTTGCGCCGGCACGAAACTGCGTCGGGATGTTCTCCACGAGGGCATCGAAGACCTTGGGCTCCTGGGACACTGCCTGAAGCTTCAGGCTCCCCCACTGCAGCTTCCGGTTGAACTCGAGATCCAATCCCTTGCCGGGACCCGCGAACCCGGGCAACGAGAACGCGCTGGCGATCTGCGGCAG
>DASVNI010000490.1:0-2803 GCA_036383935.1 Gemmatimonadaceae bacterium | reverse complement strand
GGCGCGCCGCGAGCCGGCGGTGAAGCGGTGAGCGTGCGGGCTACTGATTCGCCTTCTTTGTCTTGATGATGATGACGCCGTTCGCCCCACGAACGCCGTACTGGGCAATGTCGGCGGCATCCCGCAGCGCGCGAATCGATGCGACATCGTACGGGTTGATCCCGGACAGCCCGCCGTCCGTCGTTGGCGTGAAGGGGACGCCGTCGACGATGTACAGCGGTTGGGTGTTGCCATACATGCCCGATGCGCCGCGAAGGCGCACTGTGACATTGCCGTTCGCATGCCCGATCTCGACCCCTGACGAGCGTGAGGCGAGGTACTCCTCGATCGACATGTTGGTCGGCATGGTCGCCGTGGTCTTCACCTCTCGGGTCGACGAGGTAGCCGTACCGAGCGGGGAGGGTCCCGGGTCTGCCTTTGGATGCCCGCAGCCCGCGACGCCGACGATCACCGCGACGGCGACGCACGCGAAGCGAGCCGAGAGGGGCGACCGTGCGAAACGTGTTGTCCGGTTCATGCGATCCTCGCTGCTGATGTTGCTCGGGATCGCGGCCGCCGCGTGTCGGCGCGCCGACGATGCACCGCCATTGTTCGAACGACTCGCACCATCCGCGACCGGTGTGACCTTCGAGAACCGGCTGCCGGTCGATTCGGCGCTGAACATATTGAATTTCCTGTACTACTACAACGGCGGCGGTGTGGCCGTCGGCGACGTGAATGGCGACGGCCTTCCCGACCTGTATTTCACGTCGAACCTCGGCAGCGACCGACTCTATCTGAACCGTGGGAACTACCGGTTCGAGGACGTGACGGCGCGCGCGGGGGTGGCTGGTCCCTCGGGGTGGAAGACCGGGGTGACGATGGCCGACGTCAACGGTGATGGGAAGCTCGACATCTATGTGAGTACGGTGAGCTACCGCGGGCTGGCGGGGCGGAATGCACTGTACATCAACAATGGCGACGGCACCTTTACCGACCGCGCGAAGGAGTACGGACTCGATCACCAGGGCTACGGTACCCAGGCCGCGTTCTTCGACTACGACGGCGACGGCGATCTCGACCTCTTCGTGCTCAGCTTCTCGACGCACGACGAGCAGGCGAGCGACGCGCCCAAGCGCGACGTGCACGCCGCGAGCGGGGGCGGGCGCCTGTATCGCAACGACAACGGCCACTTCCACGACGTCAGCGCCGCCGCCGGCATCTATGGCGGGAGCGAAGGGTTCGGGCTCGGGGTTGTCGTCAGCGACCTGGACCTCGATGGCTGCCCGGACATCTACGTCGCCAATGATTTCCAGGAGAACGATTTCCTCTACCACAACAACTGCAACGGCACCTTCACCGAGTCCATCGCGCGAGCGACCGGCCACACGAGCCGCTTCGCCATGGGGGTCGACGCGGCGGATGTGAACAACGACGGCCGGCCGGACATCGTCGTCGCCGACATGCTCCCCGAGCAGGACTCGATCCTGAAGTCCTCGGCGAGCACCGAGGAGTACCGGCTGTCCGAGCTGCGTACACGCGCCGGCTATCACCCGCAGTACGTGCGCAACACGCTCCAGCTCAATCGCGGCGACGGACGGTTCAGCGAGATCGCGCCGCTCGCCGGCGCGCAGGCCACCGACTGGAGCTGGGCACCTCTCCTCGCTGATCTGGACAACGATGGCCGAAAGGACCTCTTCGTCACGAGCGGGATCTACCGCCGACCGAATGATCTCGACTACATCGAGCTCGTGGGCCAGCCCTCGGTGCAAGCGACGCTGAGGGACACGATCACGAAGGCGAATCTGGCGCTGCTGAACAGGATGCCGCACCGGCCGGCACCCAATAAGGCGTTCCGCAACATGGGCGGGCTGCGCTTCGCCGATGTGACTGACGCATGGGGGCTCGGCACACCCGGCTTCTCGAACGGCGCGGTGTACGCGGATCTCAACAACAGCGGCTCGCTCGATCTCGTCGTCAACACGATCGACGCACCAGCTGCCATCTACAGGAACCGTGGTCACGTACAGTCGGGGAACTCGTCGCTCACCGTGGCGCTCCGCGGCTCAGGCGCCAACACCTTCGGCATCGGCGCCAAGCTGTTCGTCTGGAGCGGCGGGCAGGTGCAGTTCGTCGAGCAGTCGCCGACGCGCGGCTTCGAGTCGTCGGTCGATCAGCGGCTGCACGTCGGGCTGGGACGCGACAGCGTGGTGGACTCACTGCTCGTCGTCTGGCCCGACCGCTCGATGCAACGACTCGCGCACGTGCCGGCCAACCGGATTCTGACACTCTCGCAGCGCGACGCCAGCGGGCGATGGACGTTACCGCCGTCCCCAGCGCCGCTCTTCCGCGACGTGACGGATGCGCATCACGTGGACGCGCGGCACGTCGAGAACGACTTCGTCGATTTCGACCGCGAGCCGTTGATGCCGCGGCTGCTCTCGACCGAGGGGCCGGCGCTGGCCGTCGCCGACGTCGATGGCGATGGGCGCGACGACGTCTTCCTCGGCGGCGCCACCTTCCAGGCCGGCGCGCTGCTCGTGCAGCAGAGCGACGGAAGCTTCCGGCGCACCGTGCAGCCCGCGCTAGCCGCCGACAGCATCGCGGAAGACATCGACGCGGTTTTCTTCGACGCGAACGGCGACGGCCATCCGGATCTCTACGTCGTGAGTGGCGGCAACCAGTTCGAGCTGCCCGCGGCGCCGATGCGCGGGCGACTCTATCTCAACGATGGCCACGGGCTGCTCACGCGTGCGCCGGATGCCATCCCGGCGCTGTACGACAACGGAGGGTGCGTCGCCGCGGGCGATTTCGACGGCGACGG
>DASVNI010000489.1:0-1814 GCA_036383935.1 Gemmatimonadaceae bacterium | reverse complement strand
CGCACGAGGCGCGCGACGCCCATCCATCCCGTCAGCGCGAGGACGACGAGAATCGTCGTCACGCCGGGCGGCCAGAGCGCCACACCGACCAGCAGGAGCACGAGCCGCGGCAGCGCGAGCAGCACGTCGGCGACGGCGGTGATCGTCCTGTCGATCAGTCCATTGGCATCCGAGCCCGCAATGGCGCCCAACGCCGTGCCGAATACGCCCGAGAGGCCCGACCCGATCACGCCGACGAGCAGTGAGAGCCGTCCGGCGAGCATCATGCGCACGAACAGATCGCGGCCGAACCGATCGGTGCCGAGCAGATGAAAGTCGCCCATCGCGTCGCGGTGGAGCGGGGGTACGAGCCGCCGCGCCAACACGTCACGTATGGCCAGGGGATCCTGCAACGCGAGCAGCGGCACGAGCACGACGGCGGCGGCGATGAACGCGAGCGCCCACGCCGCGGCTCGGCCCGAACGGGGGAGCTGTACACCCGATGAGTCGCTCATGCTTCGATGCGCGGGTCGGCCCACGGCAGGAGCCACTCCGCGACCAGATTCGCCACGATCACGACGGCCGCGTACGCCGCGGCGCAGCCCAGCACGACGGGATAGTCGCGACCGACGATCGACGTCACCATCAGGCGTCCCATCCCCGGCCATCCGAAGATGGTCTCGACGAAGACGGAGCCGGCCACCGTCCCGGGCAGCGCGAGCGCGAACAACGTCACGAGGGGCGCGCGCAGATTGGCCAGCAGGTGGCGTTGCATCACGACGCGCTCCGACAGTCCCTTCGCGCGCGCGGTGCGCAGCCAGTCCGCGCCGATGGCGTCGAGCGCGCTCGTGCGCACGTAGCGGGCGACGCCCGCGGCGCCGATCGCGCTGAGCAGCGTGACCGGCAGGATCGAGTGTCGGAGCAGATCGGCGATTCGCGCCATGCCATGCAGCTCGATGCCCGGTGTGGACATGCCGACGGCGGGAAGGCGCATCCAGATCGGCATGCTCAGCGACGAGGCGAGGTACGTGAAGCACGCGATGGCACCGAGCCCCAGCCAGTACGCCGGCGACGCGGCGAGCACGACGGACATCCCCGTCAGCGTGCGATCCACTGCAGTGTCGCGCCGTGCCGCCTGCACGAGGCCGACGGCGATACCGACGAGGAAGGAGAGCAGCAGTGAGCTTCCGCCAAGCGCGATCGAGACCGGCAATGCGTCGCCGATCACCGCGGTCACTGGTCGTCGCTCGGTGAAGCTCGTTCCCAGGTCACCGCGCAGCGTGGCGCCCAACCAGCGTGCATATTGGACGACGAGTGGCTGGTCCAACCCCAATTCGGCGCGCAGTCGTGTGGCGTCGGCCGCGCTCGCGCCCGGTGGCAGCAGAAAGGTCGCCGGGTCGCCTGGCGCGAGATGGAGGAGCGTGAAGGTGAGCGTCAACACGCACCAGTACAACGCGACCGTGCGCGCAGCGGCGCGGAGCAGGGCGGGGGAGCGCACGCGGTGATATCGCATCGCTCGCGGCTCGCGTCAACGTGCGCCGCGTTGTCGCTCGCGAGTGCGTGCATCGCGCCGCAGCGCCCGGATGACGTCATCGTGCTCGCCTCGGGCGCGGATCTGGAGTCGGCGAATCCGCTCGTCACCACGCATCCACTCTCTCGTCAGATCCAGTGCTACGCCCTCTTCGTGACGTTGACGCGCTACGACTCGGCGCTCGCGCACCAGCCGTATCTGGCACGCTCGTGGGAATGGAGCCCGGACCATCGCCGGCTCTCCATGTCGCTCTCCACGGGATTGCAGTGGCACGACGGCGCCGCCACCACGGCTCGCGACGCCG
>DASVNI010000488.1:0-2601 GCA_036383935.1 Gemmatimonadaceae bacterium | reverse complement strand
GGTGTCGCTCTCACGCACGCGATACGTGGTGCCGCTGATCCGGTCCGCGACCTCGCCGTTCGCCGCATCTGCCGTGCGCTCGGGAGGATTGGAGACATGGACGGCCTGCGGCAGCGACTGTGACGCGCTGGCCAGGCCGCTGTACGAGCCGGCATTGGCGAGGAGTGGAAGCGACGCGACCGTGCCCGGCGCGGTGAGCACCGCGACGTGCACGTGAACCGGATGACGCTCCTCTGTCGCTTCGACGAAGCCCTTGTCCTCGAGCTCGGCCAGGGCACCACGCAGCCAGCGCTGGCACGGACCCGCGGGCGGGCGCCGAATGTCGATGGCGATCCCCGTCGGATGCACCGAGTACGGGTTGGCGTTGCGCGGCTGGCGGCTCGTCGGCCGCGCAGCGCTCGTCACCATGAGCGGGGTACCGCACGCCGCGCGATACTGGGGCGCGAACGCGAGCACGAACTGTCGAGCTTCTTTCGTCGCGTACGAGAAGCCGACCCCACGCGACAGCTCGTAGGTCGAGTCACCGGTGAGCTGCACCAGCTTCCCGGCGGCGGCGGCCTGGTCGATGTCCATCGGCGTGCGGTAGAAGGTGAGACCATGGTCCACCGCGAAGTCCCACATCTTCTGCACACTCGCCTTGGAGCCGCGGAGCTCCGACGGGAACTGCGGCCGGCGCTGGGCGTGTGCCGGTGCAACGCTCGCAGCGCACATGACGGCAACCGCGGCGAGGCGAAGCACCGATTGTCGCTCTGGTTGGTGATGATGTCGGCGATGCATGCGAGCGAGAAAAGCAGGGGCAATGCCAGCGCTCCAGAAACGCGAAGCGGTGCGCGCGCTCGGCGCGCACCAGACAGCGACGCGCGAGTCAGCGCTCGGCAACGGACGCAGGCAGCACGGGCAAGGTCGCGTCCGCGACAGCGTCGCGCACGGCCGCGAACACCTCCACAGTAGCGCGTTGCACGACACGCGCGACCGCGCCGAGCGCCGCGCCGAACACGCGGGCCGGGTCGATCCGCGGCTGGCCGCCGTCCGGATAGAGCGAGGCCACGATGCGCGTGCGCAGCGAGAGTGCGATCGGCGTGGCGAACGCGAGCGCGTTGAAGTGCGGATCGTAGTGCGTGCCCAGCCCCTCGATCAGCGACGCCGTGCGCGCGAAGTAGACGAGATGGCTCGGCAGCACGATCGGCCAGTCGTACAGCTCGGCCACGACCTCATCGGCCAGGAGCTCGACCCGCTCGCGCGTCGTGTTGCGCTGGTCGGCGACGGAGAGCAGCACGCCGGCGAGGCGGCGGATGACGGTGGGGTCCGCGCCCGCGACGACGAAGCCCAACTCATGGAATGAGGCGGCGAGCGCGTCCGGATCGCGCTTGATGGCGGCGAAGATCGCGGCGACGAGCTGGCGGCGCAGCTCGATCGGCACGCGCACGACCATGCCGAAATCGAGCAGGATGATCCGGCCGTCCTCAGCGACGTGCACGTTGCCCGGGTGCGGATCGGCGTGGAAGAGACCGTGCACGAGCATCATCCGCGCGTACAGCTCCATGACCTGGCGCACGAGCCGATCCGGCCGCACGCGCCCCGTCGCGACCCACTCGTCCACGCGGTCGACGCGGCGACCGGGACAATACTCGAGGACGAGCGCACGCTGGCGGATCATCGGCTCCACGACGCGCGGGACGATCACGCTGCTCGACTCGGCGAAGTTGGCGCGGATCGCCACGGCATGCGCCGCTTCCTTGCGAAAGTCCATCTCCTCGAACACGCGCACCGCGAACTCCTGGATCACGACGCGCGTACCGACGACGTGCGGATTGGGCCACCACCGTTCCACGAGCGCGATGATCCGCCCCGCGGCGCGAACGTCCTGCGCCACGAGCGACTCGACGCCGGGCCGCAACACCTTGATCACGACCTCCTCGCCGGCGAGCCGGGCGCGATGCACCTGCCCCAGCGACGCCGCGGCGATCGGCACCTCGTCGAACCGCTCGAACAGCTCGGCGGGAGAGGCGCCATACTCCTCGCGGATGATGCGCTCGATCTCCGGGAGCGGTACCTGCGGAACCTGGTCGGTGAGCGTCGTCAGCGCCTTCGCGTAGGTCGGCGCCAGCAGGTCGGAGCGTCCGGCGAACACCTGCGCCATCTTCACGAAGGTGGGCCCGAGCGCGGCGAGGCTCGCGACCAGCCCCTGCGCGCGCCGCTCGTGGTCGAGGGGCGTACGACGTGCCGGCGCGCCGAAGAACAGCCACCGGCGGTGATCGCGCCAGAACGCCATCGCAAACGGCAGGAGCCGCCACACGATCACGAAGAGCCTCATCGACCCTCCGTGAGCGGACGCCTGGAGCCGGGTGTCACCACTGCGCTCAGCTCGCGCGCATGGCGTCGGGATCGACACCGATGCGGCGGCACCACGCTTCGTACTCCCCGGGGAGCACTTCGGACGGCTTGATCTTGCTGCGTCCTCCCCAGAACACGTTGGTGTAGCTGACGGGGATCCCCGCGTCCTCGAGGTGCCGGTCGATCGCCGCCTTGTGCGCGAGCACCGTCTGCTTCTCGGTGCCGTGCGCGACCGCCATGATGTTCACGTTCGCGAACTCCGTCCCG
>DASVNI010000487.1:0-5979 GCA_036383935.1 Gemmatimonadaceae bacterium | reverse complement strand
CGGGCACCGGATCCGGCTTGGCATTGGCAGGTAGCACCGCGTACACGACGAATGCCGACTCTCCGTTGCGTTGCGTGAGTGAGCGACGGTAGAAGTACGTCACTAGGGACTATGAAGTGCTGTCGGATCAAAGCGAGATGCTGGCTGACACGGGTCGCACCGACGAAGGTGCGCTCTACGCTGACGTTCGATCCAGCGTCTCCGAGCACACGATCATCGGAGGTAGATGCAAGCCCCTTAAATCCGTTGTCCATCGAGTCCAGATGACCAGTACAGAGTACTGGCTCTGCTGTCATGGCAGCGCCCTGCATCGCGGCATATCTAGTCAATCATCTTCAGCGAAGAATTTGTCCCTGAACCTATGATTCTCAGCGATTCTCCTACGCGACTGTGGCTGTCGCGGACGTGGAGCGCGCAGACAATGTTGCTCCTTGGTCTCGCTGTACTCGGCTGCGGAGAGCAGCCCGCTACTGAGCCACCACCGCGCGTCATGCCATCTCAGGTCGTCCCTACGCTGGCGGCGAGTCTCAGTCCCGACGGGCGCTTCATTCTTCCAGCAGCGGCAACGAATCCTCCCGGTGAGATCTCCGAGAGCCAGGCAGCGTCGGTCGCACAGCGATACGTGCGCGATATGGCACGATCGCTCACGCACTCATGGAGCACAGACCACGGCGCCGACGTTGAAGCGAACTCTCTAACTCCGTGCGACCGTGCTGTCTACGCGACAAATCCGTACGCCAGCCTTTCGGGTGCCAAGGTGTCGGAGGTTACTGTCAGGACGTTTGGGGCCCACTGGATAGTGCCCATGTGTGTAGGAGGCCAACCCCAGGTTGTTATCTCCTTTTCCAGTTTGGCCGTGGAGCTGCTCGAAAGCGTGACGGCGACTGATCGCATTGTTCCTTGGTCGCGTGCTGACGTGCGCTCGTTCGGTGTACCGGTAGGCACATCGGCGGCGCTGTTCACTCCCGAAGGCGCCACCGTTCGTGCCTTCTCTTCCGCCAGTCGTCGCGTGAGCAGAATACCAGAGCTTGTGATGAACCCGATGCCTCACTCACCCGTGCTCGTGCGATGGCGTGTCGAGCTCGAGGCCCCGGTCGCCGTTCGAGGGATGAAAAGCGGAGCCACACGAAATCTCGGCAACGTGCTTGTCGGTTTCGGGTCCACATTCAAAGAGTCTGGCTTGTTTGACACCGATCCGAAGGGCGAGCCACCGGCACTCAATTGGCCGGATGCGGTTACCAAGGAGCCGTTCACGCTAGTGCTTACGAACCGCGCAGCAGCATCCGTGGAGCTTCTTGCGCGGGCGGATCAATGATCTCATCCACTCACTCTCGCCTCTAATCGACCCCAACTGCTAGCTCGGCGAGCAGCCTGCAATAGGTAAGAAGCGGGTCGATAGCGTGAGCTACCGACCCGCTTCCTCTGTCGCGGCATAGGCGCGTAATTCGTTTCGCTGCAGCGGCGCTAATACTTCCCAAGGTAGTTGTCCAGCTCCCACTGCGAGACCTGGGAGATGTAGTCGCGCCATTCCTGCCGCTTCGCCGCAAGGAAGTGCTGGGCGATGTGATCACCGAGTGCGTTCGTGATCACGTCGTTCTTCTCCAGCTCGTTGCACGCTTCGTTCAGATCGTGCGGCAGGTCGTCGATGCGCAGCCGCCGCTTCTCGCGGTGGCTCATCTCCCAGATGTTCTCGTTCACCGGCTCGCGATAGTCCGCGTTGGTACGAACGCCGTCCAGCCCCGCGGCGAGCATCACCGCGAGCGCGAGATACGGGTTCGCCGCCGGGTCCGGCACGCGATGCTCGACCCGGGTGCCGAGTCCGCGGCGCTCGGGGATGCGAAGCATCGGCGAGCGGTTGCGCATGCTCCACGCGACGTTCACTGGCGCCTCGTAGCCCGGCACGAGCCGCTTGTACGAGTTGACCAGGGGGTTCGTGATGGCGCAGCAGCCGCGTGCGTGACGCAGCAGCCCACCGATGTAATGCAACGCCGTATCGCTCAGCTCCCACGGCGCCTTCGGATCCCAGAACGCGTTCGTCTTGCCCCGGAACAGCGACTGGTGCGTGTGCATCCCGCTGCCGTTCTGTCCGAAGATCGGCTTCGGCATGAACGACGCCGCAAGCCCGAACCGCTGCGCCACCGCCTTCACGACGAACCGGAACGTCGCGATGTTGTCCGCCGTCGTGAGCGCGTCGGCATAGCGGAAGTCGATCTCGTGCTGCCCGTGCGCCACCTCGTGGTGGGCCGTCTCTACCTCGAACCCCATCTGCTCGAGGTCGTCCACGATCGCGCGCCGCGCATCCTCGCCGAGGTCCACCGGCGCGAGGTCGAAGTACGAGCCGACGTCGTGCGTCTCCGTCGTCGGCTCGCCATTCGGGCCGCGCTTGAACATGAAGAACTCGGCTTCCATCCCCGCGTTCATCGTGAAGCCGAGCTCGGCCGCCTCGTTGATCACGCGCTTCAGCGCGCCGCGTGGGTCACCCGCGAAGGGCGAGCCGTCGGGCATGTTGATGTCGCAGATCAGGCGGCCGACGCGTGAGTCCGGATCCCCCCACGGGAACACCCGAAAGGTCGACAGATCGGGTGCGAGCAGCATGTCGCTCTCCTCGATCCGCACGAACCCCTCGATGCTCGACCCGTCGAACATGATGTCGCCGGTGAGCCCCTTCTCGAACTGCGAAGCGGGGATCTCGACGTTCTTGTTGACGCCGAGGATGTCGGTGAACTGAAGCCGCAGGAAGCGGACGTTCTGCTTCCGGGCGATCTCGAGGACGTCCTTGGTGGAGGCGCCCTTCAGGTCGGGTAACAGCGCGCGTGATTGAGTCACGGCTCAATGGTCGCCGTCGAGTCGCACGGTGTCAATTCGTTGCGTCGCTCGTGGGCACGCGCATTGCCCGGTGGTCCTCCCCGACTCGCTTGTGCGAGGCCACACGCACTTCAGCCACGAGGACGACGATGAAGATCTCGGAGATCATGTCGAAAAATCCGCGCTCCGTGTCCCCGGACACGCCCGTCTCGGAGGCGGCGCGCGTGATGAAGGAAGAGGACGTCGGGCTCGTTCCCGTCGTCGAACGTGTCGGCGGCGCCGAGACGCGTGGTCGCCTCGTCGGCGTCGTGACCGACCGCGACATCGCCATCCGGCACGTGGCCGAAGGACGCGCCGCGGATGCACCCGTGAGCGACGTGATGTCCGGCGGTGTGAAGTCGTGCCGCCCGGACGATTCGGTCGAGGACGCGATGGCGCTCATGGGGCGCGAACAGGTGCGCCGCATCCCGATCGTCGACGAGCGCGGCTCGCTGGTCGGCGTCGTTGCGCAGGCCGATCTCGTCCGCATGCCCGGCAAGGACCAGCAGGTCGAGAAGACGGTCGAGCGAATCTCGCAGCCGGGCGGAAGCCACCAGACCTGATCGTGCGCTGGAGGCGCGGGTATCTACCCGCGCCTCCGCTGCCAGGGGGCGTTGCCGCGATGTAGCTTTGACGCGATGACGAACCCGCCGGCTACACCGACTTCACCCACACCCGACAACACGACGTCGCGCTGTCCCAACTGCGGCGCGTCGGCCTCGGGACGCTTCTGCTCGAGCTGCGGAACCGCGCTCGCCGGCGCCTCCTGCTCCACCTGCTCTGCGACGCTGACGCCCGGCGCCCGGTTCTGCCACCGCTGCGGCACCCCATCAGGGGCTCCATCAGCCGCGCCGTCGCGCGGATTCGCCAGCGCGCTGCCGTGGGCCGTCGCTGCCCTGGCCCTGGTCTCCCTCACCGCCCTTGTCGTCGGTCAGCGCTTCGGCTCGCGCTCGACCCCTCCAGCCAACGCCGACGTGCTCGACGGCGCCAACATGCAGGGTGCGACGCCCATCGGCCCCGGAGCTTCCGGCGAAGCAGCAGCCGGCGCGGGTGGCCCCGCCGGCGCAATGCCGCGGGCGCCCGACATCAGCCAGCTCACCCCCGAGCAGCGCGCGGAGCGTCTCTACGATCGCATCATGACGGAGCACGAGGCTGGCCGGCAGGACGCCGTTCGGTCCTTCCTCCCGATGGCGCGCGCCGCTTACGAGATGCTGGATTCGCTCAACCTCGACCAGCGGTACGATCTCGGCCGGCTGGGTGAAGTGGGGGGCGACACCGCGCTCGCGCGTGCCCAGGCCGACACCATCCTGCAGAAGCGCCCGACGCACCTCCTCGGGTTGATCCTCGCCGCGCGCATCGCCCGCATGGAGAAGGACGAGACGCGGGCCCGCGCGCTCGATGCTCGGCTGGTCGCCGCGGCGCCGGCCGAGCGGTCGGCCGCGCTCCCCGAGTACCTGCTCCACAAGAACGACATCGATACCGCGCTTGCCGCGGTCCGCTCCTCCGCGAAGTGACTTCCTCGATGACCACGATCCACGTCGCCCACAGCCCGGATTCCGACGACGCGTTCATGTTCTATGCGCTCGCCGCCGGAAAGATCGACACCGAAGGGCTCACCTACGTCCACGAGCTACAGGACATCGAGAGCCTCAACCAGCGCGCGATGCGCGGTGAGCTCGAGGTCACCGCAGTCTCGATCCACGCCTACGCGTACCTGAGCGACCGCTACTCGCTCCTGCCGCACGGCGCCTCGATGGGCGATCGCTACGGCCCGCGCCTCGTCGCGCGCGAGCCGGCCGACCGGTCCGAGGTGAAGGGCAAGCGCATCGCCATCCCCGGTCCACTCACCAGCGCCTACCTCGCGCTGCAGCTCTACGAGCCTGATTTCACCCCCGTCTTCACCCCGTTCGATGCGATCGAGGACGCCGTGGTGAACGGCGATGTCGACATGGGGCTGCTCATCCACGAGGGCCAGCTGACCTTCGCGGAACGAGGCCTCCACCTCGTGGCCGACATGGGAGAATGGTGGTTCCAGGAGACCGGGCTCCCGCTCCCGCTGGGCGGAAACGTGGTTCGAAAGGACCTCGGCCCCGAGCTGACGCACAAAATTTCGCGCCATCTACGTGACAGCATCGCGTATGGACTGCAGCATCGTGTAGGCGCTCTCGATCACGCCATGCAGTACGCGCGCGGGCTCGATCGCTCCAAGGCCGACACCTTCGTCGGCATGTACGTCAACGACTGGACCCTCGACTACGGCGATCGCGGCCGCCAGGCCGTCCGCCTCTTCCTCCAGCGTGGCGTCGAGGCCGGCCTCGTGACGAAACCCGTGACGGTCGAGTTCGTGGACTGAAAACGCTGTTAATGGTTTTCCGTGATTGGTCGTGAGACGGCCTCGGGAAGCAGGAGCTCCCGAGGCTGTCTCACATGCTGTCATCCCGAGCGAGCCAAGCGAGTCGAGGGATCTGCACGTCCGCATTCCCTCATCCCCGCATCCCCGCCAGCTCCAGTCCCGTCTCCGCTTCGATCGCCAGCAACCGGTTGTACTTCGCCAGCCGCTCCGATTGCGTGATCGAGCCGACTTTGATGTGGTCCGCCGACCAGCCGACGGCGAGATCGGCGAGCCAGTCGTCCTCCGTCTCCCCGCTGCGTGCGCTGACCGTCACGCTCCATCCTGCCGAACGCGCGGCACGGCACGCGTCCGCGGCCTCGAGGAGCGTCCCGACCTGATTCACCTTGAGCAGCAGGGCGTCCGCCGCACGTGATTCGACCGCCCGGCGGATCCGATCCGGCCGCGTGCAGAGCAGATCGTCGCCGAGGATTCGGATGCCCGTGCCCGCCCTGCGTCGCAGCTCGCTCCAGTGCGGCCAGTCGTCCTCCGCCAACGGATCTTCGACGCTGACGATCGGGTAGCGATCGACCCAGTCGAGTATTAGCGCCACCATCGCCGCACCATCGAGCTCGCGACCGCCCACCCGATACTGCCCGTGTGAGTGGAAGTGAGTCGACGCGACGTCCACCGCCAGCGCGACGTCCACCCCGGGCTCCCGCCCAGCGCGACGGATCGACTCGACGGCGAGCGCCAGCATCTCTTCCGGGGTGCCGAACGGCGGCGCCAACCCACCCTCGTCGGCG
>DASVNI010000486.1:0-8355 GCA_036383935.1 Gemmatimonadaceae bacterium | reverse complement strand
ACCACGGCGGCGGACTCACCACCGGGTACCTGCATCTCAGCAAGACGATGGTCGACGTCGGCGACAAGGTGAAGCGCGGCCAGATCATCGGCCTCGTTGGCGCGACGGGCCGCGTGACTGGACCACACCTCCACTGGACCGCGCGCTACGGCGCGATCACCGTGAACCCGCTCGATCTGCTCACGCTCGAGCCGATGAACGGGCGCTGACAGGACCGGTGAATCGGTGAATCGGTGAGTTGGTGAATCGGCTGGTGAATTGGTGAATCGAACTCCACAGGCCACTCGACCATGGATGCATTGGAGTCAGACACCGAAGGTGTCTGACCCCTTGACGCTCTGAATCACCATCTCCCCGATTCACCGCCGTCGCCGCGCCCGGCACGCGACTCGCACTCGCAGAGGTTCCCTGAACCCAGGCCGAGCGTGCCGATGCAGGAAGAGAGTCGCGTGCTGGCAGATGACGATCGCACCCTCCCGGATCCGTGGAGCCAGGACGCGATCCGTCAGCGCGTGATCCGCCTCGCCTTCGGTGGCGACCCGCAGCAATTCGAAGAGTTTGTGAGGGTGCTCGAGGAGGCGACCCCCGCCGGCGTCGAGGTGATCCTCCGCGGAAGCGCGGTGACGGGCTTCAAGTGGCGATCCGACGAGCCCTTCGATGCGGACGGCCCAGGCACGAGCGACCTCGACGTCACCTTCGTGGGCGGCGACATGATCACGCTGTTCCGCGAGTTCCACATCCCGGCGATCCACTCCGTCCCGCTCAGCGAGAAGCATCCCTTCGCATCGCCGCCGCTCGGCTCATTGCGGAAGCGGCTCTGCGCCCTGACGCGCCGCGCCGTGAATCTCCAGGCGACGACGTCGCTCGTGCAGTTCGTTCGCGACGTGGTGATGGATCAGCCGTATCTGGTGCTGCTGAAGAAGCCCGAGGAGGCCGACGAGAGGGAGAGGTCGGACGCGTCGGTCGATGATTGAGGTGGACTACAGCCGAGCCCCCTGACCGTGCGACTCCTCACCTACAATATCCGTGAAGGTGGGATCGGTCGCGCCGACGTGATCGCCGAGGTCATCCAGGCGGCACAGCCGGACGTGGTGGCGCTCCAGGAAGCGCGGAGTCCCGCGGTGGTCGAGCGCATCGCACAGCTGGCCGGCTTCCCATACTGGGGCTCGAAGGGACTGCACTCGACCGGATACCTCAGCCGCGTTCCGGTCATCGACCATGCGTGGCGTCACCCGCCGCACACGCGGCACGCGCTGCTCGAGGTGTCACTCGGCGACGGACTGCCGCGATTGTTCGTCCTGCACCTTCGCGCGTGGTTCTCCAAGTGGACCGAGCAGCGCCGCGCGCGCGAGCTGCGCGGATTGCTCGACGGCATCCAGGAACAGCTGATCCACGAGAAGCACGCCTTCGCCTTCCACCTCCTCGCCGGCGACTTCAACGCCCTCGCGCCCGGCGAGCGCTTCGATACGTCGCCGATGCCGGCGTGGATCCGCGGCATGGTCTGGCTCAGCGGACGCGACATCGCGCGCAGCACGATCGAGATGATGCAGTCCGACGGCTACGCCGACGCGTGGCGCACGATCCACGCGGACCCGGATATCGAGCCCGGCTACACCTTCCCCGTGTGGGAGCCGCACGTGCGACTCGACTACGTGTTCACGCCGTCAGCGTACGCGGACCGCATCAACGGCTGTGAGGTTCGGAAGACACCGGAGGCGACTCGCTCGGCGTCGGATCACTATCCGCTGCTCGTGGAGATCGCCAGCTAGTGCGGCTGCGGCTCCAGAGACACACGCAGCTCGTTGCCGACGCCTGTGACGCGAGCGATGTACCAGGCGCGATCGCCGAACCGGTCGGCGAGCAGCGCGTTGCGCGCCCCGAAATCGCGCGCGTAGATGACGTCGCCCGTGAGTCGTCCCGCCGCATCCGTCCCGTTGTGAGGCAGGAAGCGGGGGAGGTCGACGCCGTTGGAGAGCGCCGTCGACCACTCGCGCTGGCACGAGACGGACATCGGCGTGTCGAGCACCAGCGCGAGCCGGTCGCCGGCGAACGTTCCCGGCGCCGGAGGCGCGGTGGGTGACCGCGCGATCGTCGACGACACGAGCCGCCAGCGTGTTGCGGGATCGATCGGTGCCCCTTCCGCCGAGTCGAGGAGCGTCTGGAGCATGCACGCATCGTAGTGTTCGACGATCTCCTGCGCACCGAACGGGCGCGCACCAAGCGCCTGAAGGCGGGCGACGAGGCGCGCGTGCCACCCGTCGGAAACGAAGACGACGGCGTGCGACAGCTGTCGTGCGGCAACGGCTTGCTCGATGAGGCTGGTGGCGTCGAAACGAGCCTCCGTGCGCCGCGCGATCGCCCACGTGCCGGACGGCTGCGCGGCGGCTGCGGGTGCGAGCCATCCCAGCGCGAGCCAGAGCGGAGCGAGAAGCGCGACCGCTCCGCGCAACTCGGGTCGGGTGAGCCGCTCGCGCAGTAGGGTTAGGGAGCGAGCGGCGAACAGGAGGAACACCGGCGCGGTGGTGAAGAGGAAGCGCGGCCCGAGTCCTCGTCCCTCCCCCCAGAACGCCCAGTAGCCGACGAGCGTCGCGCCAAGCATCCCGAGCAGGAGGTTGTCCCATTTCGACGCGCGTCGTTGCAGCGCGAGTGCGCCGACGACCAGCAGGAGCGCGGGCACCGGCCACCCGAGCAGCCAGAGGTCGAGCCGCATCAGATAGGCCGAGACATTGTAGATACCGCGCCGTGGCGTGTGCGCCTCTCCCATCGGGTCGACGTGGAATCCCGGACGGTGCGCACCGCCGTTCAGCGCGTCATACGCGAAAGTGAGCGGATGACCGGTCGTCGCCCAGTTCGTGCCGAGCAGCAGCGCGACGGGCACGAGACCGGCGAGCACCTGTACGACGAGGGACGACGCCAGCGCCGATCGCCTGCGGAGCGCGTGCAACTGAAACGCTCCGACAGCGATCGCGCAGAGCGCCGCATCGTAGGGACGGATCGTCGCCGCAGCACCGAGAAAAAGGCCGACGACGCCGGCAGTGGCACGCGCGCGGCTCGCCGTCGCGGACTCGAGCCACGCCGGCAGCATCGCGATGGCACACCAGATCGCGACGAGCGCCGCCACGTGATCGAGCTGGCTCGCCGCCATGAACAGCACGAACGGCGAGAACGCGAAGAGTAGCGCCACGGAGCGCGCCTCGAGCTCGGACGTCGTCGCCACGAGGAAGCGGTAGACGGCGACGGCGCCAATTCCCGCGAGGACCGGGTTGACGAGCCAGGGAATTCCGGCTGCCATGCCCGCGCTCAGGGGCGCATAGGCGCCAAGCGGGAAATGCATGAACCACCGGCCGTCCACCACGACCGTCTGCATGGTGTTGAAAAATTCCATGTGCGGCTCGCCGCGGGCGAACAGCCGTCCGCCCGCGAGCAGGCGCGCCTGCCATTGCATGGAAAGCTCGTCGATCGTGACGGGCTGCAGCCGGAACAGATACCAGGAGAAGAACGCTCCGAGAGCGCAGACGCTTGCGCTGAGCGCGACAACGAATGCACGCCGCGACGGGCGGAGGACGACCGAGGCGTAGAGCGCGGGAGCTGCCTGCCCTACTCTTCGAGCGTAGCGCGCGACGAACAACGCGATGCCGGCAACGGCGACACCCCACCATGTCCAGAGCCGCACCGACGGGTTCCACCACTGCATCCCGCCACCGGGCGCCACCAGGTTGGCCATCGGCACGAGACCGAGCATGCCGAGCACGAGCGCCATGAGACGGAGCGGCCAGACGCGCGCCACGGAGTCATTCAGGGAAGCATTCGTCGAATTCATCGTCAGATGACGAGCGAGGACCGTCGCGCGCATCATCGGCGCTGCCGCCGCTCGAAGCAATTCGGCTCCGGAAGCGGAGGCGGTGGGTAGCAGGCCGTCACCACCCACCGTCCACTCCAAACCGCCCGCCTACATCCGCCGCTGCTGTGCGGTCGGCGGCAACAGGTTGTTCAGCCGCATGTAGTTCGCGAGCTGACTGTAGTGGTCCGCCATGTCGATCACATGGCCGAGCACCATGCTCGCGCGCGGCGCTTTCCGCGACTGGCCGCCGTACGTCATCGTGATCTCTTCGCCCAGCTTCGCGTCGTCGAGCTGGCCGAGGGCACTCTCGCAGAAGGCGAACGACTCCTTGAGCTTCGCGACGAGCGTGTCCTTGGGCCACGTCGCCTTCACGGAGTCGGGTGTCGCCGTGTCCTTCGCCGGGCGCGTCGCCTTCTGCGTACCGAACTGGTCGCAGAAGAAGTAGTTGTCGCTCGCGAGATGCTGAGCGATGTACCCGATCGAGAGCTGCGCCGGCGTCGGCTTGTAGCCGAACTTCGACTCGGGAATCGAGTCGAACGCCAGGGCGATGTTCCGCTGATAGTTCAGCGTTCGCGACTTGAACACGCCCGTGATCGGATTGGCCGCCGAAGCGGCCGGGGTCTGTTGCGCGGAGAGGCCAAGCGGCAGCGCCAGCGCGAGCATGACTACGTGCGAGATCTTCATGACATGCTCCGAGAAGTGGGGGGTCGAACCGGTGATAGTGGACGCAGCCGCCGGATTGCGCAACTCGGTTCGTCACATCGAGACAACGGATCGTCACATGCACCGCACCGCTCAGGAGTCCCCCCGGGTGACTCGGCGCCGATTCTCGGAGTATCTAGAGATGCAGGCAGGAGGAACGCATGCTTCGTTTGGTATCGGCAGTTGCGGCATGCACCGTGATCAGATGCGGCACCGGCTTCGTCAGTCCTGACGCACAGGTACCGGACGCGTTCGCTGGTGCGTGGCGCTCCGTCACTCCGTCGCTCCTGTTCGTCCGGTTGTCGGTCTCATCGAGCTCGACCGGGACGTGCAGCGTCGTGGCTCGCCTCACCTTCTCGGGTGTGGCGTGGGAAGGAAGTGGGCAAGTCGCCGGCGACTCGGCGGTCTTCCGGATGTCGAACGCCGGGTCGACGGTACCGACCGGGACTGTCGTGGCGCATTCGAGCGACGCGCGAACGCTCCGCGTGCAGGTGCGGCCCGATAGCGGCGCGCCGTTGGACCTGACCTTCGTCCCCGACGACTGAAGGCCGCCGATGGCGGAAGGCCGCTTGACCGTAATCACTGTACGGCGTATATAGCAATATGGCTATATACGCCAAACGCCGAAAATCGAAGAAGCCGGACTCGCTGAGCGTCATCTTCGGCGCGCTCTCCGACCCGACCCGCCGCGCCATGCTCGAGCAGCTGAGCACCGGGGTCCGCTCCGTCACGGAGCTGGCCGAGCCGTTCGGGATGAGTCAGCCGACGATCTCACGCCATCTCAAGGTGCTCGAGAGCGCGGGGCTGGTCGTGCAGGGCAAGGACGCGCAGTGGCGTCCGCGCGCCATCAATCCGGCGCCGCTCAAGGAGGCCAACGTCTACCTCGAGCGCTTCCGCAAACTCTGGGACGAACGGCTCGACCGCATGGAGCTCTACCTGAGCCAACTACAGTCGGGCGACTGAGCCGACACCGAGCATCGATCCACTTCCACCACTCGTCACATGCCACGTCGCCGCGCCACACTCGCATCGATCGCCACCATCGCATCGTTCGTCGCCGGACCGCTGGCCGCTCAGCAGAGCCGCGATCTCTCACCGTACCTCATCGCCGACCGTGCGACCGAAGTGGCGCTCGCCCGTTCGGCCGCGCCGAAGAACGTCACCGACTCGGCGAGAGTGTTGGTGCTCACGCGGACGGGTTTCGTGGAGGCGGCGCGCGGCACGAATGGCTTCACCTGTCTGGTGCTGCGCTCGTTCCTCGGTGGCATCGACGATCCGGGCTACTGGAGCCCGAAGGTGCGCGCGCCAGCCTGCTTCAACCCACCGGCGTCGCGAACCGTGCTCCTGGAACAGCTGAAGCGCGCCGAGTGGGTGATGGGTGGCGTGAGCCAGAAGGAGATCGCCGCGCGAACGGATCGCGCGTATGCATCGCGGCAATTCCCGTTGCCCGCGGCGGGCGCCATGGCGTACATGCTTTCCCCGGAGCAGTATCTCGGCGACACCAACCCGCACTGGATGCCGCACGTGATGTTCTACTACGATCGGTCGCTGCCCGCCGCGGCGTGGGGCGCCGGCGACATGAACGCTCCGATCATCGACGCCTCGGTTGGCGCGCCGCACGCGCCCGTGCAGACGCTGTTCATTCCCGTGCGGCAATGGTCCAACGGTTCGCCGGCGATGTCCGCGATGAAGTGAGAGGAGACGAGTTGCTCGACACTGCTTCTGCCGAACGCCTCTCCGATCGCGAGGTCGTCTTCACGCGTTCGGTCGACGCACCGTGCGAGCGGGTCTGGATGATCTGGACCGAGCTCCGGCATCTGCATCAATGGTGGGGCCCCGCGGGCTTCACCACGACGACGCACGAGTTCACCTTCGCGCCGGGCGGCGTCTGGCGATTCGTGATGCACGGCCCGGACGGGACGGACTACCCGAACCGCATCGTCTTTCGAGAGATCGATCCACCGTCGCGGATCGTGTACGAGAACGGCTGGGATCTTCCCGGGATGCCCCTCGACTTCACCGTCGTGGTCTCGTTCGAGCCTCAGGGAGCGAAGACGCGCTTCTCCCTCCATATGACGTTCCGCGACGCCGACGCGCTGCGCACCGCGGTGGAGCGCTACGGCGTGATGCACGGGGGCATTCAGACGCTGGACCGTCTGGCGCAGTACGCGGAGGAATCGGGCTGATCTTTGCCTGATGGCGCATCGCCCGTGGGGCGTACAGCTTGCACCGGAACGCCCGGTCGATTTTCCGCCGAGAGCGCACCGCCCCACGAGGACCGCTGCCATGGCATCGCCCGCCGACTCTCCCGTCTCGCTGCAGCAAGCGCCGTTGCGGGGTATCGCCGCCGTGCGCGCTCGGCTTCCGATCAATCGAGTGCCCGCGTCGTTCACGACCTACCTGAATCAGGTCTACACGGCGGCGCGGAATGGCGCCATTCCGCTCGACGGCCAGAACATCTTCGTCTATCGGGGCGGTGCGTCGGGTGAAGATGCGGAGGTCGACTTTGGGGTCGGCGTCCGGTCGCCATTCGAATCGCACGGGGCAGTGACCTACTGCGAGCTACCGACCGGCGAGGTCGCCGTCGCGACGCATTGGGGCGACTACGCGCAGCTCGGCACCGCGCATTCCGCCGTGCTCGCGTGGTGTCGGGACAATGGTCGCGAGCCGACCGGAACGCGCTGGGAGATCTACGGCCACTGGACCGCCGATCCGACGCATCGCCGGACGGACGTCTGCTACGAGCTGCGGTCGTAGCGCATGCTTCATTCTTCATCTCCAACTCTGATTCGATGGCTCGCACGACCGACGCAACGCATCCCAACAAGGCGGCATTCCCGGCGGGGGTAGGAGGACCTGCGCTGCGTGCTCTGAGCTCGGCCGGTATCCGATCGATGGCGGATCTCGCGCGCTGGACGGAAGCCAATCTCGCAAAGCTTCACGGCATGGGCCCGAAGGCGCTCGGCGCGCTGCGTAGTGAGCTCGAGGCGAGCGGTCGCTCGTTTCGACGCGACTGACCTCTCCCTGGAGATCGAATGAAGCTCGAGACCTACCTGAACTACGGTGGCAACTGCCGCCAGGCGTTCGAGTTCTACGCCGAACACCTCGGCGGCAAGATCACGATGCTCATGACGCACGGCGAGATGCCGGGGCCGAACACGGTTCCTCCCGAACGACGGAACGACGTACTCCACGCGCGCATGGAGATCGGCGGCACGACGCTGCTCGCCGCGGACGTCGACCCCGCGCGCTTTCAGCCAATGCGCAGCGCGTATCTCTCGCTCTCGCTCGACAGCAACGAGGAGGCGGAGCGCATCTACGCCCTTCTCTCCCAGGGCGGTGAGATCTTCATGAAGATGGAGGAGACGTTCTTCGCGCACCGGTTCGCCATGCTGCGCGACCGGTTCGGGACGTCGTGGATGTTGATGCACAACCGCGCGTAGCGCGCGCGTGTCTGCGCGAGCCACCAATCGCGCGACTCGCTCGGCGTTCCTCACCGCCGAGTGGCGCTGGCTCGTGATGCTCAACTACGAGGTCCCGCCCGAAGTGCTCGCGCCATACGTCCCGCGCGGGACGAGTCTCGACCTCTGGCAGGGGCACGCGTTGGTGAGCGTCGTCGGATTCCGATTCATCGAGACGCGCGTGATCGGCGTGCCCATCCCGTTCCATCGGCACTTCGACGAGGTGAACCTCCGCTTCTATGTGCGGAGAGAGCTGCCAGGCGGTGAGGCGCGTCGCGGCGTGGTGTTCATCCGCGAGCTCGTGCCGAAGCCGATGATCGCCTGGGTCGCGCGCGCGCTCTACAATGAGCC
>DASVNI010000485.1:0-8341 GCA_036383935.1 Gemmatimonadaceae bacterium | reverse complement strand
TCTCTTCGGCGACGACCTGCACAAGCTCTATCCGATCATCGCCGACGGACAGTCGGACTCGATGTGCCTCGACAACGCGCTCGAGTTCCTCGTGCGCGGCGGTCGCTCGCTCCCCCACGCGGTGGCGATGCTCGTCCCCGAAGCGTGGGAGGGGAACCCGCACATGAACCTCGATCGTCGCGGGTTCTGCGAGTACCACTCCACGATGATGGAGCCGTGGGATGGCCCCGCGCTCGTCGCGTTCACCGACGGCCGCATGATCGGTGGCACCCTCGACCGAAATGACCTTCGCCCCGCGCGTTATGTCGTGACGGACGACGATTTCGTCGTGCTGGCGTCCGAGGCGGGCGCGCTCGACGTGCCGGCCGAGCGTGTCGTGTCCAAGGGCCGCATCAAGCCGGGCCGGATGTTCATCGTCGACACGGTGCGCGGTCGCGTGATCGAGGACGAGGAGATCAAGCGCGATCTCGCCGCGCGTCGTCCGTACCGCGCATGGGTCACGTCGAACCGCGTCGGCCTCGACGAGCTCCCCGAGCCGATCAGCGTCGCGCAGCCCGACCCCGAGACGCTCATCCAGCATCAGACAGCCTTCGGCTACACGCAGGAAGAGCTGTCGATGGTGCTCACGCCGATGGCCGTCAACGGCGAGGAGCCCGTCGGCTCGATGGGCACCGACACGCCGCTCGCCGTGCTGTCGCAGGAGCCGCAGCTCCTCTACGGCTACTTCAAGCAGCTCTTCGCGCAGGTCACCAACCCGCCGATCGATCCGATCCGCGAGCAGCTCGTCATGTCGCTCTCGGTGAACATCGGTCCGCGCACGAACGTGCTGGGCGAGCGTCCCGAGCACGCGCGGCGTATCCGCGTGCGCGGCCCCATCCTCACGAGCGCGCAGCTCGAGAAGATCCGGTCTGTCGGCGAGCGTGAGGGTGACCCGCACTTCCGCTGCACCACGCTGCGCGCGCTCTTCCCCGCCGCCGGCGGGGCGCGCGGGCTGCACCTCGCCCTCGAGTCACTCTGCCGGCGCGCGTCGCAGGCGGTGCACGAGGGGAACACGATGCTCGTCATCAGCGACCGCGGCGTCGACGCCGACTGGGCGCCGATCCCCTCGCTGCTCGCCACCGCCGCGGTGCACCACCACCTCGTGCGCGAGGGTCTGCGCACCGAGGTCGGTCTCATCGTCGAGACGGGCGACGCGCGCGACGTGTCGCACTTCGCACTGCTCATCGGCTACGGCGCGGGAACGATCAATCCCTATCTGGCGCTCGAGTCCCTCGTTGGCCTCGTGCGCTCCGGCAACCTGCCGCCCTCGGTCGACGAGCCGACGGCAGAAGCGAAGTACATCAAGGCCGCCGAGAAGGGACTGCTCAAGGTGATCTCCAAGATGGGGATCTCCACGATCCAGTCGTACTGCGGCGCGCAGGTGTTCGAGGCCATCGGCCTCGGCCCTCGCCTCATCGAGCGCTACTTCACCGGCACGGCGTCACGCGTCGGTGGGATCGAGATCGCGCAGGTGGCGGAAGAGACGCTGCGTCGCCACCGCGTGGCCTTCGGCGACATCCCCCTGCCCGGCCGCCTCGACTTCGGCAGCAACTACCACTACCGGAGCCAGGGCGAGCACCACAACTGGAATCCGCTCACGATCTCCACGCTGCAGCAGGCGACGCGGACCAACGACGCGAAGACGTTCGAGGAGTTCTCGCGCCTCGTAAACGACGAGCGGAGTCGTCCCTCGACGCTGCGCGGGCTGCTCGAGTTCGTTGAGGGTACGGCTCCCCTGCCGATCGAAGAAGTCGAGCCCGCGTCGGAGATCGTGAAGCGCTTCGCGACGGGTGCGATGTCGTTCGGCTCGCTCAGCGCCGAGGCGCACGAGACGCTCGCCGTGGCGATGAACCGCATCGGCGGACGGAGCAACAGCGGTGAAGGCGGCGAGACGCCCGATCGTTACAACAACGAGCGTGGCAGCGCGATCAAGCAGGTCGCGTCGGCCCGCTTCGGCGTGACGACGGAGTATCTCGTCAGCGCGCGCGAGTTGCAGATCAAGATGGCGCAGGGCGCGAAGCCCGGTGAAGGCGGTCAGCTGCCCGGCCACAAGGTCGATCCGGTCATCGCGAAGACGCGCTACTCCATCCCGGGAGTGACGCTCATCTCACCTCCGCCGCACCACGACATCTACAGCATCGAGGATCTGGCGCAGCTGATCTTCGATCTGAAGAACGTGAACCAGAAGGCGATGGTCTCGGTGAAGCTGGTCTCCGAGGTCGGCGTGGGAACCATTGCCGCGGGCGTCGCCAAGGCACGCGCCGACATCATCCTCATCTCGGGTGATTCGGGCGGTACGGGTGCGTCGCCGCTCTCGTCGATCAAGCACGCGGGTGTGCCCTGGGAGCTCGGTCTCGCCGAGACGCAGCAGGCGCTCGTGCAGAACGATCTGCGCGGCCGCGTGCGGCTCCAGACGGACGGCCAGCTCAAGACGGGACGCGACGTCGTCGTCGCCGCGATGCTCGGCGCCGAGGAGTTCGGCTTCGCCACGGCGCCGCTCATCGTCGAAGGGTGCATCATGATGCGGAAGTGCCACCTGAACACCTGCCCCGTCGGGGTGGCGACGCAGGATCCGGTGCTCCGCGCCAAGTTCACCGGCCAGCCCGAGCACGTCATCAACTACTTCTTCTTCGTCGCCGAAGAGGCGCGCCGCATCATGGCGCAGCTCGGCGTGCGGAGCATCGAAGAGCTCGTGGGCCGCGTCGATCTGCTCAAGCAGCGCGACCTGTCGAGCCACTGGAAGGCGTGCACGCTCGACCTCAAGGCGCTGCTCCACAAGCCGAAGGTCGCGTCCACGGTGGCGACGCATCAGGTCACCACGCAGCACCACCCGATCGAGCACGTGCTCGACCGGCAGCTCATCGAGGCGTCCGAGCCCGCGCTCGAGCGCAAGCGCGCCGTGCGCGGCGCGTTCCCCATCCGCAACGAGAACCGCACCGTGGGCGCGATGCTCTCGGGCGAGTTGGTCAAGCGCTTCGGGCCCGCGGGTCTCCCCGACGGCACGATCCGGTTCAACTTCACCGGCGCGGCGGGGCAGAGCTTCGGCGCGTGGCTCGCGAAGGGCGTCACCCTCACCGTCGAGGGCGAGACGAACGACTACATGGGCAAGGGACTGAGCGGCGGCCGCATCGTCGTCTTCCCGCCCAAGGTGTCGCGCTTCGATCCCGCCGAGGCGATCCTCGTCGGCAACGTCGCCCTCTACGGCGCGACGTCGGGCGACGCGTACCTCAACGGTGTGGCAGGGGAGCGGTTCGCGGTCCGTAACAGTGGGGCCACTGCAGTGGTCGAAGGTGTAGGGGACCACGGCTGCGAATACATGACGGGCGGTGTCGTCGTCGTGCTCGGCAAGACAGGCCGCAACTTCTCGGCGGGCATGAGCGGCGGCGTGGCGTTCGTGCTCAACCTGGATGGAAAGTTCGAGCGCCGCTGTAACACGAGCATGGTCGCGCTCGAGCCGGTGGAGGAAGAGGCGGACGTCGCGCTTCTGAAGAAGCTGATCAGCCGTCACGCGCGCTACACGGGCAGCGCGCGCGCGCGGCGAGTGTTGGCGAACTGGGATGCGATGCTCCCGAAGTTCGTGCGGGTGATGCCGATCGAATACAGGAAGGCGCTCGAGGCGCGCGAACGGGAGCGACTCACGGAGGTCAAGAACGATGGCGGGAACGGGAGATCCACGCGGGTTCCTCACGATCAAACGCGCCGAGCCGGTGCGGAGGCCGGTGCAGGAGCGAACGAAGGACTGGCGGGAGTTCTACGTACCAGCGCCGGATGACCATTTCCGGACGCAGGGGGCGCGCTGCATGGATTGCGGCGTTCCCTTCTGTCAGGGCGACACCGGCTGCCCCGTCCAGAACGTCATCCCGGAGTGGAACGCGCTCGTCCAGCAGGGTCGCTGGAAGGATGCGTCGCTCGCGCTGCACGCGACGAACAACTTCCCCGAGCTGACGGGGCGCCTCTGTCCGGCGCCCTGTGAGTCGGCGTGCGTGCTCGGTCTGATCGAGCAGCCCGTCGCGATCCGTAACATCGAGCAGGCAATCGCCGACAAGTCGTTCTCGGAGGGTTGGGTCGTGCCGTCTGCCGGCGCGCCTGATTCCGGTTTCCGCGTCGCGATCGTCGGCTCGGGTCCCGCGGGCCTCGCCGCTGCGCAGCAGCTGCGCCGCCTCGGCCACGCCGTCGTCGTGTTCGAGAAGGACGATCGGATCGGTGGACTGCTCCGCTACGGCATCCCCGACTTCAAGCTGGAGAAGGAGGTTCTGGAGCTTCGCCTCCGCCAGCTCGAGGCCGAAGGCGTGCACTTCGAGACGAACGTCGAGGTCGGCCGCGATCTGCACGTCACGCAGCTGCGCGACGAGTTCGACGCCGTGCTTCTCGCCGGTGGCGCGATGAAGGCGCGCGAGCTGCGCGTGCCAGGCCGCGAGCTGGGCGGCGTGCACCTCGCCATGGACTACCTCACCCAGCAGAACCGCCGCGTCGCCGGCGACGTGATCAGCGATGCGAGCGCCATCTGGGCCGGCGGCAAGCGCGTCGTCGTCATCGGCGGCGGCGACACCGGCTCCGACTGCATCGGCACCGCCCATCGCCAGGGCGCGACTGAGGTCACTCAGTTCGAGCTTCTCCCCGAGCCGCCGAAGGACCGGGCGACTTCCACGCCGTGGCCGCAGTGGCCGATGAAGCTGCGCACCAGTCACGCGCACGAGGAGGGCGGCCAGCGCGATTGGAGCGTCTCGACGACCGAGCTGTCCGGCGACAGCCGCCGCGTCCAGCGGCTGCACGCCGTGCGCGTCGACCTGCAGCAGGGTGCAAACGGCCCGCAGTTCGTCGAGGTCGCCGGCAGCGGCTTCACGCTCGAAGCGGACCTCGTGCTGCTCGCGATGGGCTTCACCGGCGTACGCGAGGAAGGGCTGCTCTCCGACCTCGGCGTGACGATCGGACCGCGCGGCGCGGTGTCGACCGATGCGCAGTACCGCACGAACGTCCCTGGCGTGTTCGCGGCGGGCGACATGCGCCGCGGCGCGTCGCTCATCGTGTGGGCCATTCGCGAGGGGCGCGATGCCGCGGCGTCGATCGACCGGCACCTGCGCAACGCGGCATCCACGGGCACGCGCCGGCACTCGGCGGTCGCGAGCGCATAAGACTTTCCATCAGCGCGAAAACGAGGGGCCAGAGCCTGGGGTCAGAGCCTGGGGTCAGATACCGAAGGTGTCTGACCCCTTGGCGCATTGGTGCCTGACCCCTTGGTGACCCACCAGGTCTGACCCCAATCGCGGGCGCCGGTTAGGTTCGGGACAATCGACCAACCTTGCTGGGTGGAGGAGTGAAGCGCTGAACAGGACATCTTCGGGCGCCGCCATCCGGCGCATCGCCGCCGCGTTGGCCCTCGCGTCTTCGGTGGCGATCCCCGTCGCCGCGTCGGCCCAGCGTGCCGCGCAGCGCGACGACGCACGGTTCTCCTTCTACGACCGCGGCCCGTACCGACCGGGCATCCCCCGCCCCGAGTCGCTCCTCGGCTATCCGATCGGAGATGCGAACACGCAGTACGCCGCGCAGGAGCGTACGATGCTCGCCATCGCCGGCGCGGCGAAGGACCGCGTGCGCGTCGAGGAATTCACGACGACGTACGAGCGCCGTCCGATGCGGCTCTACATCGTGTCGTCGCCGGAGAACATCGCGCGGCTGGACGATATTCGCCGCAATCTCGACAAGCTCGCCGATCCACGCACCGTCACGTCGGCCGAAGCCGACGCGATCGCCGAGCGCACGCCGCCGGTGGTGTGGATCTCGGGCTCCGTCCACGGCGACGAGTCGCCGGGATTCGAGGCCTGCATGCAGCTCCTCTATCAGCTCGCCGCCAGCGAGGAGCCGGCCACGCTCGCAGCACTGCAGAACGCCATCGTCGTCATCAACCCGAGCTCCAACCCCGACGGGCACGAGCGCTTCACCGTCTGGTACAACTCCGTCAGCGTCGGCTCCCCCGATCCGCGCGCACAGGAGCACGACGAGCCGTGGAGCATCTACGGGCGGTACAACCACTACCGCTTCGACATGAACCGCGATCTCATCGCCTCGACCCAGCGCGAGGTCCAGGGGATCATGCGGATGATGCTCAAGTGGCACCCGATGGTCGCGGCCGATCTGCACGGGCACGTCTCGACCTACTTCTTCCCGCCCGCGGCGCGCCCCGTCAACACGAACATCGTCGGCGATCCGGGGAAGTGGCTCGACCTCTTCGGCCGTGCGAACGCGGCCGCCTTCGACCGCTACGGGTGGCTGTACTACTCGCGCGACGTCTACGACCTGTACTACCCGGGTTACTACGACACCTGGCCGTCGCTCACCGGCGCGATCGGCATGACGTTCGAGACCGACGGCGGCGGTCATCGCGGCGTGCTCTGGCGCCGCGCCGATGGCACGCTCGTCTCCCTGCGCGACGGCATCGCGAAGCACTTCGTCGCGTCACTCGCGACGATCGAAGCAACCGCGACACACGGCTCCGAACGCGTGAGAGATTTCGCTGCCTTCCGCCGCCAGGCGATCCGCGACGGCAGCACCGGCGCGATACGGCGCATCGTGATCGTCCCGGGCCGCGATCCGGGGCGAGCCGCCGAGCTGGTGAGCGCCCTGCTCCGCGCCGGCATCGAGGTGCGCCACGCGAGCGCGCCCTTCTCGACCGCACGGGCGCACGCGTACTCCGACGATGCCGTGTCCACCCGGCGCTTCGACGCGGGCGCGTACGTCGTCGATCTTTCACAGCCGCAGGGGAAGGTCGCGCGCGCGATCCTCGAGCCGGCGCCCACCCTCGACCCGACCTTCAGTCGCGCCCAGCTCGAGAAGTACGAGCGGAACCGCCGCCGCGGGAAGCGCGCCGAATCGGAGGGCTACGAGTTCTACGACGTCACCGCGTGGTCGCTCCCCGTCGCCTTCGGCGTCGAGAGCTACTGGACCGACGACGTCGCCGCGGTGCCGGGTGACCTGCTCTCGCTGCCGGCCGAAGAGCCCGCGCTACCGCAGGCGCGCCAGCAACCACGCCGCGTCGGCGGCGAGCTGCTCTCGGTGGACATCGGCGGCGGCATCGTGGCCGGTCGCGGTGCCACCTCGGCCTATCTGTTCGGCCCCGAGCGCAACGGCGCCCCTCGGCTGCTGTACCATCTGCTCAGCGAGGGATATCGCGTATCGGTGTCGACGGAGTCCATCGACGCCGGTGGGCGACACTGGCCGCGCGGCACGTACGTCGCGCACGTCGCGCGAAACGATTCCTCGCTCGCCTCCCGCATCGACGCGCTCGCGCGCGAGAGCGGCGTGGAGGTCGTGGGCGTCAACTCGGCGCAGGCTGGCGCCGGCCAGTACGGCATCGGCTCCGAATCGATGGTGTCCATTCCCGCACCGGAGATCGCGATCGTCGCCGACGAGGGCATATCGCAGACGTCGTACGGCGCGATCTGGTTCACCCTCGAGCGTCGCTACGGCATTCGGTTCACGCCGATCGCCATGAGCCAGCTCGGCGGCGACCTCTCGCGCTTCACCGCGATCCTGCTTCCGTCGGGGAACTACGCGCCACACGTGTCGAAGGAGGCGGTGGACCGCCTGAAGACGTGGGTGCGCGCCGGCGGAACGGTCGTGACGATGGGCGGCGCGACGGAATGGGCGGCCGACGAGAACGTCGCACTGACGACGGCGCGGAAGGTCGCGGACACGGAGCCAACCGCCACGACGCCGTCTTCCCCGACGACCACAGCCAGAAGGCCGGCGGCGACTACCGGCTCGATCGCCGCCGATCGTCTCGCCGAGGAGCTCGTCCCCTACCAGAGCAGCTCGGCGAGCGCGAACACACCGGAGTCGGTGCCCGGCATCCACGTGGACGCGCTGCTCGACCGAACGCACTGGCTGACCGCCGGATACGACGCGCCCCGTCTCACCGTGCTGCTCCAGGGCGATCTGTTTCTCAGGCCCTCCAAGGAGGGCGCGAACGTCGCCGTCTTTCCCACGACGGGTCCACTGGTGCGCGCGGGCTTCACCTGGCCCAACAACACCGAGCGCCTGCTGCGCGGCACCTCACTCCTGATCGACGAACCGACCGGCCGCGGTCACGTCGTCCTCTTCACCAACGAGCCGATGTTCCGCGGTTGGTGGCGCTCTCTCGACCGTCTGGTCCTGAATGCGCTGCTGTTGGGGGCGGCGCACTGAACCTGGTGAGTTGGTGAGTTGGTGAGTTGGTGAGTTGGTGAGTTGGTGAGTTGGTGAGTTGGTGAGTTGGATCGTGGGATAGTTGGTCGGTTACTGAGTGAGCTGCACGGCCCGAAACACA
>DASVNI010000484.1:0-6450 GCA_036383935.1 Gemmatimonadaceae bacterium | reverse complement strand
CGTCTGCAATGCCATCGTCTCCGAGACCGCGTTTCCCCAATCGCCGCCCTGGGCGACGTAGCGCGTGTAGCCGAGTCGGGTCATCAGCGTCGCCCACGCCTTGGCGATGCGCACCGGATTCCACCCGCCCGCCGTCGGCTTCCCGGAGAACCCGTAGCCCGGGAGTGAAGGGATGACGACGTCGAATGCGTCCTCCGCTTTGCCGCCGTACGCCGTCGGATCGGTGAGGGGACCGATGACCTTCATCTGTTCGATGATCGAGCCGGGCCAGCCGTGCGTGATGATCATCGCCAGCGCCTTCGGCTCCTTCGACTTCACGTGAATGAAGTGAATGTCCAGTCCGTCGATGTTCGTGATGAAGTTCGGGAGCGCGTTGATCCGCCTTTCGATCTTGCGCCAGTCGTAGTCGGTGGCCCAGTAGCGCGCGAGCTTCTGCATCGTCGCGAACTGCACGCCCTGCGTGTCGTCGGTGACAGTCTCCTTGTCGGGCCAGCGCGTCGTCTTGACGCGTCGGTTCAGGTCGGCGACTTCGGCGTCGGGCACGTTGACCTGGAATGGGCGGATCGCGGGCTCATGGGTGTCCGTATCGTGGATGACATCGGTGAGCGTTCCAGTCATGTTCTGCAACCTCCGGTGATTGGCGACGCTATCCATCGCGCGGCTGGCGAATGTCGCGGCAGCAGCGGCGAGAAAGGCACGGCGGTCGAGCTCGGACATGTGTTCGTGTCGGCTGTGCAACTACGGAACGCGGATCGTGAACGGCGATCTCGCGGAACGGGCCGGATCTCTCGCTCGGCCTAGTGAACGGCACGGCCCCGGATCAACCCGGATTTGCCGGAAAAGGCCGGATCTGTCCCTCTCGGGAACGGGATGCGTACTCACGTGCATCGTTCCTTTCCCATCCACAACACCAACAATTGGTCAATGCTGCGGTGGAGAGACCTTTCCGCGGGCGCGGAGTGATCCGGCCGTTTCCGGAAAATCCGTGCTGTTATCCGCGTTCCGTCGTTGAAGAGGCCAAGTGAAGTCTTTGCAAGTGCAGATCCCTCGACTCGCTGCGCTCGCTCGGGATGACAACGGGGTAAAGATCCCGCGACTCGCTTCGCTCGCTCGGGATGACATCGCGCGCGCTTGGCTCGCTCGGGATGGCGAAGCCACGCAGTCTCTCCGATGTCGGTGCGCGCGACAATTGGACGATGGTCGCATCCGACTTCATCGGCGAACGCGTAGCTTGCCGATCTGATCGCGCGCGGGAGGCGATGATGCCGGCAACGTATCGGATCGACGTCGCGAGACGTCTCGTGCTCACTCGCGTGTGGGGTGTGTTCACCGCGGAGGACCTGAAGGGCCACTTCAATGGGCTCGCCGCGGATCCCGCGTTCGATCCGACCTTCTCGCAGCTCGCCGATCTACGCGACGTCACCGAGGTCGAGCTGGACCCGCCGGCGATCCGGCGCCATGCGCTCGAGCGCCTCTTTCGCCCCAGTGCGCTGCGCGCGCTCGTCGTGTCCACGCCCTACCACTATGAGCTGGCGCACATCTACGCCGCCTTTGCCAAGTACGCGTCGCAGAACGTGCACGTCTTTCGCGACATGCACGCCGCGGAGGAGTGGCTCGGTATCGACACACCGATGATGACCACAACGGAGGAGTGAATGGCAACGTCGAGTGCGGCGGAGTACAGCGGCCCCTCTGCGCCGAGCCATGTACGACTTTACCTTCCTTGAGGAGGCACATTCGTACTACCAGCAAGGAGCTCGGCAATGTCAGCTGAACGTGCAGGCGCTGTGCGGGAAGAGACCGTCAAGAGCGGTGACCGCGGCATCTTCGTGCGGTCGTGGCAGCCAGGTGGTGCGGCGCGCGCGATCGTCGTGCTCGTGCATGGCTTCAACTCGCACAGCGGGTACTACATCCACACCGGCGAGGCGCTCGCGGCGCGCGGCTTCGCGGCATACGCGCTCGACCTGCGCGGCCGCGGCCGTTCGGACGGCGACCGGTTCTACATCGAGTCGATCTCGGAGTTCGTGCAGGACGTCGCGACGGTCGTGTCGCTCGCGAAGCTCCGTCACCCCGGCCTCCCGACCTTCCTGCTCGGCCACAGCGCCGGCGGCGTGGTGTCGTGCCTCTACGTGCTCGGGCACCAGGCCGAGCTCGCGGGCTTCATCTGCGAGAGCTTCGCCTTCCAGGTCCCCGCTCCGGACTTCGCCATCGCGGCGCTCAAGGGACTGAGCCACCTCGCGCCGCACGCGCACGTCCTCAAGCTCCACAACGAGGACTTCTCCCGCGACCCGGCGGTGGTGAAGGCGATGAACGACGACCCCCTCATCGCCAACGAGACCCAGCCGACGCGCACCGTGGCCGAGCTCGCGCGCGCCGACGAAAAGCTCCGCACCGAGTTCCCGCTCATCACGCTGCCGGTGCTGATCC
This sequence comes from Gemmatimonadaceae bacterium, assembly GCA_036383935.1. Taxonomy (GTDB): domain Bacteria; phylum Gemmatimonadota; class Gemmatimonadetes; order Gemmatimonadales; family Gemmatimonadaceae; genus AG11. The sequence goes on along the minus strand of DASVNI010000484.1, from coordinate 4,023 downwards.
TCCACGGCACGGCCGACAAGGCCGCGAAGGCGAGCGGCAGCCAGATCTTCTACGACACGGCCGGATCGAAGGACAAGACGCTGAAGCTGTACGAGGGGCACTACCACGATCTGCTGAACGACCTCGGCCGCGAGGAGGTACTCGGGGATATCGTGGGGTGGATCGAAGGGCACGTGAGCGCGTGAGGCTGGGGTCAGAGTCATCGACTCTGACCCCTTGCCGCATGTCATCCCGAGCGAGCGGAGATCGTCTCTGCCCTTTTGCTCGGCGTTGGGTTCCGTGGACGGGTCGGGTCCGGACATCCGCTTCGGCGGGGAGACTCGGCTGGGCCGGCTGCGCCGGCCAGCAGCCATCGGACCCCGCCTACGCGGACGTCCGTCCCCTCCCGCACCCGCCCTCTCTCCAGACGAGCGTCGCGGCAGTTCGACTAGCGCGCCCAGGAGAGAATGCGCCCGCCCCCTTTTTGATCGACCAACGTCGACCTTTCTCGTCCCACGACCGGGACGACTCCGTAGCCGCGTGTGTTGTAGACGGCGTGGGCCGCTCAACGCGGCTACGGAGCCGTCACGTCCGAGAACCGATACTGGTCAACGCGGTTAGACCGACAAAGGGGGGACGAGGGCGAAACCATCCCAGGCGCGCGGACCGCGGCGAGTAACGAGCGTTCGCGCGCCCTCGAGGAGCGGTGCGGCGGGAGCGAGCGTCCGCGAAGGCGGGATCCTCGGCTGCTGGGCGGCGGTAGCCGCCCCAGCCGGGTCTGCCCGCCGAAGTGGATGCTCGCGACCGCCCGTACACGGAATCCCGAGCACAGCGCGACAAGTGCAGATCCCTCGACTCGCTACGCTCGCTCGGGATGACAGCGGGCTCGCTCGGCGACACCGACCGCCACGCCGCACTCCCGCATCCCCGTACCGCCGCCAACATTTTATGGATGCGCCTCGTACTCGTGCGTACGAGCCCGCTGCCCCCAGCTTCTCTCACCGCTCATCTCGAGGTTCCCGCCCCATGAGCCAGACGCCCAAGCTCCCCGTCGACCGCCGCGCTTTCCTCCGAGGTCTCGCCGGCATCGGCGGTGCCGCGCTCGCCACGGCGTATGCACTCCCCGCCTGGGCCGAGTCGCTCGAGAGTAGCGCTGGTGGCTTGCTGCTGCCGCAGGCCTGGCGCGACCAGATCGGGCTCCAGCTCTTCACCGTGCGCGACCGGTTCGTGACCGACTACGCCGGAACCCTCGAGGCCGTGGCGAAGATCGGCTACCGGCAGGTGCAGCCGACGATGAACTACGGCGGCAAGACCGCCGCTGAGATCAAGGCGATCCTCGACAGGAACGGGCTCACCGCGCCGGCCACCCACGTCAATCCGCCGAACGGCGCCGACTTCGAGAAGGCCCTCGACGACTACGCGCTGATGGGCCACAAGTACACCACCGTGAATACCGGTGGTGAGGGCCGCGGCCGCCCTGCTCCCCCGCCGGCCGGCGCGCCCGCCGCAGCCGGGCCGGCGCCCCAGCGTCCCCCCGCGCCGCCGCAGACCGTCGACTCCGTGAAGCGCACCGCCGAAGCGCTCAACGCCGCGGGACGCATCACGCAGAAGCACGGCATCAAGGTCATCGTCCACAACCATACCGTGGAGTTCGCGCCCCTCGCCGACAGCTCGCAGCGCCCCTACGACGTCCTGCTCGCCGAAACCGACCCGAGCCTCGTCGCGATGGAGCTCGACATCGGCTGGGCGACCGTCGCCGGCGCGGATCCGCTCGCGCTGTTCAAGCAGGCGCCCGGTCGGTTCGAGGCCTGGCACGTGAAGGACATGAAGGGACTCACCACGCTCGCGGGGAAGAACATGTCCGAGCGGCAGCGCGCCGCGCAGATCGTTCCCGTCGGCCAGGGTGAGATCGACTACAAGCCCATCTTCGCGCAGGCCAAGGCCGCGGGCATGAAGTACTTCTTCGTCGAGCAGGACAGCGCGCCGGCGAGCGGCGACTCCCTCGCCGCCGCCGCCACCAGCTACCGCGCCCTCTCGTCGCTCCTCGCCTGATTCGGGGGCAGACCCCGGGTCTGACCCGGGGTCTGACCCAGATACTCACGTCGTTCCTCGCCTGATCCCTCCCATGCGTTTCACCCACCAGTCGGCGGTCCTCGCCGCGCTGCTTCTCGCGTCCACACCACTCGTCACTGCGCTCGGCCATGAGCGCGACGACGAGACCCCCGTCCTCACGCCGGCGCAGACGCTGGCGAGCTACAAGCTGCCGCCGGGCTACAAGCTGCAGCTCGTCGCCGCCGAGCCGCTCGTGCAGGACCCCGTCGCGGTGGACTTCGACGCCGACGGGCGGATGTGGGTCGTCGAGATGCGCGGCTTCATGCCCAACCTCGCCGGCACCGGCGAGCTCCGCCCCGTCGGGCGCATCGTCGTGCTCGAGGACACCAACGACGACGGCAAGATGGACAAGTCGACGGTGTTCCTCGACAGTCTGGTGCTGCCGCGCAGTGTGAAGGTGCTGACGAACGGGGTGCTCGTCGCCGCGCCGCCGAATCTCTGGCTGGTGAAGGACACCAACGGCGACCTCAAGGCCGACAGCAAGGAGCTCGTGCGCAGCGACTACGGCCAGGAGAACGCCAACCCCGAGCACAACGCGAACGGTCTCGTGTGGGGGATGGACAACTGGATCCACAACGCCAACTACGACGGCGACTTCCGCGTCCGCGGCGGGAAGATCGAATTCCGGAAGGCGCCGGCCGAGGGGCAGTGGGGCCTCTCGATGGACTCGCGCGGCCGCATCTATAGAAATAGCAACGAGGATCCGCTTCACGTCGATCTCCTGTCGTCGCACTACGCATCGCGCAGCACGACGAGCACGAGCGCGACGAGCATTCGCGGGCTGTACGAGGAGCTCACGCCCAACACCTACGTGTGGCCCGCGCACGCGACTCCCGCGGTGAACCGCGGCTATCAGCCGAACGTCCTGCGTGCCGACAGCTCGCTCCAGCGCTACACCTCCGCGTCGAGCCCCACGGCATATGTCGGCGACCGGCTCCCCGCCGAGCTGCGCGACAACATCTTCGTCACCGAGCCGGCGGGAAACCTGGTTGGTCGTTTCATCGTGAAGACGACGCCGGATGGCATGCTCACCGCGACGAGCGGCCCCGAGCACCCCAGCTTCCTCGCGTCGACGGATGTGCGGTCGCGCCCCGTGTTCACGACGACGGCACCCGACGGCACGCTGTACGTCGTCGACATGTACCGCGGCATCATCCAGCACCGCACCTTCATCACCGGCTACCTCGAGCAGCAGATCAAGTCGCGCGGTCTCGAGCAGCCTGTGGGACTTGGTCGCATCTATAGAGTGGTGCACAGCACGACGAAGCGCGCACCGAAGCCGCACCTCTCGCGTGCGACGACCGCGCAGCTCGTGCAGACGCTCGCGAACCCGAACGGCTGGTGGCGCATCACCGCGCAGCGTCTCCTCGTCGAGCGTGGCGACAAGGCCGCCGTTCCTTCGTTGAAGAAGCTCGCGCGCACCGCGCCGAGCGAGATCACGCGGCTGCACGCGCTGTGGACGCTCGACGGACTCGATGCCGCCGACGCCGCGACGATCGACGCCGCGCTGCACGACGCGTCCCCCGACGTGCGCGCCGCCGCCGTGCACATCGCCGAGCCGCAGCTCGCGACGCCCGGATCGAGCGTGACCACCGCCGTGCTGCGCCTCGTGAGCGACACCGCCGCCGTCGTGCGCCGCCAGCTCGCCGCATCGCTCGGCGAGCTCCCGCCCGATCAGCGCGAGCAGGCGCTCGCGGATCTCGTAGCAAAGAGCGGCAACGATGTCGTCGTCGCCGACATGGTCGTCACCGGGTTGAGTGGGCACGAGGCCGCCTTCCTCGAGAAGCTCGTGTCGCAGACGGCGAGCGCCGACGAACCGCACGCGCCGAGTGCCACCGTGCGCGCGCTGGCGAACGCCGTCATGCGCTCGCGCGACAGCGCGGGCGTGGCGCGCGTGGTCACGTTGGCGACGGAAGATTCGCGTCCGCGCTG
>DASVNI010000483.1:0-5410 GCA_036383935.1 Gemmatimonadaceae bacterium | reverse complement strand
CTCGAGGAGGCGAAGGACGGCGCGTTCTACCACGCGGACGCCGGCGCCCCGACACATCTCACCTTCGACGGCAAGTACGCGCCGGTGCCGCCGGTGCCGGGCCAGATCTCCCTGGACCAGGTGCGCGCTCGGAAGGGCGGCGTGATCGAGAGCTCGAAGGACGCGAACATCCTCGACCTCGGCGATGGCGTGCTTCTTCTCGAGGCGCGAAGCAAGATGAACACGATGGGCGCCGGTGTGCTCGCCATGCTCCGCACCGCGCTCGAGCGCGTCGCCGCGGGCAAGTACGAGGGGCTCGTCATCGGCAACGACGATCCGCGCGCCTACAGCGCGGGCGCCGACCTCGGCAACGTCGTGCAGCAGGTGCAGGCGGGCAACTGGAAGGGGCTCGACGAGATGGTGCGCTACTTCCAGGAGGGCGCGCAGCTCGTCCGCCGCGCGCCATTCCCCGTCGTCGCCGCGCCGTTCGGCCTCACGCTGGGCGGCGGGTGCGAGTACGCCCTCCACTGCGACCGCATCCAGGCGCACGCCGAGCTGTACATGGGGCTCGTCGAGGCGGGCGTGGGGCTCCTCCCCGCCGGCGGTGGAACCAAGGAGCTGCTGTTCCGATTTACTGATGCGCTGGCGCCGTACGACGAGGCGGATCCCTTCGAGGGAGTGAAGCGTGCGTTCAAGGTCATCGCCATGGCGACGACGAGCACGAGCGCGCTGGAAGCACGAAACCTCGGCTTCCTGCGCCCCGTCGCCGACCGCATCACGATGAACCGCGACCGTCTCATCGCCGACGCCAAGGCGCGCGTGCTCGACCTCGCGCCCGACTACGTCGCGCCGCAGCCGCGCACGATCACGGCGCTCGGCAAGGACGCCTTCGGCAACCTGCTCTACGCCGGCTGGGCGATGCGCGAGGGCGGGCAGATCACGGATCACGAAGTCCGCATTGCCCGGGAGATCGCCTACGTGCTGTGCGGCGGCGATGGTCCGGCGCGCGTCGTGTCCGAGCAGGACATTCTCGACCTCGAGCGTGAAGCATTCATGCGTCTGCTGGGTACAAAAGAGACGCAGGAGCGCATCGTCCACACGCTCAAGACTGGCAAGCCGCTCCGCAACTAGAGGTGGATCGTGACCGATAAAGTGAAGAGACCAGAAAGTCCCGACGACGTCGTGATCGTTTCGGCTGTCCGCACCGCGGTGGCCCGAGGGAAGAAGGATGGGGCCCTTGCCTCTACTCATCCCGTAGAACTTTCCGCGCTCGTGATGAAGGAGGCGCTCGACCGCGCGGGCGTCGACCCGGCCATCGTCGACGACGTGGCGTGGGGTTGCGCGATGCCGGAGGCCTCGCAGGGCCTCAACGTCGCGCGCCTCTCGGCGCTGCGCGCCGGGCTCCCCGTCGAAGTGCCGGCGCAGACGGTCAACCGATTCTGCTCATCCGGCCTGCAGACGATCGCCGATGGCGCGATGCAGATCATGAGCGGGATGTCCGACGTCGTGCTCGCCGGTGGCGTCGAGATGATGAGCCAGGTGCCGATGTCGGGCTACCACGCGCGGCTCGATCCGGAGGCGCTCGAGTCGTACATCGGCATGGGCTTCACCGCCGAGCGCGTCGCCGAGCGGTGGAAGATCAGTCGCGCCGACCAGGATGCGTGGGCGCTCGGCAGCCAGCAGAAAGCGGCGAAGGCCATCGCCTCCGGTGCGTTCGACGATCAGATCGTCCCCGTGCCGGTGGAGCGTGTTGCCTGGGAGGGCACCGAGAAGCAGGTCAGCACCACGCCGTTCACGCGCGACGAGATGGTGCGCGCCGAGACGACCGCGGAGGGGCTGGCCAAGCTCAGGCCCGCGTTCAAGACGAACGGCACCGTCCCGGCGGGCAATGCGAGCCCGTACTCCGACGGTGCCGCCGCCGTGCTGTTGATGCGCCGCTCCAAGGCGGAAGAGCTGGGGCTCGAGCCGCTCGGCCGCTTCATCAGCTACGCCGTCGCCGGCGTCGATCCCGACGTGATGGGCATCGGCCCGATCAAGGCGGTGCCGAAGGCGCTCGAGAGGGCCGGCCTCGAGATGAAGGACATCGATCTCATCGAGTTCAACGAGGCGTTCGCCGCGCAGGTGTTGGCTGTCATTCGGGAGCTCGACATCCCGACAGACCGTGTCAACGTCAACGGCGGTGCCATCGCCCTCGGTCACCCGCTCGGCGCAACGGGCTCGAAGCTCACCACGCAGCTCGTGCACGAGCTGCGTCGGCGCGGCGGCGGAACGGGGCTCGTGACGATGTGCATCGGCGGCGGGATGGGCGCGGCCGGCGTGTTCGAGGTGTACGGTGCCTAACGCGTACTGACGCGAGTGCAGGGCGACGTCGGGGGGGGGCGCCAGATCCACCAGCCCGATGCCAACGCCACAGCGTCTCGCGATTGCACATCGTCACGCTGGTGTCCGACGATCGCGCCGAGCGGTGCGCCCTGCGCACACGACTCGCGCGCGATCGCGGCGAGCTCCGCGTCGCCCATCGGCGCGTTGCGGCCTTCCGTCTGCGTGACCACGGCGAGGCGCACCCCCGCCTGGTGCGCCCAGTAGTGGCCGTATGGTGAGCCGACGATCCCGATCGCGCTTCCTTCCGCCAGGCCGCGCGCGCGCAGTTCGGCCGCCGGACTGACGAGCTGCGCCGCGAGCGCTCCGGTCGCTGCAGTCGGCACGCGCTTCGCCGAACGGCCGAGAGCGAGCACGCCGAGCGCGAGGAGCGCGATGCACTCCGCGGCCAGCGATGCTCGTCGCCAGAGTGGCGCACGCGCTGCACCAAGGCTCGGCGCCGTGGCGACGGGCGGGCGCGACGACGAGAGATGGAGCGCCAGCACGAGCAACAGAAGGATCGGCGGGCCAGCCAGCCGCCCTTCCACGTGTGTGAGTGCGTCGAGGACGATCAGCGCCGCTGCCGGGAGCGCGGGGAGCAGCATGCGCGCCGAGAGGCTCCCGCGCGCGAGCGAGGCCGCGAGCGCGATGAGCGCGAGCACGACGAACGGCGCGGCGACGACGCGATACCAGTGCGCGTTGTAGGCGAGCCTCTCCCACTGTGCACGCGCGTCGACCCGGATCGCGTCGCGCGGCTCGAAGCGCGAGGGATCGAACCAGTACGGGAAGGTGCCGGCCACGTCGCCGCGGTAGAGCGTCGTGCCGCTCGCGAGGGGCAGGGCCGCGGCCTGGCGTCCCCCGGAAGACGCGTCGGTCGCGAGCTCTGCGCGAGGGTCATTCGACGCGTCCGCCGCCGCGTGAGGTGCGCCGAGCACGTACCAGCGGTAGTTGAGGCGACCCGTCTCGCCGAAGCTCAGCCGGTGCTGTGACGCCGACTGCACCACGACGAGGGGCGCGACGAGCAGCAGCAGGGGCGCCAGCCCGCGCGCGAGGTGCGCGCGCCACGCCGCACGATCCACGGCGCGCAGCGTCGTGACCAGATACGCGCCCAGCATCAACGCCGCGACGGGGAAGAACACCGCCTTCGTCCAGTAGCCGGCCGCGAGAAAGACAGCGATGCGGAGCGTGCGTGCGGTGGACGGTGGTCGTACGGTCGCGTCGACGAGCTCCCCAGCGACGAGCAGCAGCCAGGTCGCGAGCAGTGCGTCTGGCGTCACCGACGTCGCCCCGATGAAGCGGATCATGCACCACACGAACAGGGCGCTCGCCGCGAGCACTCGACAGACGACCACCGCCCGAGGCGCCGGCGCGACGCTGCGGTGCAGCGCGATCAGCAGCCGGCCGAACGCCGCTGCGGCGCCCGCCATCACCAGCACGTTCACCGCGAACACCACCCGCATCTCCGGCGTCAGGAGCGTCGTGAGCGGCTGCGGGCCGGCGACTGCGGTGAGGCGCATCACCGCCGCGAGGAGCATCGGGTAGAGTGGGCTCCAGTACCCGTTCGCCAGCGCGGACAGGCGTCCGTGCGAGTACAGCCTGGCGAGATCGAGGTAGCTCACCCCGTCACCGTTCACCGTGCCGTCCCACGCGCCGCACTGCAGCAGCGCCAGCGCGACAGTGACGAGCACGAGCAGGAGAGCGAGGAGGATCGGTGCGCGCTGCCGCATCAAAGCTCGAGATGCTGGAGAGGAGTGAGTCGGGTGCGGAGTGCGGTGACGTCCGAGGTCGCGTGCGGCGGCGTTGCGGAGAGCGTCGCCTGGCCGTCTATCCGAGACTAATGGACGATCCAGCGCGCGCAGCAGCCACATCGCCGGAGCCGGTCGAGCGAGCGGAGTTTCTCGCCGTCGTTGCCGTCACCCTCCTCGGCGCACTCTGTCGGCTCGCCGCCATGCGCCAGCCGATGCGCTACGACGAGGCGTCGGCATGGGTCAGCTTCATCGGCCAGTCGTGGTGGACGATCCTCAGTCGCTATCCGACGCCGAACAACCACGTCTTCTTCTCGCTCGTCGCGAAGGTGACCGCGTCGCTCGCGCCGTACCAGCCATGGGCGATCCGGCTGCCGGCGCTCATCCCGGGCATCGCGATCGTGCCGGCCACGTGGGCCGTCGGTCGCCGGCTCGCCGATCGCGCGACTGCACTCCTCGGCGCCGCGCTCGCCGCCGGCTCGATGCCGCTCGTTCTCTACTCGGCCAACGCGCGCGGGCATTCGCTCGTCGTGCTCGGCGGGCTGGGGCTCGTGCTGCTCGCCGACCGCCTGCGCGCACGGCCGCGATGGCTCGCCGGCTGGGCCGCGTATGTGCTCATCGCTGCGCTCGGATTGTGGACGGCGTTGCTGATGATCTACTCGATCGCCGCCGTCTCGCTCTGGCTCGCGCTGCACGCCCTCTCGCAGGCGGACGGTCCGGCACCCGAAGCCGGTCGCACTACTCTAGGCGGCTTCGCGGCGCGTGTCCGCCGCGCGCTCCCGCAGATCGGGCGCGTCGCCGCTGCGGACGCCGCGGCGCTCGCGATGGCGGCGCTCCTCTATCTGCCGATCATCCGCAGCGCGGGGCTCTCGGCGCTGCTCGCCAACAAGCTCGTGCGGCCTGTGCCGTGGCCGCAGTTCGCGAAGCTGCTCCCGCCCTTCCTCTACGAGCTCGCGCTCACCTGGAGCTCGCCCTTCTCCACGCTCTCGCTCCTCTGGGTCGTCGCGCTGTTCCTCCTCGCGCTCGCAGGCCTGCCGCGCGCGCATCGCGGTGGACCATCGTTCGCGCTCGCCGCCATCGGCGGCTGTCTCGCGCCCTTCCTCTTCTCGCACGCGCATCCGTTCGTGCGGATGTGGCTGTTCTTCGCGCCCCTCTTTCTGCTCGCGGCAGGTCGCGGCCTCGTGCGCGTCGCGAGAGCGACGCGCATTCCCGCGCGCATCGACCTCGCATGGGGCGCTCTGGCAGTCGCCGTCGTGGTCTCCGGCGTCGCGCTGGTGAGCCGCGCCGCCGAGGGTACCGACGACACCGGCCGAGTCGCCGCGGCGCAC
>DASVNI010000482.1:0-2066 GCA_036383935.1 Gemmatimonadaceae bacterium | reverse complement strand
GCTCCGCTATCGGGAAGATGGATCGATCGAGACGATGGAGGGACAGGAAGGCATAGGTGCCACTCCCAGTGGTGAGTGAACGGCCACACCCAGTAGGTAGTACTCGGTGAATTGGGGTCAGAGTCAGTGGGGTCAGAGTCGGTTGACTCTGACCCCACTGACTCTGACCCCGATTGGTTGATTCACCCTAAGCGCATGCAGCAGAGGCACTTGGGCACGCGGCCCACTTTTCGCACGGGTCCGGTACAGACGTACCAGAACTCACATCCGTGCGACTTCTGTCTCTCCGCTTCCATCTTCTGCTGGCGGCCGCGCTGTGCGCGGTGCCGTTCCGTCTCGCCCAATCCCAGTCGGGTGCGGCGAGCACCGGGCGGCCGGCCGTGGGCCTGCACGATTCGATCGACGTCGCGAAGCTCGTCTTTGACGGCGCGCATGCGGTCTCGCCGGCCGAGCTGAAGCTGGTCGTGTTCACGCGGACGTCGAGCTGCCGGCTCGTGCTCATCGCGCCGCTGTGCAAGCTGTCGCGGAGTCAGCTCTTCATCGACCGCCGGCGCACCACGCCCGCGGCGCTCGGTGAGGACATCACCAAGCTTCGCGTCTACTACTGGCGACGCGGATTTCGCGATGCGCAGGTGGACACCGTGCTCACCCCGGCGCGCCACGGAGTGAACGTCGCGTTCCACATCGTCGAAGGCGAGCCGACGCGCATCGGCACGCTCGACGTCGAGCAGCGCGTGCCGGTGTTGAACGAGAAGGAATTGAGCGACGCGCTCGTGGTTCGCGCGGGAGAGCCGCTCGATCTCATCGCGCTCGACACGACGCTCATCCGGCTCCGCGACGCCGCCTGGAACAAGGGCTACGGCGACGCGAAGGTCGACACGACCGTGCCGAGCCCGGACGCATCGCACGTCGTGCCGGTGCGCATCGACATCGACCCGAAGTACATCACGCGCGTCGGCGAAGTGAACTTCGAGGGCAACCGCGAGCTCTCGGATGCAACGCTGCGACGTGGCGTGCTGCTTCAACCGGGCACGCTGTACACGCGCGACGCGGTGCTCGAGAGCCAACGACGACTCCTCCAGCAGCCGATGCTCGCGCGCGCCGTCGTGGTGACGCCGCCCGGCGGAGACAGCATCAAGACGATCAACATCGCGGTCGCGGAGCAGAAGCCGCGGCACGTCGACGCGACGCTCGGGTTCAACACGATCGAGTTCGGCCAGGCGTCGCTGGATGTCCGACACAACGCGCTCGGCGGAGGACGCTGGCTGCGACTGTACGGCTCCGTCGGGAATCTCCTCAGCAGGCAGCTCAACGGGTGGGGGATCTTCCAGCAGGTGATCCCGTCCGATCCGATCTTCAACGCGGATCCTTTCTTTCAGCCGGCATACGAGGCGTCGCTCACGTTGACGCAGCCGTGGATCGGCAGTGCGCGGACCTCGGCGTCGATTCGCGGGTTCGCCAACCGACGCATCCTCACGGGCGTGGCGGTGGACCAGAGCGCCGGCGGATCCGTTGGCATCGTGCACGACATCGCGCCGAGGACGCCTATCGGTCTCAACTACCGGCTCGAGGCGGTTCGCGTGGAGGCGGGCGCGGTCTACTTCTGCGCCGGCTATGGCGTCTGCGACGCCGCGACCATCCAGGCCCTCAGCAACACGCAGCGACTCGCGCCGATCGGTGCGAGCGCGTGGATCGATCGATCGGACGATCTCGACAGCCCGACGCACGGTTACACGGCGCTGCTCGACGCCGAGCACGCATCGAAGGCCACGGGATCGACGTTCGAGCACAACCGCGCCCTCGTGGACGCCTCGTACTACAAGCCGCTCGGCGCTCTGCCGTCCACCTACGGCGTCGCGAATCCGCCGGCGGTGCTCGCGTTCCACCTGCGCGCCGGCATGGTGCGGCCGTTCGAGAGCGATCGCGCCGCGCTCGGCGTCACCACGCCGGGCGAGGGGATCGCGCATCCGCGCACGCTCTTCTACGCGGGCGGAATGCAGTCGGTACGCGGCTTCGCCGAGAACGAGCTCGGTCCGCGCGTGCTCCAGGTGCGCGCGGCGTCGCTG
>DASVNI010000481.1:0-7052 GCA_036383935.1 Gemmatimonadaceae bacterium | reverse complement strand
ATCCTGGGATATGTCGTCCCCCAGATCGCCATCGCACTCAAGAATGTCTCGGCCGAGAAGGCTGTGGACGCGACTACGATCAGCCTGATCGGAAGGAGTGTGATGAGAGACGGAAAGACAGAGCAGAACTGTGCATTCATGCTGGCGAGCTACCTCGACAAGGTGGGGCGCCGCGAACCTACCCCCATCTGTAATGGAGTGAAGGCACGGAAGGAGCCATCCAAGGCGACAGCAGTCGAGGAAACGCCTGCCGACAGAATGACGGCCGACGTCGAGCCAACCGAGGAGAAGCGACCCGAGTCCTGATGGCGCTCTTCGCCGGAACCGCCGCACGACGCCCCATCCGGTGGCTGATCGATCGCGCAGCACTCGTAGCGACAGCGCAGCTGCTCGCCGGGGCCGTCGCATTGCCGTTCGTCCTGGCAACTCTCACGAGTGCATCGTGGCCGCGCCGCAGCCTGCTGTTCCTGCACGCGCTCGTCTACGGGTGTGTCGGTGTGCTCCTCCGCTTCGTCGTCCACGCGGAGGAGCGCGCCCGCACCCTCGGCATGCTCCTGCTTTGCACGGGGGCCGTCTTCGCCGCCGGTAGTATTCGCGACGCCCAGGAGCTGAGCGGAACGCTCCTCGCCCCGCTCGCACTGGTCTTCGCGCTCAGGGTCGACGCACTGACGCCATATGTCGCATGGCGCTTCGTCAGCGACTTCCCACACGTTCCCGACAGTCGCCGCAGTCTGCGTGTCCTGCAGGTCCTCCGCGCATCGAGCCTCGCGCTCTCCGCCCTCCTCATCGCCGCAGGACTCGTCGAGGCGGCAAGTGGAGCGTCTACTGGCCCACTGTCGTTCCTGATGCGCGGCGCGAGTCGATCGTACTACTTCCAGCTTCAGTACCTCTTTGTCTTTGCCGCGTTCGTCACCCTCGTCGTCCGTGCGCGTCGCGCATCGCTCGACGAGCGACGCCGCGCCTCGCTGCTCGTCGGCGGGATCGTGCTCGGCGGGCTCCCCACCATCGTATGGATCATCCTCTGGACCGTGATCCCCGGTTTCGGCGACGCCGTCCCCCTCCGCGTTGCGGGCTGGGTCATCTATCCTGCTCTCCTGGCAGTACCGACGATCGCCGCCTATGCGGTCGTCGCCCAACGCGCATTCGGTGTCGCCCTCCTCTTCCGTCGCGCCATCGAGCACGCGCTCAGCCGCTACGCCATCCTCCTCCTGCTATCGGCGCCTGCCGTCGGCCTGATCATCGAGCTGTACCGCCACCGAGCGGAGCGCCTGGGCGACGCCGTCTCACCGCGCACCGGATGGCTGGCGCTCCTCCTGATCGGGGCGACGGCTCTCGGGTTGCTCTATCACAAGGTGCTCCTCGACCGCATCGATCGCGCATTCTTCCGCGAGCGATACGACGCGCGTCACCTCACCGCCCAACTCGTCGAGGACTGTCGGTGGGTCGCCACCCGGGAGGAGTTGGCGGCGCTGCTCGCAGATGGATTGGACCGAGTACTCCACGTCGACGGCGTTCGACTCTTCCTGCGCGACTCGGGGCGCGCGCAATTCACGCCGGTTGTCGGACAGGCGGCGAGTCTCGCCCTGCATTCTCCACTCGCGACCTACGTCTCCGCGGCTGAGGAGAGCTTCGAGTTCGCCGTCGACGGCCCGCCACCTCGCGCCCTCTCCGAGTCCGACGTCGCCTGGCTCATCGACGGGCGTGTCCGGTGCCTCGTCCCGCTGCACGACGCGCGATCGGTCCTGCTCGGCTTCATCGCCCTGGGTGCCAAGCGCAGCGGGATCCCGTTCAGCAGCGACGACCGCTCACTCCTGAAGGCTGTCGCGCGCGCGACGGAGCTGGCGCTCGCGTATCACGAGCTCGTCGACGAACCGGCGCGAGCGCAAGCTGAAGTCGGCACACGCGAGTCGATGACCCAGGAGTGCACCTCCTGCGGTCTGGTCGTCGCTGGCGTTGCCGAGCGATGTCCCGCCTGCGCGGGATCGCTCGTCGATTGCCTGCTCCCCGCCGCCGTGGGTGGTAACCTCAAGCTCGTGGCGCGCGTCGGCGGGGGTGGCATGGGCACCGTCTATCGAGCGCTCGACGTGGACCTCGGACGATCGGTGGCGCTCAAGACGCTCCCATACGCCTCGCCGGATGCCGCGACGCGGTTGCGACGAGAAGCGCACATCATGGCGACGCTCGAGCACGAGGCGGTTGCCTCGGTCTATGCCGTGCATTCCTGGCAGGGGCGTCCCGTCGTCGTCTACGAGTTTCTCGGCGAGGGCACCCTCGCCGATCGCATCGTGCGCGGTCCACTCCCGATCCTCGACGTCGTGAGCATCGGGATCGCCATCGCCGATGGACTCTCGGCGATCCACGCCGCCGGTTTGCTGCACGGCGACATCAAGCCGAGCAACATCGGCTTCTCGTCCAACGGGCGTCCGAAGCTGCTCGACTTCGGGATTGCCGCACCGGTGCAGACGCTCGGCGAACGGTCCGATCACCCCAGCCAGGTCGGGACCCTGGCGTACCTCGCGCCGGAAGTTGCCCGCGGAGGAGCGCCAACCTTCGACTCCGACGTCTGGAGCCTCTCCCTCACCCTGTTCGAGGCGGCATCGGGGCGCCAGCCGATGATCGGCGAAGATCTCGTCGATACGATGCGGCGTGTGTGACGAGGAGCGATGCCGCCTGCGAGTCAGGCTTTGCCGACCGCGCCGCCGGCGCTGATCCGCCTGTTCGACGACGCGTTCTCCCCGGATCGCCGACGACACCTCTCGACGGCGGCTGCACTGCGAGCCGCGCTCGAGCAGGTGCAGGAGGCCACCGCTAGCGCGACCTGATCGACGCGATCAGGTCACGCGTCTGCGGCGACGGCTTGCCGCCGAACTCCGCCTCGATCCGCTGGCTGAACTCGGTGTACATCTTGAGCGCCGTGGCATGGTCGCCGAGCTGCAGGAGGAGATCGAGCAGCTTGCGGAAGAGATACTCGTCGTCGAGATCGGACCCGATCCTGGCGATGAACTGCGCCAGATCGCTGGCCTGCGTCCGTTGAGCGGCGCGGAGGTGCTGTTCGGCCAGCCGTAACGCGCCCTTTCCGGCGTCGCGCGCGAGCTGTCGGCGCGTGTCATCGAGCCACCGGGAGAACTCGCCGCCGCCGTCCAGGTGAAAGCCAGGCATGAGCGGTCCGCGATAGAGCTCCATCGCGCGCTCGAGCAGATCGTGCCGCAGCGCGTCCCGGAACTCGGCCACATCGCACCAGAGCACGGAGGGCGAGACGCGGAGCTCCTCGTCGCCCCGCGATTCGATGCAATCCGGGCCGAGTTGCGCCCGGATCGAGTGCACCAGCTTGCGGAGGTTCGCCCGCGCCTGCGCTTGAGACGTCTCGGGCCAGAACAGCGTGACGACGGCATCGCGCCGCAGGAACCCGGCGTGCGGGGCACTGGCGAGATAAGCGAGGAGCGCCGTGGGCGAGGGGCGTGACAACAGCGCAGCCGCGTCGGGCCGCTCGCTGCTGTCAAGCTCGATCATCCCGAGCACACGTAGCTCGATCATGCGCGAAGATGCCGTGTGCCTTGGGAGGCTCGCAAGACCGCCGAGGAACGCTAGTGGAACGCACGCGCAACGAGGACGGGAACGGAGCAGGGACAGGCGACCTGGAGATTGCGCGTGTCGGCCACAGCGGCCGGCATCATGACCGGGATTCGATGAAAGCCTCCCTTCGCCGACTCGCACCGACACTGCTCTCTCTGCTCGTTCTCCTGCTCCTGCTCTACGCGCTTGGCGGGAGCGAGGGGCGGAGACGGCGTCTCAGAGAGGCGACGCGCCTGGTATTCGGCGCGGCGATCGTGCGGCCCATCGGCCCGAACTCACTCGACGCAGAGACAGCCGATGCTGCCCTCCCGACACGCACCCACATCAGCAAGCCGACGCGAAGCGCTTGAAGAGCTGTTGGTCAGCAATCTGCCGTTGCTCAATCGCATTCTCGGAATGGTCGCGCGCCGTCATCACCTGTCGGGGGCCGACGCCGAGGACTTCGCCTCATGGGCCACGCTGCGGATCGTCGCCGACGACTTCGCCGTGCTCGCGAAGTTCAGGGGCGAGTCGTCGCTCTCGACATACCTCACCAGCGTGGCCACTTCGCTGTTGCGCGACTACCGCCACGCCGTCGACGGCCGGTGGCGCTCCAGCGTCGCCGCGCTCCGGCTCGGCGAGCTCGGTGTCCGGCTCGAGCAGCTACTCGTCCGCGACGAAATTCCGCTGAGGCAAGCGGGGGAGCTTCTACGCACAGCCGGCGTGACGACGCTGAGGGATCGAGAGCTCGCGGCCATTGCATCGACGTTCCCGCGTCGTGACCGCCTCCGCCCCGTTCAGTATACGAGCGACGTCGAAGCGTGCGCCGGGGCGAGCGGCCGATTGATCGCGTCAGAATCCGACGATGACGCCGACGATGAGACCAGTCGGAAAGGTCTCATGCGGGCGCTCGCCTCGCTCCCGCGTGACGAGCAGAGGGTGGTCGAGCTGGTGTTCTGGAAGCGCTTCAGCGTCGCGGACGTCGCGCGGAGTCTCGGCATACCCCAGAAGCCTCTCTACCGTCGGCTCGATCGGATCCTGAAGCAGCTGCGCGACACCATGGAGCAGCAGAACGAGGTTGGCGGCGTGCGAACCAGACGCTCAGCGTCCCTCCAATGAGGAGCAGCACTCCTCGTCGTTCCGCCGGCGTCGCGCCGCCGGCCGCTTCTCATCCATCACTCGGAGGGCCCTCCCATGTCGTCGGCGTCCAGGCCGCACATCATTCTCACGAGCCGAAAGTGTTCGCGCTGGCTCATCGCGCTCGGGTGCGCCGCCGCGCTCGGCGCCTGCCCCAACTACAACGCTGGTCAGCCAGCTCCGTTGCCGGTCCCCATCCTCGGTCCGCCGGAGGCGTCCGTCGTGCAGGTCCCCGTCGCCGTGGCGCTTGCGGACATCCAGACAGCGGCGAACGGAGCGCTTCCCGTGAGCGACGGAGTGCCGCGATGGAATGGCCAGGTCGACGGTGGGTCGGGCAATTGCGGCAAGGGGTTCGACTACGGCTACGAAATCCGACGTAGCCCGCTCGCGATGGCCCCGGCGGGTGGAGGTGGCGTCGCAGTGAACGCCAACATCGAGTACGCCGGTGGCGTCCGCGCCCGGCCGCATGTCCTGGTATGTCTCCCGCCAATCTCAGGAAGTTGCGGCTACGACGGCGATCCAATGAAGCACGCGCGCGCCTCGCTGTCGGCGAACCCGCAAATCAGCCCCACCTGGACGATTGATCTCCGGCCTGGTCCCGCATCGGTCGTGGCGACGGATGGATTCCTCTGTCGCGTCACGTTCCTGAACATCGACATGACCGGCAAGGTCATGGGTTTCGCCACGAAGTTCGTCAACGACAAGCTCGGCGCGATGTCGCACGCCGTGGCCCAGGACGGGCGCATCCGGGACTATGTCGAGAGCGCGTGGGCAGCCGCGGTTGTTCCGCGACAGATCGGGAACGCTGGCTGGGTGGAGTTGAGTCCGCGTGCGCTGGCGGTCAGCCCCCTCGATGTAAAGGCCGACTCCGTCCGCATCGTGGCACGGCTGGAGGCGATGCCGGCATTCAGCGTCGACAAACCAACCGCGCCCGCGCCGACACCCCTGCCAAACAACGCGCCGATCACCACCACGGACTCCTTGCGCATCGTCATTCCTGCGACGGCGAGCTATGGCGCAGTCGCCGCCGAATTGCGGAAGGCGTTCAAGCTCGACGAGGGAGGAATTCGGTTCCCCGCCACCGGCAACGTCTACGTGCGGCCCACGAGCGTGGATGTGATGAGCAACGGGCCGCAGCTCGTAGTGCGCGTGGGTTTCAAGATGAACTGGAGAACGAAGGGCGTCATCTACCTCGCGGGCACGCCGACTTACGACGCCACGACGCGGAAGGTGACGGCTCCGGATCTCGACTACACCGCCGAGAGCAAGAACGTGCTGCTGAAGCTCGCCGACTGGCTTGGGCACGATGCGCTCCGGGATGCGCTGCGCGCACGCGCCACGGTCGACGTCGGCCCCGCTGCCGACAAGGCGAAAGCAGTTGCCTCGGAGCTACTGAACAAGCAGTTCGATCGACTGGCGCTCACGGGCCAGGTCGACCGTCTGGAGCTCGCGCGAATCCAGGTGGTGCCGAATGACAACGCCGTCCGCGTCGATGCACGGCTCATCGGCCACGCGAGCGCAAAGGTATTGCCGCTCGGATTGAGTCAGAATCCGGTACCGCCGCAGTAGACGCTTGTGGTCGGCTACGTGATAGCGGGGCTGAAGGCGCTTGCGCGGTCGCGCAGTGGCGGTCGACACGGGGGGCGGTCAGTTCATCCGTCCCCGTGTCGCTACTCGATCACCGCCATCTCGTGCTCGCGCAACCTCGGCAGCGTGAAATGCAGCCAGCCGTCCCGCGGCACCACCCGCGTCGTCCCGCCGCCCACGCGCCAGGTCACGACGCGATGCGCCTTACGCAGCGGATCGCGCACGCTCACGCTGACCGGCCCGACGGGGATGATCTCTTCCATCGGCGCGCGCCAGCTCCCGACGCCGGTCAGGTTCACCAGGTGCAGCACCAGCCGATCGCCCTGGGCGTAGAGCTCGACGTTCAGGAGACCTGGTGACTCGACGCGCAGCGGGATGCTGTCGCGCGCCGCCCACCGCACGACGTTCGCCAGGAGGTCGCCGTGATCGGGGAGGTTGTCGACCGCGTAGCGCCGGTCGATGTCGGCGGGGAGGAAGGCGACCCTTCTACCCTGTTGCTCATTGATGACGAGCGCGGGAATGTCGGTGCGCGGCTCGCGCATCCACGCCGTCTCGGGCGGGAAGGCAGGGAAGGCAGGGATGAACGTCGCCAGCACCCTCGCTCCGGCGACGACGCGCAGTGGCTCGAGCGTGCCTCCATACGGCAGGATGTCCGTCTGATCGAAGCCGGCGAGCGCGGGGTGCCGCGATTCTGTAGCGCGCGGCTCGCCCGGTATGTGCGGGCCGTCCACACTCGCGCGCAGTTCCGGCGTGAGGCGCAGGTACGTCTGTGCCGC
>DASVNI010000480.1:0-18600 GCA_036383935.1 Gemmatimonadaceae bacterium | reverse complement strand
TCGGGCACGACGAACGCGATGCGCGGCCCCTCCCAGGTCGCCAGATCCTTGCTCGTGTAATACAGCGTCCCCGTACGGCCCTGACCGGTGATCCTCGGCGACGCCGACGAGTACAGGTAGTAGGTGCGCGTCGAGCGGTCGGCGAGGATCCACGGGTCGTGCAGCTGGATCTCGGGCAGCCTGAGTCCCGTGCGCACGTCGGGTGGCGTCGTACGTATCGCTCCGCTCGGTCCGGCCGTCGTCGGGCTCGGGGTCGGAGTTTGAGCGTGGACGGCCGGGACGAACGTCACACCCGTGAGTGCGAAAGTCAGTACGAGGCGGAAACGCAGCGTGATGCGGAATGCGAGACCCAATGACGGCTCCATCGACGTCGGGAATGAGAAGGACCGGCGGGGCAACGCGAAATCTTCTCGCGCCGAGCCCGCCGATGGCAGTCTAGATGGTCCGGCGCGGGACTTGAACTCACATCCGGCATGACCGCGCCGAGCCCGTCCCCTTCTCTGCCGCCGATCGACTCGGCTAGCGACCGCCGGAGCACGCCCCGCGGGCACCTCGAGCTCCTCTGGCATCTCTGCTACGGCGGCCTGCGACGGATGGGCGGCCACGCCGAGAAGTTCTATCTCACCCTCGGGATCTTCCTGCTCGTCGGTATCGTCGTCGCCATCGCCGGCACACTCGCGTTCGCCGAGCTCGCCGAGCGGGTGAGGAAGGGCTACACACAGCAGCTCGACGTCGCGGCGCTCCAGTGGCTCGGCGCGCACCACACGCCGTGGCTCACCACGATCATGACCGAGGTCACCCCGCTCGGCACGGGCATCGTCGTGATGACGATCGTCGGCGTGACGACGGCGTTCCTCTGGCACACGGAGCACAAGATCTCCGCGCAGCTGCTCCTCGCCGCCACCGCGGGGAACATCATTCTCAACAACGTGCTCAAGCTCTACTTCGATCGCGCGCGGCCCAGCGTGTTCGAGTGGCAGACGCACGCCGCCAGCTCGTCATTCCCCTCCGGCCACGCGATGAGCGCGACGGTCGTCTACGGAACCGTCGCCTATCTGCTCGCCCGTCTGCAGAAGCACGGCTGGTCGCGCGCCATCACGCTCGTCACGGCGATCATCATGATCGCCCTCATCTGCCTGACGCGACTCTACCTCGGCGTCCACTATCCCTCCGATGTTCTCGGGGGGATCATCGTTGGACTCGCCTGGGCAGCGTTCTGCATGGCGACGCTCGAAGCGTCGCTCGTGCTCGCGCGTTGGCGTGGAGCGCCGGTCCTCGCTCACGAAGCACCCGCGCCCGTGGAGAAGGCTCCCGTCGTGCAGCAGGTGGCGCAGGCCGCCGCAAAGACGGCAGAACACGTCGCGTCCCCGACTGGCTGACGTCGGTCTGGAACGGACGTTGCGCCCCTCGACGCACGAGCGCGCGCCGGGGCGCGCGCCGCAGTACGAGCAGCATCACCCGTACGCGGAGAGTGGACCATGGCCACCACACGAAAATCGAGCACTCGCAAGTACGGCAAGGCCGCGAGCGAGAGCGTGAAGCGCGCGATGACCAAGCGCAAAGCGGGAACGCTCAAGAGCGGCAAGGGACATCATCCCAAAGTGAAGAGCCGCGAGCAGGCGATCGCCATCGGACTCAGCGAAGCGCGCAAAGCCGGCGCCAAGGTGCCGCGCAAGCGCGCCGTGAAGAAGGGCACCGCGCGAAAGGCGACCGCGAACAGGAAGGGGCACAAGCGCGCCCCTCGTAGCTAACCCGTACGCACGGCGCGCACGGCAGTGAAGTAGCTCGTCAGGTGCCGTGTCGGCCACGCTCCCAGGTGGTCGTACCACGCAAGGTGCCGGACAAAGTGCCGTTGCAGTGCCGGCGAGCCGTAGCGATCCACCACGCGCGCCGCGGCAACCGCGAACACGCGCGGGCAGTGCATCAGCGTCTCGACCTGGTCCACCTCGAATCCCGCCTCGCGCACCAGCGCGCACATTCGTCGTGGACCACAGGTCGCGCCCACGTAGTACGGAACGAGGCCGAGTCGGCGCAGCGGTGTCTGGGGCAGCACGCTCCGCAGCGCCACCACGGGGTTCGCCAGGTTGTCCAGCGTCAGCACGAGCGTTCCCCCGCGCCGCGTGATGCGTGCCAGCTCCCGGAGCGCGACCACCAGCTCGTCGATCGTCTCGAAGTGGTCGAGCGTCGAGTTCGACACGATCGCGTCGAAGCTCCCATCCGCGAATGGCAGCCGGCGTGCATCGGTCGACAGCGTCTGGAGCGCCGGATGTCTCGCGCGCGCCTGTGACGCTGCGCTCGCCGCGACGTCCATCCCGACCACGACGCCCGCGTGTCGCGCCAGCACGGGATACAGTCCGTCCGTGACGATCTCGTCGAACAGGTCGGTCTTGAGCACGCGGTCGATTGGCGCGCTCGGCAACCATCGCTCGATCAGCGCGGTGTGCGTGAGATCGCAGTACGATCGCCAGAGTCGCTGCGTGTGCAGCCGCCCCCACTCGCCGGCCACCGCATTCCAGGATGCCGGTGTACGCTCGTCGCGCGGTCCCGGCACTTCCATCCGCGTCGTCACCGCGCCTCCACCGGCTGGGCGTCGTCGCGTGCGTGCGTCCGACTCGCCCTCGACTCGGGTGCCTGCAGCGTGCCGCGTGCGAACATCGAGTGCCAGAGCTGTACGCCGAGCACGCCGAGGAGGAGATCGCCCGCGTCGATGCGCGCGGCACGGTGCGCTTCCAGCAGCCGCACCACCGCGCCGGCGTCGAAGTAACCGGCGTCGCGGAGCGCCGACGGTGAAAGCGCCTCCGCGGCGAAGTCCGGCAGCGGCCCACGCAGCCACCCCTGACGCGGCGCCGTCATCCCACGCTTGCGCCGTCGCGCCAGCTCCGGCGGCAGCACGCGTGCGAGCGACTGTCGCAGCAGATGCTTCGGCTCGCCGCCGCGCAGCAGCACGGACGGCGGAATGCGCATCGCGAGCTCCACGACGTGATGATCGAGGAAGGGGACGCGTGCCTCGAGCGACGCAGCCATCGATTGCCGATCGAGATTGTGCACCACGAGATCGGCCATCCGCGTCGAGAGATCGAGCTGCCGCAACGCATTCGTGCGATGCATCCCTCGCCACTCGCCGTCCCCGTCGGGGATCGCGCGCGCTGCCTCGAGCGCGTCGGCGCGTACCTCCGGCCGCAGCAACGCGAGGCCCCCGGCCGGCGGACCGATCATCGCCCCCAACCGCGCGCGGCCCAGCGCGCGCGGCGCGCACATCACGCGCGACGCCCAGGGCCAGCGCGACCGGACGACCGGCACGCCCGCCAGTGCGCGAACCGGTCGCGGGAGCATACCGAGCGGCGCGAGAGTGCGATCGAGGCGATACCAGAAGTAGCCGCCGAACAACTCGTCCGCCCCTTCGCCGGTCAGCACCACCTTCACGCGCTGTCCCGCGAGCTCCGACAGCAGCAGCCGCGGAACCTCGAGTCCGGTCGTGCTCGGATCCTCGTTGTGCCACACGGCTTCGGGCAGGCGGTCGAAGTCGGCGTTCGACGAGACGTCCCGCTCCGCCACCAGTGGATAGCCGTCGAACTCGGCGAGCGTGCGGTTGCTGCGCAGCTCGTCGGCGTCGGGGTCCTGGAAGCCGAGGCTGAACGTGCGCACGGGCAGTCCGACGTGCCGGCACATCAATGCGACGATCCCGCTCGAGTCCAGCCCGGGGCTCAGCCACGCGCCGACGGGGACATCGCTGCGCAGGTGCAGCCGCACCGATTCGTCGAGGCACGCGAACAGCTCCTCCGCCCAATCGTCGGCGCTCCGCGTCGGCGACACGTCGTTCGTCTTCGACGGAGACCAGTAGCGCTGCAGCGTGCTGCGCCCCGACTCGTACACCAGAAGATGCGCGGGCGGCAGGCGCCGCACCGCGGCGGTCATCGTGCGCGGCGCGAGCGGGAACCCGAAGGTGAACAGCTCGTGCATCGCCGCCGGGTCGAGCGACACCGGCACCGCGCCCGACGCGAGAATCGCCTTCGCCTCCGAGCCGAAGTACAGCCCCTCTGGCCGCTCGGCGTAGTGCAGCGGCTTGATCCCGACGCGGTCGCGCGCCAGCACGAGTCGTCGCTTCGATGCATCCCACAGCGCGAACGCGAACATCCCGCGCAGCGCGTCCACGCATGCGAGCCCGCGGTCCTCGTACAGGTGCAGGATCACCTCGACGTCCGATCCGGTGCGGAAGCGGTGTCCCGCCCGCACGAGCTCCTGCCGCAGCTCGACGTGATTGTAGATCTCGCCGTTGCAGACCAGCACGAGCTGTCCGTCCTCGCTCGCGATCGGCTGGTCGCCGGTTGCCAGATCGACGATGCTGAGGCGGCGCATCCCGAGCCCGATGCCGTCCGCGGTGTGTTGGCCCTCGCCGTCCGGACCGCGATGCCAGAGCGTGGTCGTCATCCGCCGCACCATATCCGGATCGATCGGACGGCTCGGATCCGCCGCGGCGACACCGCAGATCCCGCACATCAGTCGCGGCCCTCCCCCACTCGTCGAGCGCGCGTCACGCCATCGACCGGCGGAAGTACGGCAGCGAGAGTCGCCCGACCACGGCGGCCGGCACCAGGCCGCGGCGATACAGCGCGAGCCCGGAGCCGAGCACGCTCCCCAGCGGCTTGCGCCACGCCGGCTGCCGCGTCGGCGTCAGTCGGCGTGCGAGCGCGACACGCTCCGCGACGGTGCGCGTCGGCTCGCCTGCGCGTGCGGCCTCCGCGAGCAGCCACGCTACGCGCCCCGCGAAGTGATCGTCCACGAACGCCGCGATCGCCCGCTCGGGCACGGCGGCGAACTCCATCGTCCCTCCGAGCACGCCCCCGGAGTTCGCGACGAAGTCCGGCACGCAGGCCACACCGCGCTCGTCCAGCGCGCGCTCGGCGTCCGGCGTCAGTGGGTTGTTCGCCCCCGATGCGACGACGCGTGCCTGCACATCGGCCACGTTCCCCCCATGCACGCTGCCATGCCGCGCGCACGGACAGAGCACATCCACCGGCAGCACGAGCAGCGCCGCGCGGTCCAATCGTTCCGCGCCCGCGCCCCGATGCTCCTCGGCGTACGCGTCGACGACTCGACTCCCGTGGTCGGCCGCCAGCGCAACGAGGCGAGCGACGTCGAGCCCGTCGGGCGCGTACAATGCTCCCGCCGTTGTGGACACGGCCACGACTCGTGCGCCGACGTCGTGCAGCAGCATGGCGAGCGAGGCGCCGACGCTTCCGAACCCTTCGATCGCCACGCGCGCGCCGGCGAGCTCGAGCCCTACACGCTGCGCCGCCACCCGCGCCGCCGCGCGCACCGTGAGCGCCGTGTAGAATCCCGACCGCTGCGCCGATTCGCTGCGCGGCGGTACGGGCGCGCCGGCGACCGCGAGCACGTGCGCGATGTCCGCGCGTGTCGTGCCCATGTCGGTGTCCGGGGTGAACACACGGCTCCGCAGCAGCGGCGCCATCAGCCGAGCGAACGCCGCGAGCCGCGCGCGCCGCTCCTCGGCCGGCGCTTCGGGATCGCCACGTACTCCCGCCTTCGCGCCGCCCTGCGGCAATCCGAGGAAGCCGTACTTGAGCGTCATCGCGCGTGCGAGCCCGCGCACCTCCGCCTCGTCGACGTCGGCCACCATGCGCAGTCCGCCGCGCGAGCGGCCGCCCACCGTCGAGTCGATCGCGACATAGCCCAGCACGTCGTTTCCATCGCGCGCCACGCAGACGAGCTGCTGCTCCGCGCTCGTCGAGACGAGATCGATCGGCGTCGTCATCGCGTCCTCGTCAGCTTGGGCGTACCACCGAGCACGACGCGTGTGAACTTGCCGCTCGCACCCGTTGCCAGAGCCGGCACCGACACGATCGAGACCGCGAGCCCTTCACCGAATCGGTCGTCGATCGCGGCGCGGACCCGGCGCTCCAGCTCACCGAGATCGACGCCCGGTGCAGTGACGACGCGCAGCGTTGCGCGGCCGGCTGACTCGGATACGAGCTGCGATGCCAGCACCCCCTCGAGCACGTACATGCACGACGCCTGGAACACGAGCCCCGAGATCGCGCGCCCGTCGGCGAGACGGATCACCTCGCTGTGGCGACCGAGCAGTGCGCGCAGCACTGGAAGCCCTCGGCCACAGCCACACGGCGCGCCGGCCATCACCGCACGGTCGCCCAACCGGAAGTTCAGGATCACTGTCGCTCGGTTGTGCAGGTTGGAGACGACGACTTCACCCTCGGATTCGTCCGGCACGGTCTGTCCGTCGGCATCCACGAGCCGCACCGCACACAGGTCGACGTTGAGGTGCCACCCGCTCCGTCGCTCGCATTCGAAGCCGAGTCGTCCCGTCTCCGACGCCTGATAGGTCGAGTACACGAGCGCGCCCGTCTGTCGTTCGAGAAGCGCCCGCGCCGGCTCGCTCATCCCGTCGCCGCCGTAGCACCACACGCGCGGCGTGTCGATCCGTTCGCCGCGCGCCGCCAGCCATTGCGCGAAGTGTTCGGCGAACGAGCCGTACGAATACACGACGTCGGCACGCTCGGCACGCACTCGCTCGAGGATCTGCTCGTAGCTCGACTCCGCCGGCTCGACGATCCTCGTGGCGAGCCGCTTCGGCGTCACCGTCCATTCGGTCCACCAGTCGCGCAGCAGGAAGCTCTGCGCGCTGTGTGGCAGCAGGTACAGCTGCCGATGGCCCGTCATGCGCCCGAGCAGTCGGCCGATCACCGCCCGATCCCGCTCCAGGAACGCCAGCTTGTGCAGCAGCGCGTCGTTGTCCCACCAGGTCTCGCCGCGATGTCCGCTGTGCGAGCCGGACGTCATCAGTGCTCGACGCGCCGACCTGGGCACGCGCGACGACAGGAAGCGCCGCTCGTCCGCACGGACGGTCGCCTGGTCGATCAACGGCAGAAGCGCGAGGTCGGCGGCCGACCGGATGTCGCGCGGCGTGAGTCGCCGCTCGCGCATCGCATCCGTGTAGAACGGCACACTCGCATATGCGTGCTCCACGATCGCTCGCACGCGGCGCGTCTGCCGCCGCGCGAGGCGTTCCTGCGACCAGAACGGTACCGTGCGCTCGTGTCGCGCCAGCACCGCCACCCGGGCCGTGTTGAGGAGTCGAGACGCGAGGTTCATGTCGGCGTGGACGCGCTCACCCGAATGGGTGCCTGCGACTCGTCGAGCGGGATGATCGCTCGAACCTTCCCGCGGCTCGTGCGTGGCAGGTCGCTCACGCATGCCACCGTCACCTGCAGCTCGTCGCCGAACCGCTCGCGGAAGCCGTGCACGATTCGCCGCGACATCTCCGCGTCGTCGACTGCGCCGCGCGTCACGACCGCCACCGCTACCTTCCACGGCTCCTGCTGGACGACCTGGTACTGCAGGATGTCGCTCTCGCTGGTGAAGATCGTGCGCACCCCCTGCGAATGGACGCGTCGGCCGCCGATCGACAGCCAGTCGTCGAGCCGTCCGAGCGGCTGCGTCATCCTCGGCAGCGATCGCCCGCACGTGCACGCGCCGGACAGCAGCGCGACCGTGTCACCGAGACGATAGTTGAGGAAGACGGTCGCGTCATTCACCAGATTCGACACGACCAGGTCGCCCGCCTCCCCGGCCGCCACGTCGCGACCCGCTGCGTCCACCACCCGCACCGGGTAGAGATCGGTGTTGATGTGGATACCACTCCCCTCGCCACACTCGAAGCCGATCTTGAACGCCTCGACCGCCTGATACGTCCCGAGCACGAAGACGCCGAGCTCGTCGCGGATCAGCGCGCGCGCAGCGTCGCTCAACCCGTCCGAGCTGAACGTCACGACGCGTGGGAGTGGAAAACCGGCGCGGTGCGCATGCACGTGTGCGAACAGCGCCGCGAGATACGATCCGTAACCATGTACGACGTGCGGCGCGAACTCCGCCAGTCGCTCGGCCGTCGTAGCGACGGGATCCAGCACCGAGAGGTACTGCCGCTCCACCCGAACCCCGCGCGGAAGCAGAGTGTTCGCGCGCAGGTGCGCCTGCACCTCCTGCGCGGTGCTGCGCGGCGAGCCGATCACCGTCTCACGATAGCCGACCTGCCGTCCGACGGCGCGCGCGATGATCGTCCGCTCGCGCTCGCCATGCGCGGCATTGCGCACGATCGAGCGCGTGCTGTGATGCACCACCCGCGGCGCACCCGTGCTCCCTCCCGTGCGCAACGTCAGCCGCTCGCGAGGCGGGACGGCGCTCGACGTCAGTCGTTCGGGATCGCGCTGGAGCACCTCGCGCTCGAGGATCGGTAGTTTCGCCAGATCCTCCGGCGTCTCGATCGCATCGGGGCCGATGCCGAGTCGATCCATCACGTCGCGGTAGTGCGGAACGGTCCGATACGCGTGACGCACCATGGCGCGTATGCGTCGACGTTGCACCCGGGCGATGACCTCGGGGGTGGCGAAGGGGAAACGGGCCTGTCCGGCGAGTTCCCGCGCGAGATATGCGCTCCACGCGAGCTTCGTCAACGGCGTCGGCACGAGCCTCCCTGATGGACCGATGATGCGCGGGGGCGCGCGCAGCGCCCGACTTCGATAGACTGAATACCGGTGCGCGGAGTTACCTGCAACCCCGCGCCGCCTGATACGGTATGGGGCCACTCAGCTCCGTAACCCGGACCGCCATGACAGACAGCGCGCAGCCTCTCATCATCAACCTCGCCCCCACGGGCATGGTGCCGACGAAGGCGATGACGCCGCACGTGCCGCTCTCCACCCAGGAGATCGTCGATGACGCGGCACGCTGCGCCGCGCTGGGCGCGAGTATCATCCACCTGCACGCGCGCGACGAGGAAGGCCGCCCGACCACGCGACCCGAGTACATGGCGCCCCTCGTCGAGGGCGTACGCTCGATCGATCCGGAGCTCGTCGTGTGCGTTACCTGCAGCGGCCGATTCGCCACCTCGGTCGAGGAGCGCGGCGCAGTGCTCGAGCTCAGCGGCAGCGCCAAACCCGACATGGCGTCGCTCACACTTGGCTCCAACAACTTCGTCCAGCAGGCGTCGGTCAATGCGCCGGAGACGATTCGCGGGTTGGCGACGCGCATGCATATGCACGGCATCAAGCCCGAGCTGGAGGTGTTCGAGCCCGGCATGCTCACCTTCGGCCGCTATCTCGCCGAGAAGGGGCTGATCGACGGACCCTGGTACGTGAACGTCCTGCTCGGCAACCTCGGAACGTCCCCGGCGACACCTGGCGCGCTCGCCGCCTTCCTCGCGCTGCTCCCTCCAGAGAGCGTGTACGCCGTGGCGGGGATCGGCCGGTTCCAGACGTCCGCCAACCTGCTCGGCATCGCCAGTGGCGGCCACGTGCGCGTCGGTCTCGAGGACAATCTGTGGTGGGATCGCGATCGCACCGTCCTCGCCACGAATGCCGCGCTCGTCGAGCGCGTGTGCCGCATGGCCGATGTCGCGGAGCGTCCCATCGCGACCCCCGCCCAGACCCGCGCCCTGCTCGGTCTCGGTCGTCCCACGAGCGTCGCTCAGCCGAGCATGGCCCCGCCGAGCCTCGCTCAGCCGAGCGTCGCTCAGCTCGGCTGATCGTCGCGCTGGTCCGTCCACGCCGCGAGATCACACTCGAGCGTGGTCCAGTAGTCGCGGTGCGGATCGCCGAACTCGTGCACCTTCGCGAGCGTGCCGACCTCGCGGTAGCCGAAGTTCTTCTTGTACCACGCGATCGTGTCCGGCAGGTCTGCGTTCGTCGTGACCGTCCGACACCCCGCTTCGCGCATCGCGCGCATGCGGAGAACCTGCAATCGACTGCCGATACCGAATCGCCGGTACGCTGGATCCACCGCCATCAGCGTCGTCTTCCCTCGACCATCGCCGAGGAGCGTGTATCCGGCCACGCCGACGATGGTGCCCCCCATCTCGGCCACGAACACATCGGCCAGATCGAACCGCGGCATCTCGGGGCTCGGTACGTTATGGAAGTTCACGAAGGCGAGAACGTGGAAGATCGCGTCGCGGTCTTCCGGTCGCGCCCGACGATATCGCGGTGACGCCGTCTCGGGTGTTTGTGCGGTCGATGTCATGATCGTGGATGAAGCGCGAGCGCCGACGCGGATCGTCGCGACGTGTGCCCATCCTGAGCCACAGATGGCCCGCGCGCCAGACCTCGCGTCCTCACCGGTGCGCCGTCACCCCCACCTGCTGGCAGTACTCCAGCACCGGACACGTCGAGCACTTCGGCCGGACTCCCGTGCAGATGTGCTTCCCGAATGGCACGAGCCGGCGATTGATCTCGATCCAGTATCGCTTCGGCAGCACCCGCTCGAGGGCACGCAGCGTCGCTTCGGGAGTGCGCCCTTCGACGTAGCCCCAGCGATTCACGACGCGCCACACGTGCACGTCCACGCTGATGCGCGGCACGTCACGCGCGACACCGAGCGCGAGGTTCGCGCACTTCGGCCCCACCCCAGCGAACGACTGCAGCACCTCGGCGTCCGCCGGCAGCTCGCCGTCGTACTCCTCGATCGCCCGTCGCGCGATCGCGTGGATCTGCGCCGCTTTCGGTCCGTGAAAGGTGGCCGATCGAATCGCTGCATCGATGTCGGCGATGCGCAATGCGGCGACATCGGCCGGTGTCGGCGCGTGTGAGAGCAGCGCGAGCGCCGTTGGCAGCGACACCTCGTCCGTCGTGCGGATCGAGATGATGCACGCCACGAGCTGCTGGAACAGCGTGCCGTAGCCGAGATCGCGCAGCGCGAACATCGCCGCGTCCGGCACATCGGCGACCGCGACACGAATGCGTCGCATCACTTCGTCGATGTCGAACGGACGCTTCGCCCCTTTCGACGCGCGTCGTGCCGCCATGCGGCGTCGCGGCGGCAAGAACGACGCCCGCTCAGCCGAACGAGGGCAGCGGATTGTGAGTCCGCTGCCCTCGAGCGTCGTCGTGCTACGCGGCTTTGCCGCGCCCGTGCTCAGGCTGTATGCGGCGGAACAGCTGCCCGAGCGCTTCGACCACGCGTTCGTGACCTTCGCGCAGCAGCGCCGCGAGGATGTGCTTGCAGATCTGCTCGCGCCACAGATGGTCGCCGCAGTCGCATCGCGGGTGCGAGGTGGTGTAGAGATCCACCCAGTGGTCGTGCTCCCCGCCGGTGACGTGATAGCGGCCGTCACCCACCCGCTCCCCATGCAGCAGGAGGCTCCGCCCCAGCCGCTCCAGGTCGACGCCCCCTCCGGCGTCGATGTCGATCATCACTTCTCTCATGGTCCTGCTCCCAATCCGCGCGATTCGCACACAATTGCCCGTCATCGGGCACACTACGAAATAGTACCCGAATAATACCCGAAATGCCCCCGCCAGTTCCAGTCCCCTGGGCGGCCCTAAATGGCTGAGCGATAGGGATTTACAGGCGCGCCACCATCATCGGCGCCGTCGTCGGCTGCGGGCTCCCCCCCATCGGCTCCTCGGTCACCGCCACCGCGGCCAGCGAGTCCGTCGGCATGGCCATCGTCGCCCGCATCATCACCTCGCCATTCGGCTTCGGCATGAAGGTGCCCGCGTTGATCTTCGCCGTCGGCGTCATGAGCCAGAGCTGATAGGTGCGCCCGCTCTTCGGCATTGGGACCCGATGCGCCACGAGCGTCCACGCATCGTGCGCCTGGTCCCAGAACATCCGCCCCGTCGATGGCGTCGGGCTCGGCGACGCCAGCGTCATCACCGCGACCTGCGCTCCGGTGAGGTTCGCGATCATCCGATCCCGGTCCTCGAGCGTCGTCCGCAGCGAGTCCATCGCCGCGAGCCCTGCACCGCGCTCCGCCTGCGCCTCCTGTAGCGACGTCCGCAGGGCGGTTTGCTCGCGACTCGCGCGCATGTATCCGCCCACCCCCATGATGGCGACGAGTCCCGCCGCCATCGCCATCCAGTTCGCCGCGCCCATTCCTCGGCGCGACGTTCGAAGCGGAGTGACGTCTGGCGACGCCTTGGCGCGCACGTCGGCGAACGCCTGCTCCGCGTCCGCCCGGTCCGCCGCCGCCCGCGCTACCAGCCGCGCCTTGATCCGGTCACGCTGCGCCGGCGCCATCGGCAGCGGAGGTGCCGCGAGTGCGATCTCACTCGCCACGCTCTCGAGCGCCGCGAGCTCGCGCTGACACTCGGCGCAGCCGGCGACGTGCGCCATCACGCCCTCACGCTCGGATGCGTCCAGCGCATCGAGCGCGAGAGCCTCCAGCGCTTCGCTGGCCGCTTCGTGTGTCATGCCGTCGCTCATGGCGCCCCCCCACCTTCGCTGCGGAGGACCTGCAGCCGACTTCGCAGCTTCTGCATCGCCAGCCTCATCCTCGTCTTCACCGTGCCGAGCGGTTGGCCAGTTCGTTCGGCGATCTCGGATTGGCTCAACCCACCGTAGTACCCCAGCTCCAACGCTTCGCGTTGCTCCGCCGGCAGCTCCGCGAGCGCCGCCGCCACGATTCGTCCCCGTTCCGAGGACTCGGCGTCGACGCCCGGATCACCCGGAGCGATCTGCTGCACCACGACCTCCCCGTCATCTCCCTCGAGCGGAGTTTCCCGTCGACGCCGGAGAGCACGAACCCGATCGAGTGCGCGGCTCCGCGCGATGGTGAGAAGCCAGGTCTGCACCGCGCCGCGCGCCGGATCGAACCGCGACGCCTGTCGCCACGCCTGCCAGAAGGTCTCTTCGACCACCTCCTCGACGTCGTCGGGCCCTCGGAGAACCCGAGCGACCACGCCGTGCACGACCGCGTTCCACCTGTCGTACAGCGCGCCGAGCGCCCGTTCATCGCCGTCCGCCATCGCGCGCACGAGCGCGACGTCCTCCGCCCCCGCGCCACCTCCGGCGAGCGCCGTCTCCCGTCCTTCGGGAATGGCTCTCCCCGATTCCGGATACGGCCGCGGTGCGGGCGTCGGATTCATAGGCGCCCAATGTAGCCCGACCCGTTTTTCACCGCACTCCCGCATCTCCGCATTCCCGCATCCCCGCACTGCCACTCCACCATCGCCTTCTATATCGTGCGATCATGCTCGAGAGCACCACGCCGGCGGACGTCGCGGCGATCCAACCGCACGACTCCTACGCCGCGCTTCGCCACCGCGAGTTCCGCTGGTTCATCATCAGCATGTTCGCGATGGTGGTCAGCTCGCAGCTCCAGGCGGTCGTCGTCGGCTGGCAGGTCTATGGACTGACCCACGACCCGCTCTCACTCGGCCTCATCGGTCTCGCCGAGGCGCTCCCCTTCATTGGAGTCGCGCTCCCGGCGGGCTACCTCGCCGATCGGCGAAACCGGCGCGCCATCAGCGTCTCCGCGCTCTTCGTGCTCGCCTGCTGCTCGATCGCGCTGTTCGTTCTGAGCACCACGCCTTCGCTGCTCCTTCGCGTCGGTGTCGTTCCCATCTATGTGGTGATCTTCGTCAGCGGCGTCTCGCGCGGCATCCTCCAGCCCGCACGCCAGGCGTTGAGCGCCGAGATCATTCCGCGCTCCATGTTCCAGAACGCGATCGCCTGGCGCAGCAGCACCTGGCAGACCGCCTCGGTGATCGGGCCGGCCATCGGAGGACTGCTCTACGGCTTCGCCGGCGCCCACTTCTCCTACGCCGTCGCCGCGCTGCTGATGCTCGTCGCGCTCGCCGCCTTTCTGATGATGCGCTACACCCGAGTGCCGCGCGTCCTGCAGAACGAGACCATGGTCGCCGAGCTGCTCACCGGCCTGCGCTTCGTGTGGAGCGAGCACGCCATCCTCGCCGCGCTCTCGCTCGATCTCTTCTCCGTTTTCCTGGGCGGCGCCGAAGCGCTGCTTCCCGTGTTCGCCTCGGAGATTCTCAAGGTCGGCCCCCAGGGACTCGGCCTTCTCCGCGCGGCGCCGGCCGCGGGTGCGGTCACGATGGGCATCTTCCTCGCCCATCGCCCACCCTTCCGGCGCGCCGGCCGCACCATGCTGCTCGCCGTCGCCGTGTTCGCGCTCGCGATCGTCGGCTTCGGTCTGTCGCGAAGCTTCTATCTCTCGCTCGGTTTGCTTGCACTGAGCGGAATGGCCGATAACGTGAGCGTCGTCATCCGATCCACGCTCATCCAGCTGCTGACTCCGTCGCAGATGCTCGGCCGGGTCTCCGCGGTCAATTCCATCTTCATCGGCTCATCCAACGAGCTCGGCGCTTTCGAGTCGGGCGTCGCCGCACGGCTCTTCGGCACCGTCCCCGCGGTCGTGCTCGGCGGGTCGGCCGCGCTCGTCGTCGTCGGATTGACCGCCAAGCTGGTTCCTCGGCTCCGGAATTTGGGCAGAATTGCCTGATTCTGATGCGCATTCTGCAATTTTGAGCAGATTTCCTTGCTTTGTTGGACCAATTATAGCTAGATTGGTCGCCAAGCCGTGCAATTTCTGCAGTTTCAGTCGCCACTCCCTCAGCCCGAGCCCATGACCGCCCCCGCTCACCCCTCGCGTAAGACATCACTGCGTGAACTGGCCTCGCGCCTCCCCAAGACAGCCTTCAGCAACAACGGCGATGGGCACGCAGCCGTACCGACCTCGACCTACTTCGGCGTCAACACCTTCGGCGCGCGTCAGATGCGCGACAAGCTGCCCAAGGACGTCTACGCGAAGCTCGTCGCGGCCATCCGGCACGGGAAGAAGCTCGATCTCGAGATCGCGCCCACCGTTGCGCAGGTCATCAAGGAGTGGGCGATCGGTCGTGGCGTGACGCACTTCACGCACTGGTTCCAGCCGCAGACGGGTCTCACGGCTGAGAAGCACGACGCCTTCCTCAACTTCGACGACGATCGCCAGCCGCTCGAGTCGTTCAGCGGTTCGCAGCTGATCCAGAGCGAGCCGGACGCGTCGAGCTTCCCTTCCGGCGGCCTGCGCGCCACGTGGGAAGCCCGCGGTTACACGGCGTGGAACCCGGCGAGCCCGGTGTTCATCGTCGAGGCAGGTGGCACGAAGACGCTGTGCATTCCGTCGGTCTTCATCGGCTACAACGGTGAGGCGCTCGACGAGATGACGCCGCTGCTCCGCAGCTCCGATGCGCTCTCCGCCAAGGCGATCGAGCTGCTCGAGCTCATCGGCGACAAGGGCGTGCAGCGCGTCTTCACCACGCTCGGACCCGAGCAGGAGTACTTCCTCATCGACCGCAGCCACTTCGCGCTGCGCCCCGACCTCGTGATGGCCGGCCGTACGCTCGTCGGCGCGCCGCCCCCGCGCGGCCAGCAGCTCGAAGATCACTACTTCGGCGGCATCCCGGAGCGCATCCAGGCGTGCATCGCCGAGGCGGAGCACGAGCTGTACAAGCTCGGCGTGCCGATCGTGACGCGTCACAACGAAGTCGCGCCCTCGCAGTTCGAGATGGCGCCGATGTTCGAGGAGACCGACATCGCGGTCGATCACAACCAGATGGCGATGGCCGTGCTGCGCCGCGTCGCGCTGCGCCACGGGCTCCAGGCGCTCCTGAACGAGAAGCCCTTCGCCGGCATCAACGGCTCGGGCAAGCATTGCAACTGGTCGCTCGCCATCGCCGCGGACAACCCGGAGCTCGACGGCTTCAACCTGCTGAAGCCCGGCAAGACGCCGCACCAGAACATTCGCTTCCTGCTCTTCCTTGCCGCCGTGCTGAAGGGCGTGCACCGTCACGCCGGCGTGCTGCGCGCTGGTATCGCGTCGAGCGGCAACGAGCACCGACTCGGCGCCAACGAGGCGCCGCCGGCCATCATCTCCGTCTTCATGGGCGCGAGCCTCACGGCGATGATCGAGTCGATCGCCGCCGGGAAGACGTCGGCCAACGCCGCGCAGGCGATGCTCAAGCTCGGCGTCGCCAAGCTGCCTGAAGTCGAGAAGGACAACACGGACCGCAACCGCACGTCGCCCTTCGCCTTCACGGGGAACAAGTTCGAGTTCCGCGCCGTCGGCTCGTCCGCGTCGATCGCCTTCCCGATCGTGCTCCTCAACGCCGCCGTTGCCGAGGCGCTCGGCGAGATCATCGAGGAGATCAAGGCCAACCTCAAGAAGAACAAGTCGGTGGACGACGTCGTGCTCGCCGTCGTGCGCCCGATCTTCAAGGACACCGCCGCGATCCGCTTCGAGGGGAACAACTACTCCGACGAGTGGGTGAAGGAGGCCGCGAAGCGCGGCTTGCCGAACCTCCGCCGCACCCCCGAAGCGCTCGAGCAGCTCGTCAGCCGTCCCGCGCGCACGCTGCTCAACAAGCTCGGCATCCTGAACAAGGCGGAGCTCGAGTCGCGCTATCACGTGCGCCTGGAGCGGTACGTGAAGGACATCCTCATCGAGATGCACACGCTCAAGGAGATGGTCGACACGCTCGTCATCCCCGCGGCGTTCAGCTACTCGGGCTCGCTCGCCGCTGCCGCGGCGAACGCGGTCTCGGCCGGCATCAAGAACGTGCCGCAGGTCGACGCAGCCAACGAGATCGGCGCGCTGATCGCCACGCTCCGCACGAAGCGTGACGCCCTCGCCGCCGCGATCGAGCAGGGGGAGGGGCTGCACGACGACCTGCCGAAGCAGGCGAAGTTCCTGACGTCCACCGGAGCGGATGCGATGCTGGCCGCCCGCGAGGCGTCCGACGCGATCGAGCTCACGATCTCCGACGATGCCTGGCCGCTGCCGAAGTACCGGGAGATCCTCTTCCCGGTGTAAGCTGGCTCGACGGTTGATTGGTTAAGGGTCGCGGGGGCACATCGGACGGTTCGATGTGCCCCCGTTGCGTTACCCCCCGTCACCAACCGGCCCGCCAGCACGTAGTATTTGGTATATGGACCTCTATGGCTTCTGCCTCGCTCTCGGCGGCACCGGGCTCGCCGCGATGGCGGTGGGAGGGTTCGCCCAGCTCGGGCACGTCGGACACGGCGGCCATGGTGCGCACGGCGGACACGCGAGCCACGCCGGTCACGCTCACACCGGCCAGCACTCCGCGCACGCGGGACACGGCGCCTCGCACGCGGCGCACACACATCACGCACAGCACGCCAACGAGCAGGGTGCGGGGTGGATCATGTCCCTCCTCTCGCCGCGCGTGCTGTTCGCGCTGCTCGTCGGCTTCGGCGCGGGTGGGCTTCTCGCCACGCCGCTTGGCGAGCCGTGGCGCGTGGGCGCCGCCGTGCTCGCCGCGGCCGCGTTCGAGGGCCTGCTCGTTGGTCCGCTCTGGCGCATGCTCTTCCGCTTCGAGTCCGCGCCGGCCGCGACGCTCGAGAGCGCGATCGAGGACGACGCTCGAGCCGTGATGGGATTCGACGCGAATGGCCAGGGGCTGGTCGCGTTGGATGTCGATGGACAGATCGTGCAGCTCCTGGCGACGCTCGCTCCGGACGATCGCGCGCGCGGCGCGCGCATCCGCTCGGGCGACGTCGTTCGCGTCTCGAGCATCGACGCCGCGCGCAATCGCTGCACCGTCCGCGTGCCAGAATCCTGACCGGACGCATTCCCCCACTTCGCCATATATGACAACCCTGATTCTCATCGCCGGCATCGTCTTCGGTGTCCTGGTCGTGCTGCCCATGATCGTCGCGTCGTTCCTGCGCAACGTCGAAGCGGGCACGATCCGGCTCGTGAGCTGGCTCGCCGGCGGCACGGTCATCTATCGCGGTCCTGGCAAGTCGAAGGAGATCCCGCTGCTCACCACCGGCACGACGATCTCCAGCAAGGTGATCAACGTCGATCTCGACATCACCGACCAGACGGCCGATCTCGACGAGCACGGCACGCCGCAGCCGATCAAGGTGCGCGTGCTCGCCAGCGCGATCGTCTCCGTTGGCGACACCGACCAGCTGATCAAGACGGCGGCGAACCGCTTCTTCGCCAAGCCGGAAGTCGATCAGATGAACACGATCACCGACCTGCTCTCCAGCTCCGGCCGCCGCGCCATCAACCTGCTCACGCACGATCAGCTCTTCTCCGCCAAGGGCCCGTCGCGCGCGCTTCCCCCGGGCACATCGTCGTCCACCGCGGTCGCGCCGCCCACACCGCGCGCACTCGTTTCGTCGGACTCGAATGATTCGCCGGAGGACGACGACGATCCGCTCGCCGTGATCATCCGCAAGGCATGCTCGCGCGAGCTCACCGACCTCGGCCTCATCTTCAACTCGCTCAACATCAAGGTCGTGCAGAGCGAGGTGGCCGATGCGCGTCGCCGCATGTCCGCCGCCGAGGCGCAGGCGACCGCCGACATCGTCTCGGCACAGCAGGCCCGCCGCGCGAAGGAGGCGCAG
Organism: Gemmatimonadaceae bacterium; assembly: GCA_036383935.1. Lineage (GTDB taxonomy): Bacteria > Gemmatimonadota > Gemmatimonadetes > Gemmatimonadales > Gemmatimonadaceae > AG11. The sequence goes on along the minus strand of DASVNI010000480.1, from coordinate 411 downwards.
CTCGAGGCCGAGCGCAATATCTCCGACAAGCAGCGTGAGCTCGAGCAGACGCGCGCCGCGAACGCTGCGCTCATCGCGCAGGCCGAAGCCAAGCGTCAGGAAGCGATGGGCGTGCAGCGCGTCGCGGAGCTCGACGCGACGCAGATCGCGCAGGCGCGCGCCGACGCGGAGCGCGTGACGATCGAGGCCCAGGCCGCCGCGGAAGCGGAGGCGATCCGCATCCGTACCGTCGCCGCGGCGCAGGCCGAAGCGATCGAGAAGGTGAACCAGGCGATCGCCGCCGGCGGCGAGAGCTACTTCCGCTATCGCCAGATCGAGATGCTGCCGGCCATCGCGCCGAAGATCGCCGACGCGCTGGCCGGGGCGCGCCTCATCACCATCTCCGGCGGAGAGAATGGCGGCGCGGCGAAC
>DASVNI010000479.1:0-7757 GCA_036383935.1 Gemmatimonadaceae bacterium | reverse complement strand
CTCGTGTGGTCGAGCGGCCGGCGTGCACAGGGTCGCCGCCATCTTGCCGCCGAGATCGACGAGGACCTCGCTGCCGGCGTGCGGCTCGACCTCGAGCGTGTCGTCGGGAGCGGCGGCATCACGGTGGTCGAGGCGCGCTTCGTGAATCCGGCGTCGGCACCAGATCACTGTCCGCCCGGCATGTCCGTCGTGCTCAAGGGGAATGCCGAACGTCCGTCGGGCATGCATCTGCATCTGGCTCAGCGGCCGCCGCGTCCACTCGACGACTGATCGAACTTTTTCTCGCCGCCGTTCCTCTCTCCTGCACTCGATTCGGCGTCGCACCGCATGCGGCGGACCGACGCCTCGAGAGCCACGGGACACGAGAGAGGAAGCGATGCCCATCGTTTTCGGAGAATCGGCCAACAGCGTCGAGGAGATCGTCGCTGCCTTCGCGCGCCACGGCGACCGCGTGCGCGGCACCTACCGCGCGCACTATCGCTTCGATCAGAGCACGCAAAATCCCTATGCCGCGCCGCGTCTCGAGCGGCCGGAGAGCCTGAAGGACAATCCGTCCGACGTGATCTATCCGTGGGAGCAGATCGTCGTCGCGGCGGCCACGTGCGCCGGCTCCGACTACCCGATGCTTGCGTCGCATCGCTCGATTCCGCTCGAGCGTGTGGACTTCACCGTGGAAGCGCTGTTCGACCCACGCGACGAGTTCGACGGCCTCGCTGAATGCCACGCGCCCGCCGACGCGCGGCACTGCTTCCTCGCGCTGCATCTGCGCGCGACACTCGTCTCATCCGCCCCGCGTGCGGAGTTGGAGTGGCTGCACGAGCGCGTCCTGTCGCACAACATGGTGCTCGGCGCCCTGCGTGGGATTCCGTCGACGCACGAGCTGGACATCGTGCCGGCGCACCGCGAGGCGCTCGCCTCCGTGGCCGCCGGCCGATGACCGTTGTTCTACCGCACGCTCACGGCCCGATGAGCGCTCGCCCGCCCACGCTCGTGCCCGTGCGGATGCCGTGACACGCGCGCGCGACCTGACGGGCCGAGAGCCGGAGCGCGGGGTTCGTCACGAGCATGCGGCCGAGGAGTGCTGAAACGGCGCTGATGCGCGGATCGTTCGTGTCGCGCAGCAGCGAGTGCTCACGTCGCTCGTGCACGCTCGGCTCGGGCCACCCGGACGCCGGCGGTAGGCGACGACCGCCGGAGAGCGCTTCGTAGATGAGCCCTCCGAGCATGAACACGTCCGTCGCCGGCGTCGCTCGATCAGCGCCGCCGGGCGAGAGCTCGGGGGGACGCCAGCACCAGGAATCGACGACGTCGGTGACGGACGCTCCGAATGGCGAGCCCGCGAGCGACGCATAGCCGAAGTCGCCGAGCACTGGCCGGCCGCCGACCGCCGTCAGGAGCACGTTGCCGGCGACCACGTGACCGTGCACGCACTGCCGCGGGCCGTCGTGCATGAACGCGAGCGTCGACGCGACGCCCTCGGCGATGGACAGCACGCGGTCGACGCGGCCGCGGAAGTCCTCGGTCCACTGCCCGCCGTCGCCGTCGTCGGTCCACATCGCGCCGCCGGCGTAATACGGCATGATGTACCACGGCGAAGCATCGCGTTCTCCGCTCATCCCGAAGGTGATGACCCGCACGATGCCCGGACATCCGAGCGACCCGAGCGCGCGGAGTGCGTCGATCTCGCGGAGCAGGCGCCACCGCTGCTCCTCGACGTCGCGGGGCTGCCCGTCCGGTCCCATCGCTCTCAACACCTTTGCGACGAACGGACGCCGCTCGCGGTCGCCGTAGCGGTGCACGCGGACGATGTGCGCTTCTTCGCCCACGGCGAGCGTGTGTTCGCTCACCCAGCCGGAGATGAGCGGTATTTCCAGCCGTGCGGCGCGACGCGCCCGCACGGCGGCCACGCGGCGCTCCGTCGGATGAACGAAGACGGCGGGGTCGTGTGGCTGCGAATCGAGTCTCATCGGTCCTCCCTCTACCAGGTAACGTCGTGCGCAGCGCGCACGCGGGGGGATTCGTGCGCACACTGCGGCGCACGGACGAGCACGACGATGGACGGAGCGGCGAGCGAGAGTGGGTCCGACGTGGACCGTCAGCTCTCGGCTTGGTGGTCAGCCGTTCCGCGGAGTGGAGAGGGGTGGCGCAGTCGCATCGAAGGGCGACGGCTCGCCGTAGGGCGCATGACCGAGCGCGAGGCGGCGGAGACGCGCACGCGCGGAGTCGGTGACATTGCCGACCAACTGCACGGGCGAGGAGACGAGCGCCGAGGTCGGCGTCGCGTCGCCTTCACCGTCCGACAGGCGAGCTCGCGAGAGGAGCAGGTGACGAACGCGAACACCCGCCTGCTTGGCCGACCGGTTGGCCTGAGGCCGCGCGGCAGTAACGGCAGGACCGACGTCCTGCGAGAGGCCACTCCACACAGTGGCCGATTCGCCGCCGCTGGGCGCGTGCTGCGCTGAGGGCTCGGCCGCATTCCAGAGCAGCAGAGCGACGAGCGTCAGCGCACCCGCCGACGCGACGTACAGCAGTCGCATCACGAGGGTGCGCTGCAGCCGTCCAGCTCCCAGTCCTGCCCGGAGGTTGCCGTCCATGACTCAAGTTACCCGGCGGACCACGGAAAGGTGCCCGGCTCTGCCGCACGTATTTGCGAGCGCGACACCTACCGACCGCCGCGGGCCGGGTGCTACTTTGGCCGCGATTTACCGCGCCCCGTTTCCCGACGCCTATGCCGCTCGCGGCTCGCGCCGCTGTTCTCGCCCTTCTTCCAACCCTGCTCGCCGCGCAGGAACCGACGCGTGGCGCCATCGTTGGCCGCGTGGTCGTCGCGACGGACTCCGGCGCGAGCACTCCGCTCCCCGGTGCGAGGATCTCGGTGGTCGGCAGCACGCTGGCCACGACGAGCGCAGCCGACGGTCGCTATCGCCTCGGCGGGGTGGCCGCGGGAAGTGCGACGATACGCGTGCGGCTGCTGCGCTATCGCAGCGTCGATGTCGCCGTAGTCGTCACCGGCGGCGACAGCACGCGCGCCGACATCGCCATGCGTCCCGAGCCGCAGATGCTCTCGGCCGTCGAGACGCGGGCACGCGTCGCCGACGCGGAGCTCTTCACCAGCCGGCCGAACATCGGCGTCACGGCGCTCGGGGCGGAGACGATGAATGCGATCCCCACCGTGGGGGAACCGGACGTCGCACGCACCGTCCAGCTTCTGCCTGGGGTGGTCTCGCGCAACGACTTCAACACGGGGCTCATCGTGCACGGCGGCGAGGCGGACCAGAACCTCGTGCTGCTCGATGGCTATCCCGTCCACAATCCGTTTCACCTTGGCGGATTGTTCGGCACCTTCATCGACGCCACCGTCGGTCGCATCGAGCTGATGTCGAGCGCGCTCCCCGCGCGGCTCGGCGGCCGCCTCTCGAGTGTGCTCGACGTCCGCTCCGCCGACGATGCGCGCCGCGGCGTGCACCTGACCGCCGACGTATCGGCGCTCGCCGCCACCGGCGTGCTCTCCGGTTCCTTCGGCGGCGATCGTGGGACGTGGAGCTTTGGAGCGCGGCGCACCTACGCGGATGCGCTCCAATCGATCTTCACCGACAACATCTTCCCGTACCACTTCCACGACTTTCAGGGACGCGTCACGTACGCGCTGCCCGGTCGTGTGCGACTGTCCGCCACCGGATACGCCGGCAACGACGTGCTCGATGCGAACCTCGCCGAGTTCTCCGCCGACTCGCTGCCGACCAAAGCGGGGAATGGGACGTGGGGGCTCGACTGGGGCAATCGCGTGTTCGGCATTTCCCTGGCGCGGGACTTCGGCGCGCTTCGCCTGGGTGGATGGCACCTGGCCGACAGCGCAACGGTCGAGCAGCGTGTCTCGACGTCCGGGTTCAAGACGCGGCTCGATCTTGGCGACGGCGCGCGGACGCAGCGGAACGAGATCCGTGACCTGCGCGCCGCCGGCTCGCTGCTGCTGCGCGGCGCGGCGCACGATGTCGGCATGGGCTACGAGATCGCCACCTATCGGATGTCGTACTCCTCCGGCTCTCCAGAGACGGAGACCGTCGACTTCGACCTCGTGCAGAAGCCGGTGACCTCGGCCGTCTATCTCGACGACCTCTGGCGACTCGGCTCGCGATTGCTCCTCGACGGAGGGCTCCGCGCCGAAGCACTCTCGACGCGCCAGTGGACCGCGCTCTCGCCGCGCCTCTCGGCGAAGTTCTTCGCCACGCCGACGCTCGCGTTCACCGTCGCGGCGGGGCGCGTCACGCAGTGGATGCAATCGCTCGCCGGCGATGGCCCACTCCGCTACTTCGACGTCTGGATCGCGAGCGATTCCTTCGTCCCCGTCGCCACGGCCTGGCAGTACGTGGCGGGAGTGGAGCGGCGACACGACGCGGGCTCGGTTCGCGTCGAAGCGTACCTCAAGAACTACGATCGCGTGCTCCAGGCCAACTGGTCCGAGGATCCGAGCCGGCGCGGCGACGAGTTCTTCCTCGCGACGGGACGATCGTACGGCGCCGACCTGTACGCGCGCTGGCAACCGGCGACGGGAGTGAGTGGGTGGCTCACCTACTCGTACGGCCTCAGCGCGCGGACGCGCGACGGCATCACCTGGGCCCCCGGACACGATCGCCGCCACGACGTGGACGCCTTTGCCACCTGGCGGATGGCGAAGTACCGGCTCGGCGCGCACTTCGGGTTCGCGACGGGCACGCCGTACACGCCCAGCGTCGGTCAGGTGGTGCGTCGCGTGTACGATCCAGCACGCGACAGCTGGGGCACGGGAGATCCGACCCTCTTCCTCGAGCAGATCGGTGCGACACACAACAGCGCGCGCTTCCCGCCCACGCATCGGCTCGATCTGGACGTATCACGCGAGCTGCTCTATCGCGGTGCGACGCTCACGCCCTACCTCAGCGTCGTGAACGCGTACAACGCGCGGAACGTGTTCGTGTATCGCTACGACTACTCGACCGATCGTCCGACGCGTCGGGCGATATCGCAGTTCCCGATATTGCCGAGTGCGGGGGTGCGCATTGCGTTCTGATCGCGTCCCACGGCTGGCTCCGGGGTGCCAAGGGGTCAGATACCTTCGGTATCTGACCCCGCCGCTGACCCTACGGCTGGCCGCGCTGATGGGGCTCGTGCTGCTCGGCTCCGCTTGTGAGATCGAGAAGGTCGCGATCGAGCGGCCGCCGGCGCAGCTGGCGCTGCACGGGATGCTGAGCGCCACCGCGCCGAGCCAGGTGGTGCTGCTCGAGCACACGCGCAACGGCTCCGTCCAGCTCATCGCGCCGCCGTTCGACGTCACCGATCCGGTCGTCTCCGACGAGGGGATCGCCGAGACCGGTGCCATGATGACGCTGCAGTCGCCGACCGGGGAGCTGTACGTCGCGAGTGAGGACAACACGACGCGTGTCGACGGAAAGGGGCAGGGGATCTATCGCTTCGCGCTCCCTGGCTCGGCGCTCCAGCGGAATGCCCCCTATCGACTCACCGTGCTCACGAAGGGCGGCGCGACGCTCTCGGCGGAGACGTCGGTGCCGGGTGGCACGGCAGCGGTCGATACCATGTCGGGGTTCGCACCCGATGTGCTGTTCGATCGCGCGCGCGATACGATGGACCTGCGGTGGACCGCGGTACCGGGAGCGCGCAGCTACTTCGTCCGTGTCGAGACGCCGTACGGTCCCCTTTCGTTCTTCACCGAGAGCACCTTCGTGCGGTTTCCCGGAACGCTGCGCAACGCCGACGTCACGTCGCTCCCGCATGTGTTCATCCCCGGCTTCCCGCAGACGGTGACCGTTTCGGCGGTGGACTCGAACTACTACGACTGGTATCGCACGCGCAACGACGAGATCTCGGGGGAAGGGCTCGTGAGTCGCGTGCAGGGCGGCATCGGCGTGTTCGGGTCGCTCGTGCGGCTTCGGCTCGATCAGGTGCACGTCGTCGCCCCGCAGACGGAGTCGATCGCGGGAGAATACGTCGTCGCCGGGACCGATCTCGAGAAGGACGTTGCGCCGTACTCGAGCCTTTCGCTGTACCTCGAATCGCCCGCGGCCCGCAGCGATCAACCCGATCTCCTCAGTGGACGCTACACCATCGGCGTCGGTTGGAAGTTCACCGGCTGCAAGGTGTGCGGGCTGTTCGGCACGGTGCAGGGCACGACAGTGCGGCTGGCGTTACTCGAGACGGGCATCGAAACAAAGGGTTGGTCCGCTCGCGACACCGCCGACGTGTTCATCGGCACCGTGCGCGGCGACTCGCTCGTTGGTTCGTACAAGTTCAGGGGCGGCCCCTTCCACTTCGTCAGGCAGCGGTAGCTCCGGTCATCCCGAGCGAGCGCGGTAAGTGCAGATCCCTCGACTGCGCTCGGGATGACCTCAAAGCCGCGCGGAGCTTGCCTTACTGAGGGAGCACGAGTCGCAGCGTCGTCAGCGGGTCCGTCGTCTTGGCGCTCGCGTTGGTGCGCCTGTCGCCCTGCCAGACGTCGATCGTGACGCTCTTGTTCATCGGGAGTTGGCACGCGTTGAAGAAGCCCTCGGCATCCACGCGACCGCTCTCGACCATCACCGTTCCGAACTCGTCGCGCATCGTCCATCGGGCGTCGGCGGCCGGTTGTCCATCCGCCCGCATCACGCGGCCGAGCAGACGCCCCCTCCCGGCGATGACTCCCGCGCCGTAGCCGCAGCGCTTGATCACGTAGTCGTCGGCAGACTCCACGACAATGCGCCCGTCCACCGTCGAGTCGCGCACCGCGGACAGGCGCAGCGTCGTCGTCGATGGAACGTCCAGCGCAGCGAGTCGTGGATCGCGAACGGATGCGGTGTACGGCCCCGGCAGAAGATCGGTCAGCAGGAACGAGCCCGATGCGTCCGTCGTCGCCTGGTAGTCCGTGTCGAGCAGTCGCACGACACTTCCCGACGCGGGCTGTCCCTGACCGTCCACGACGCGAAGTCGAATCGTGCCGAGCGGAGCCTGCCAGCTGTAGCCGTCGGGCCAGCTCGCCCGCGCGATCTCCCCGCCGATCTCCTGCGGCCGCTCGCGTCCTCCTCCGCTCATCGACGTGACCTCGGCCGTCCTGCCGACCAGCGTCCGCCCCGCCTGTCGCCGCTCGGTGCCGAGTCGGAGCGACCACTGATCGATGATGACGACGCCGTTGGAGAGCTCGCGGAAGGAGAGCTTGCCTTCGGGAGACAGTGCACTGGTCTGCGGATCCAGACCGAGATAGTGGAAGTCCATGTCACGCAGCACGCGGGAGAGCGTGTCTACCCACACCGTACCGACGATGTCGATGCGCCCGTCCTCCCGATCGACGGGCTCGAAGCCGAGTCCGACTTGTAGCGGACGCGTACGGTCCGGCGGCGCGACCTTGAAGCAGTACCGCTCGGCGAAGGCGTCGTCGATCAACGTCTCCGCATCAGGACCGATGTACGTGTGAGCGCCCGTGCTGTCCTCGATGAACCCCTGGCGGCTGAATGCCGCGGCGCTCCGCGCGGCGCTGAACGCCTCGGCCGTCGAGCTCGTGACGCGCTTGCGCACCGTCTGACTGGCGACACGCCCACTCGACCCCTCGAACCGGCGCTCGAAGAGCAGACGCTGCATCGTCGCGCTGCTCTGCGCGCGCGCCACGACGTTCGCGAGGAGCGACATGCGAACCTGACGCAGCAGTCCGAGCGCCTGCTTGCGGTCGGGGCGCTGCGGGCAGGTGACCGCGACGATCTGGACTTCCTCGAGCTGGATGGGGAACGAGACGAGTC
>DASVNI010000478.1:0-22900 GCA_036383935.1 Gemmatimonadaceae bacterium | reverse complement strand
ATGCGGGGCGTCCCGCGCCCGCGCCCTGGGTTCCACCGATCGGCATGATCACCGCCGAGCTGGATCGAACCACCGGCCAGCTCGCCGACTCCGCGACTCCCACCGAGCGGAGGTACACCGAGTACTTCCTGCCCGGCACGGAGCCGGAGCCGCTGCGCAGCATCCCGTGGAGGTTGCCGGTGTTCGGGGCTCTGACACCGTGAGTTGGTGAAAGGTGCATCGCGGGCTCGTTGGTCGGTTGGTGAGCTAGTGGGAACGGCCTCGGGAAGCAGGAGCTTCCCGAGGCCGTTTCGCATCTCCGCATTCCCGCATCGCCGCGCGGCGGCACCAAAGCAGCAACGCCCCGATTGCAGAGCAATCGGGGCGTTGCATCGAGCGTGGACGAGTTCAGCTCACACGGCCTGGACCGTCCGACTCGCCGTTCAGCGGCCGAGCTTGACGACGTTCTCAGCGGCCGGGCCCTTTGCGCCCTGGACCACGTCGAACTCCACGGACTCGCCCTCAGCGAGGGTCTTGAAGCCGTGACCCTGGATGGCGGAGTGATGCACGAAGCAATCCTTCTCGCCGTTCGCGGGGGTGATGAAGCCAAAGCCCTTGGTGTCGTTGAACCACTTCACGGTGCCGGTCGTACGCATAGCTGAACCCCTCAAATGATGTGCGCAATCGGAGCACGGAGGTCGCACTTCGATTGCTTGTCGGCGTGATTGGAGCCCTCACGCGGGGGCTGCCCTATCGCCACGGCACTGTGTCGCGGCGGTAGCAACGCTGGGCAAATGCAAAAGGGACCCGCGATGTGCGGGCCCCTTCCGTCGGAACTCGAACCCCGAGCAGAAGCACGGGGTGCGTCGCTGGGTGGAACAGTAATGCGTCCCTGGCCAGCGCGATAGCCCCAACTGCCGATCAGGCGCCGGCGCCTACCTCCGCCTTCTCCTCGTCCTGCTCGGAGACGGTCGCTGGCGTCGGTGCCGTCGTGCCGTTCGTCGCCGGAACGAGCGCGATGGCGAACGCTTCGTCGAGCGTGGACACGCAGTGGAAGGTGAGCTGCTTGCGCACCTCCTCCGGGATGTCCTCCATGTCGGCCTCGTTGTCCTTCGGCAGGATGATCGTTGTGATCCCCGCGCGATGGGCGCCGAGCACCTTCTCCTTGAGTCCCCCGATCGGCAGCACGCGACCACGCAGGGTGATCTCGCCCGTCATCGCGACCTCACGACGAACCGGACGTCCCGACATCGCGCTGACGAGAGCCGTCGAGATGGCGACTCCGGCGCTCGGCCCGTCCTTCGGGATCGCGCCCGCGGGAACGTGCACGTGCACCTCGATGGAGCCGAGTCGGTCCTCCGGGATCTTCAGCGTGGACGCGTGCGTCGCCGCGTAGGTGAGCGCGGCGCGCGCGCTCTCCTTCATGACGTCGCCGAGCTGCCCGGTGAGGATGAGCGACACATTGCCCCATCCGCTGACCTGAACCTGCTGGTCCGGGCTGTCCGTCGCGCGCTGCGCACCATGCAGACGACGGATCGCCGCCTCGACGAACATGATGTCGCCACCCATCGGGGTGTAGTACATCCCCGCGGCCACGCCGATCTCGTTCTCCTCGTTCGCGCGCTCGGGGTGCACGCGCGGGCGCCCGAGCAGCTCACGCACGTCCTCCGGCGTGATCGTCAGGTCATCCGTTCCGCCCGAGGCGAGCTTGCGCGCGACCTTGCGTGCGACCGCGCCGACCTGACGCTCGAGCTGACGCACGCCGCTCTCGCGCGTGTAGTTCGTCACGATGCTCATGACCGCATCGTCGGTGAACACGACGTGCTTGCTCTTGAGCCCCGCTTCCTCGATCTGGCGCGGGATCAGGTACTTCTTCGCGATCTCGGCCTTCTCGCGCTCGGTGTAGCCGGCGAACTCCACGACCTCCATACGGTCGATGAGTGGGCCGGCGATGTTCTGGATGAAGTTCGCCGTCGCGATGAACAGCACCTCGCTCAGATCGAACGGGATGCCGAGATAATGATCGGTGAACGTGTCGTTCTGGGCGGGATCGAGCACCTCGAGCAGCGCGCTCGCGGGATCTCCCTGGAACGACGTTCCGAGCTTGTCGACCTCGTCGAGCAGGAAGACGGGATTGCGCGTCTTGGCCTGCTTGAGCCCCTGGATGATGCGACCGGGCATCGCACCGACGTACGTGCGCCGATGCCCGCGGATGTCCGCCTCGTCACGGACGCCGCCGAGGGCGACGCGCACGTACTCGCGCCCGAGCGAACGAGCGATCGACTTGGCGATCGAGGTCTTGCCGACGCCTGGCGGCCCGGTGAAGAGCAGGATGGGGCCCTTCGCCATGGCGCGGGCCTTCGCCTCCTTCTTGTCGGTGACGGGGCGCTCGTCATCCGCCGCGCCGAGCGACGGAGTCGCGTCGTCGCGATGCTCCTTCAGCCGGCCGACCGGCACCTCGCCGGTGGTCTCGACCTCGTTCGCCATCTCCTGCGCGCGGAGCTGGCGCACGGCGAGGAACTCGAGCACACGATCCTTGACGTCGGGCAGGCCGTAGTGATCCTCGTCGAGCACGGTCTGCGCGCGCGAGAGGTCGAGGTTGTCGTCCGAGCGGACGTTCCACGGCAGCTCGGCGATCCACTCCAGGTAGGTGCGGATGACCTGCGCTTCCATGGACTCGCGGCCGGCGCGCTCGAGGCGGCCGAGCTCACGCTCGACCTCGGTGCGTGCCGTCGGCGGGAGCTCGAGCTTGTCGAGCTTCTCGCGGAGCTCGGTGATCTCCTTGCTCTGGTCGTCGTCACCCAGCTCTTTCTGAATCGCCTTCATCTGCTCGCGCAGGTACATCTCGCGCTGCCGCTCGCCCAGCTCTTCCTGGACCTGCGACTTGATCTCTTCCTGCATCTCGATCATGCCGATCTGCCGCTGGACGTGCACGAGCACGCGCCGCAGCCGGTCCTCGACCGAGAGGTTCTCGAGCAGGCCCTGCCGCTCGGCAACGGGCAGCTCGATGTAGCCGGCGACGAGGTCGCTGAACTTCCCGGCGTCCGTCACGGCGTCGAGCACCTGGTGCACGACCTCCTCGGGAAGGCCGCGACGCTCGCCAAGCTCGGCGGCGCGCTCGCGAATCTCCTTGTAGAGCGCGACGAATGCCGGGTCGTTCTCATTGACCGGCGCCATCTCCTCGACCGGGCTGACCACGGCGCTGAGATAGTTGTCGGTCATCACGTACTGGATCGCCGTCGCGCGCTGCTCGCCCTGGAGGAGGAGCTGCACGCCGCCGAGACCGCGCTGGATCTGCCCGATCCGGGCGATCACCCCCATGGAGTAGAGGATCTCGGGGGTCGGTTCGTCGGTGTTGTCTCGTTGTGCGACGGCGAAGACGAGGCGGTCACCCTTGAGGGCCGCCTCGATGGCCCGCAGCGTCCCCGGTCGCCCAGCGGCGATGGGGGCGGTGAGGCCCGGAAAAATCACCGTGCCCCGCAGAGGGAGCACAGGAAGCGTCTGGCGCTGTGCCATGTCGTATTCCTACTGGTAGAAGGACGGTCCGCCGACAACCGGAAGGGGTGGCCGGAATGCGGACCGGACAACGGGTAAATTCGCACACTCCATTCCAGCGACGTCCCGACAGCACGGCAGGCTCTGACACCAAATGCGGCCATCGTGACGTAGTGTCACTGCCGCGGTGGCGGCTGTCCTTTCCCCTGTCGGGGCGCCGTGCTACTATGTCCGCTTCGTGCCTTCCCCTGCCCACTCGCCGAGTGCCTGACCCGCTCGCCTCTGCTGCGGATGATGAGCTGCGCGCCCATGTGGAACGCGCGTTGGCAGCCCACTACGAGCTCGACTGCGAGATCGGCCGGGGTGGGATGGGTATTGTCTATCGCGCCCGCGACAAACGGCTGAAACGGCAGGTCGCGATCAAGCTGCTGCCGCCCGAGCTGGCGTTCCGCAGTGAGATCAAGTCGCGTTTCCTCCGCGAGGCGGAGACGGCCGCGCAGCTCTCGCACCCCAACATCGTCCCGATCTACACTGTCGACGAGCAGGAGCAGCTCGTCTTCTTCGTGATGGCGTACATCAGCGGGGACAACCTCGCCAAGCGCCTGCACGAGCGTGGGGTGCTCACGACGGAGGAGACCCGGCGGGTCCTGCGCGAGGTGGCCGACGCGCTGGCCTACGCGCACGACCGCGGCGTCGTCCACCGGGACATCAAGCCGGACAACATCCTCCTCGATGCGTCATCGGGGCGGCCGATGGTGACCGACTTCGGTATCGCCCGCGCCATGGACAGCCAGGGGGACAGTCGTCTCACGGCCACCGGCATGGCGATCGGCACGCCGGCGTACATGTCGCCCGAGCAGGCGGCCGGGGAGCGCGAGATCGACGGGCGCAGCGATCTCTATTCGCTCGGCATCCTGGGCTACCAGATGCTGACCGGGGAGCCGCCGTTCGTCGCCGCCAGCACGCCGGCGATGCTCGTGAAGCACATCTCCGAGCGGCCCGTCCCGCTGGAGCAGCGGCGCAGCGACGTGCCGGTCGATCTCGCGCGGTCGATCATGACGCTGCTCGAGAAGGAGCCGGCGAACCGATTCCCGAGTGCGTCCGCGCTCGTCACCGCGCTCGACACACGCGAAGCGCCGGCACCGCGTCCTTCGGCGGCGACGGCACAGCCGCGGAGCTCCACGGGCACGGCTCGCCCCTCGGATCCGGGCAGCGATTACGCCCGTGCGCTGGAGAAGGACATCGTCGATCGCGCGTCCGGCTTCGGGAACGCATACGGAGGAGGGCAGAGCTACGGCACGTCGCCGAACGCGCCCTACCCGTCGATGCCGTTCCAGAATGGCGGTCAGCGCGTGTCGCTCGCCGCCGCCTCGGCCTCAGCGGACGAGCTGCGCCGCTGGGAGAATCCGCACGTCGTGCGGTTCCGCAAGAAGATCGCGCCGTATCTGTTCGTCAACGGCGTGATCGTGCTGTTCTCCATCTTCGGGCAGAACGGATTCTTCCCGGTCACCGTCCTCTGGAGCATCTACATCGCGTTCCAGTACGCGAAGCTGTGGAGCGAAGGATTCGATTGGCGGGATGTGTTTCGCCAGCCGCGGGACCGCGAGCTGATCGAGGTGTTCGAGGAGGCGATGGAGTACGTGCGTGCGGTGTTCAGTCCCGCGGCACGGATGCAGCTCCGCGCGCGCCGTGACGAACGCCGCGCGCTGGCGCGCATGGGGGGAGGGCCGGCGCTTCCTTCCGGTATGGAGGCGTCGCAGCCGGTGAACTATGCGGCGGCCGGACTGCCGGGGCAGATCGGGGATCGCGCGCGCCAGGCCGTCTCCGATCGCGACGAGATCATCCGGCGCCTCCACGCGCTCCCGAAGGCTGACCGTGAGCGTTTCGCCGACGTGGAGCGGTCGGCGACCGCGCTCGCCGACCGGATCGGCGCGCTCGCGCTCTCGCTCGACGATCTCTCGCGCCACGACGTGGCGTCGTCACGCGAAGTGCTCGAGCGAGAGATCTCCGCCCTGGAGTCGGCGGCGAATCCGCTCGAGCGCGGCAGTGAGGATCGCGTGCGCCGACTCGCCTACCTCAAGCGTCAGCGTCGCGCGCTCGTGGATGCGGCGAAGAAGAAGGACGCGGTGTCAGCGAAGCTGGAGACGTGCTCGCTCGCCCTCCAGAACATGCGCTACGACTTGATGCGGCTGAGCGCGAGCCCACAGATGCATCAGCACATCACCTCGCTCGCCGTTCAGGCGCTCAACCTCGCCGAGAACGTGGACGAGGCGGTCTATGTCGCCGACGAGATGGGTCGCGTCGGTGGAGGGCGCAGTTCGGGCGCACGACGCGCCTCCGAGCGCGGGTGACCGACCCACTGCTCGACCGGCTGGTCGCCGCGGTCGGCGCACAGTACCTGGTAGACGCAGAGATCGGCCGAGGCGGGATGGCCGTCGTCTACCGTGCGACGGACGTGCGCCTCAATCGACGCGTCGCGATCAAGCTGCTGCCGCCAGAGCTGGCGTTCAACGCCGACGTGCGCGAGCGCTTTCTCCGTGAAGCGCAGACGTCGGCGCAGCTGACGCATCCCCACATCGTGCCGATCTACACGGTGGATGAGCGCGAGGGGATGGTGTACTTCGTCATGGCGCTCGTGGACGGGGAGAGTCTCGCGCAGCGTCTCGCGCGCGAGCCGCAGCTCCCGATCGACGACGCACGACGCATCATGGCCGACGTGGCCGACGCGCTCTCCTACGCGAGCAGCCGCGGCGTGGTCCATCGCGACGTGAAGCCGGACAACATCATGCTCGAGCGCGGGACCGGTCGCGCCGTCGTGACGGACTTCGGCATCGCGCGCGCCGCGGCGGGTGATTCGCGGCTCACGGTGACGGGCGTCGCCGTCGGAACACCGGCGTACATGTCGCCCGAGCAGGCACTCGGCGAGCGCGAGCTGGATGGGCGCAGCGACATCTACTCGCTCGGTGTGGTGGGCTATCAGATGCTCGCGGGTCGCACACCCTTCCGCGCGTCCAACACGCCGGCGATGCTGGTGAAGCACATCTCGGAGACGCCACATCCGGTGGAGTCGCTCCGGCCGGATGTGCCGCCCGCGCTCGCGCAGGCGGTGATGCGCGCGCTGGCGAAGAAGCCCGAGGAGCGCTGGAGCGACGCGGCCGAATTCCGCGCCGCCATCCTCGAGCAGCGCGCGTCTCAGTCCATCCGTGCACCGGCGGCCGATGAGCGACCGGCGCGATCCTCCCAGAGCGTAGCCGACGAGTCCCGCCAGTCGCCGGCACCTCCCGCGTTCTATCAGTCGCCGTTCACGGGGGCGGCCCACGCACCGCCGCGTCCATCGCGACCGGTGGAGGCCGCAGCCTCGCCGGAACTGCCGGCGCTGCCTCCGATGCCCCCGCTCCCCACGTACGGCTCGAGGGCCGACTGGCGCGAATGGCGTCGGCTGCAGCGCCGCTGGGACGAGGAGCGGCGCCGCCGCGAGAGGATGGCGCTGCAGACACGGCGCCGAGCCGATGAGCTGGACGTAGGGCGTCCAGTCGAGGAGCGCGTTTCGTCGTGGCGGCGGAGAGCGTTCGGCGGGGTCACCAGCATCGTCGGGCTGGCGACGGTGAACGTGCTCACCTCGCCGCACCACATGTGGTTCGTGTTTCCGGGGGTGTTCATCTTCCTCGGCGTGATCTCTCACGCCGGCCGTCTGTGGGCCGACGGCGTTCCGCTCTCCAAGCTCTTCACGCGCGGTACGCTGCAACCGGAGGGGCAGGGGCCCGTAGCGTCGGCCGCGCTGCCGGCGGCGCAGCACGTCGACGCGATGGCGCGCCGACTGGCACCGGCGCACGTCCTCTCCGGCCCGCACGGTTTGACCGTGCGTCGCGCCGCAGAGGATCGCGCTTCCGTCGAGGAGACGCTGGGGCGTCTCGCTCCTGCCGAGCGGGAGATGATCCCCGACGTCTTGCCGACGGTCATTTCGTTGGCGGAGCGCGTCGGCTCGCTGGCGACGACGCTGCATGGTCTCGACGCCGACGTGAACGCCACGTCGGTGACCTCGCTCGACCAGCGGATCGCCAGCCTCAAGACGGAGGCCGGCGACGAGCCGACTGCGGAGCAGGAGCGGCGCATCGCGCTCCTGGAGCGACAGCGCGCCACGATCGCCGAGCTGATGGAGCGCCGCGGTACGCTGTCGGGGCAGCTCGAGAGCGCGAGCCTCGCGCTGCACAACCTCCGACTGGATCTCATCAAGCTCCGCTCGTCGGGGTTGGGGAGTGCGATGTCCGATCTGACGAGCGCGACACAGGAGGCGCGCGCGATCAGCCGCGAGATCGGGCACGCGGTGGATGCGGTGGGCGAGGTCAGGCGCCTGTAGCTGAGGCGGAGCCTTCGACGGCTCTCCGACCATGCCGCGTCGCGGCACGCGCGCTAGCATTCGGGATGCGCACTCCTGTGTTCGCCCTCCTGCCTTCTCTCATGCTGCTCGGCGCCGGCTGCGTCGCGTCCGAAGCCGCGCGTGGCGCACCGCCGCGCGAGGGCGCCGCTTCGCGAGCGACTGAAGCACGGACCGTGGCGCGCGCGTCCGCGAGCGCGCCCGACACCGTAGGAAAGCCGCTGCCGCTCGTGTCGCGGCCGGAGGTCGTGCGCGGACTCTATGTGAACCGGTGGGCGGCGCTCGGCGATCGGATGTGGAAGCTCATCGGCCTGGCCAAGCGCACCGAGGTGAATGCGCTCGTCATCGACGTGAAGGACGATCGCGGCTTCCTGCTCTATCGATCGTCCGTCGAGCTCGCGCGCGCGATCGGTGCCGACACGAATCGGCCGATGTCCGCGAAACGCGTACGGGCCGTGCTCGACACGATGCGCGCCCACGGAATCTTCCCGATCGCCCGTATCGTCGTCGCCAAGGATCCATTGTTGGCGAATGCGCGGCGCGAGTGGTCGGTGAAGCGAAAGAGCGATGGAGCTCCCTGGCTGGACAAGAACGGCCGGCCATGGCTCGATCCGCATCACCGCGACATCTGGGCGTACGCCGGCGATCTCGGTGAGGAGGCGATCGCTCTCGGGTTCGGCGAGGTGCAGTTCGACTACGTGCGCTTTCCCGATGAGCCGCGACTGATTCGCGAGGCGATCTTTCCGCTCGCGAAGGGACGGGTGCGTGCTCATGTCATCCGCGAACAGCTCGGGTATCTGCACGAGCGCTTCGCATCGCGGAAGATCCCGATGGCGATCGACGTATTCGGGCTCACCGCCACGGACTCGACCGACATGGGAATCGGCCAGCGCTGGGAGCAGTTCGTCGATCAGGCGGACGTCGTGCTCCCCATGACGTATCCGTCGCACTACGCGCCGGGCACGTACGGCCTCGGGAATCCCAACGCCCATCCGTACGCCGTGCTCGACCACTCGTTGCGCGACGCGAAGCGCCGCAGCGCGGGAATCGCCGCGGCGGGAAAGCTCGTCCCGTGGTATCAGGATTTCACGCTCGGCCCGCCACACTACGGCGCGTCACAGGTCCGCGCACAGATGCAGGCAGGCTACGACAACGGCATCAAGAGCTGGATGCTATGGAATCCAGGCAGCCGGTACACGGAGGACGCGCTGCGGCCGGACTAGTGGCGTGCGAGCAGCGCGGCGATCGCGTCGGTGAGCGGTCGCGGCGCATCTTCCGGCACGAAGTGCCGCGCGCCAGGGACGATGGTGAGCGTGGCCGATGGAATGGCCTGCGCGAGCCGCCGCCCGAGCTTCACGGGGAGGAAGGAGTCGTGCGCTCCCCAGATCACCGCGGTGGGGACGGAGATCTCGCCGAGCCGTTCGGCGAGTGCGCGCGTCTCGCCCGCGTCGAGGGCGCGAAGATGCTGCATGAACGCGTCGCGACCCTCCTCCGTGGCAAAGGGCCGGATGAAGCGATCGATGGAATGCACGGCGCGCGTCGAGTCCTCGTAGCCGCGCTCCAGGTCGGCTCGAAGCACGCCGAGCAGCCATCGTGGCGCGACCCGGCGCGTGAGCCGAAGCAGAGCCCGAGCGAGCCGCACGTCGCGCGACGGCCACCCCGAGAAAGCCACGCTGTCGACGAGCGCGAGCCGCGACACGCGCGACGGCGCGTCGATCGCCATCGCCTGCGCCACGCCGCCCCCGAGCTCGTGTCCGACAATGCAGGCTCGAGCGATCCCGAGCGCGTCCATGAGCCCGACGACGCGGGCTGCGTGCGCGCGAAGGGTGAGGGGGCGTCCGTTGGGGGGATCGCTCCGGCCGTAGCCGAGCAGGTCGAGCACGACCAGCCGGTGGCCGGCCGGCATCAACGGAATCACGTCGGTCCAGAGATGCCCCGACGTCGGAAATCCGTGGAGAAAGATGACCGGCTCACCGACACCGCGTGTTCCGGCGGCGTAGTAGTAGAGACGCGCGCCGTCGAGATCTATGAACTCACCGCGCACGTCGGCGCCGGCGAGAGCAGAGCGGACTGGGGCGCACGAGGGCGGCGAGCATGCGGCAAGATGCCAGGGCCGCGCATTCGCGACAAGCGCTGACGGAATGCACAGCGGGCCGGCGATTGAGTCGCCGGCCCGCTGTATCGATCAGTGATGCGAGGGCCGAATCAGCGGCCGGGGCCGCGGCCCTGACGCATCTGCTCCATGCGCGCCTTCTGGTCAGCGACGTTCTTGTCATAGATCGCCTGCTGAGCCGGCGTGAGCACCGCGCGGATCTCGGGTGACATCTTGTCCCGGAGCGCCGACATCTTCTGGAAGGCCTCGGCGCGATCGCCGCCGCCCTGCATCGACTCGCGGATCGCCTGCATCTCCGGCTGATACTTGGCCTGGATCTCGGCGACCTTCGCCTTCTGCGCGTCCGTGAGCTCGATGCCGTTCAGCGTACGGTTCATTCCACCGCGACCACCACCTGGGCCACCCTGCTGCGACGGGGCCGGCGGAGCGGCGTTCTGGGCGCCGGCGATCGCGGTGCTACCGGCGAGGAGAGCGACGCCGAGCGCCGCGATGCGGAATACCTTCATGAGGGTACCTCGGGTGGATGGATGGACGTGTTTGAAATCTAACGTCAAGCTGCGACACCACTTACCTGCTGCCCTCTAGCGGACCGGGGTTAATTCGACATACTTACCCGGCTCTGAACCGGGCGTTCCGCCCGGACTGGCCGCGTCGTCAGGTAAGACCGCCTAGCTGAAGCGAGCCTCCGTGACACTCCCGTCGACACCGAACTCCCCCGCGGCTGCTCCGGCGCCGACCAGCCCGGCGCCCCCGGCTCCGCCAGCCGTACCCGCGTTCTCCGCTCCGACGACGCCGGTCAAGTTCCCGGTGGGTTGGCTGATGGCTCACGCTGCTGCCCCGATCCGATACCGCGCGCTCACGGAAGTGGCACGATTGACGGCGGACGAGGCAACGATGGTCTCCAATCTTCCCTTTACGCATCCTCCCGCGCTGCTGTTGGCCGTGCAGCAGGGAGTGGACGGTACCTGGGAGGGGGGGATGCTCGCGCTGCCGGCGGCGAAGGCGCAGCGCTTCGAGGGGATCGGAACGATCCCGGCCGTGCGCCGGCTGCTCGAGCTGGGTTGGAACAAGGATACGCCTCCGCTGGTCCACGCCCGGCGCGCGCTGTTCCGCCTGCTCGCCGAGGACGATGATCCGACCTTTCTCTATGAGCTGGCGGGAAAGCATCAGCAGGAGGAAGAGGAGGTCAAGCGCGGACGGACGATGCTGCGCGAAGCGGCCGCCGCCGTGTTGGCGCAGGCAGGGTACGAGGGTGATCCACGGCTTCGTGGTGCAGCACGACGGATCCTGACGCGCATCGCCGACTACCTTCGTTCGCCGCTCGCGCAGAAGCCATTCATTCGCCAGGGCAACCAGCACATGCTGGCGGCTGAGGCCGCTCCGCCATCATTCTACTCTGTGATGATGCTGGCGCACATGCCCCTGTTCCGTGCGGAGCATCACCGAGAGATGGACGCCCTGTACGCGCACCTCACGCAGGCGCAGCCGCGGCAGGAGGCGATCCAGCTGATGGGGGGCAAGCCGGTGTCCGTTCCCCACCTCGTGCTCGGCGACCTGCTGCCGCACCGGAACGCCGTGGACGCGGACGTCGCGTTCGCGCTCCACTGGCTCGAGCTGATGGCTCGGCTCGGCTTCCTGCGGCGCAACGAGAACTGGTCCAAGCTGTTCGAGCGGTTCCTCGAGGACCGCGACCGCGAAGGCGTGTGGCATCCCCACAAGGGGATGGACGCGGTGCCGCGGAGCTCGAATCCCTTCGTGTGGCCGACGTACCCGCTCGAGCCGGTGCTCGAAGGCGACGCGCGGTGGACCGACTTCACCTTCCGGCTCGGACTGATCGCGCGCCTCACCGGCCGCCCGATCGAGATCGTCTGACGCCGGGGCGGCACGGCCGACCGGGCAGGCGCCCCGCAGGAGACTCGGGGCGAAAGGGGCGACTCCCTCGCGAGTCGATCTTCCCGGCTGGCCGTCCGGACATTCGCGTCGAGTGGGTGACGCTCTCCGACGGTGTCTCGCTGCGCGTCGCGGAATCGGGCGATGCGGCCGCGCCTGCCGTCCTGCTCGTGCACGGATGGGGCGCCTCGATGTACATGTGGCGCGACTGGTTCGCACCGCTCGCCGCGGCGGGACGACGTGTTGTGGCGGTCGACCTTCCCGGGCATGGCGTGTCGGACAAGCCGACCGATCTCGGGCGGTATACGCTCGCCTCGCTCGTTGGCGTAGTGGGCGAGCTGATCGCCGAGCGCGCCCTCGGCGCACCCGACATCGTCGCACAGTCGATGGGCGGCACCATCGCACTCGCGGTGGCGGTGCGTCGCGTGGCGCCGGTGGGCCGGCTGGTGCTCGTGAATCCCGCCTGCTTCGGGCTGGTGAGCGCGCTGCGACTCGCGCGGTTCGTCACTCCGCTCGCCGTGAAGCCCGTGGTCGACCGACTCGTTCCACGGTGGGTGGTGGCGCGCGGACACCGGCTGGCCTACGGCGATCCGAGCCTCGTCACCACCGAGGACATCGATCAGTACTGGGCACCGTCGCAGTTTCCCGGCTATGCGCGCGCCATGCTCCGGCTCGTACACGACTTCAGTTGGGAGCGACCTTCGGTACGGGTGATGGCGAGCAGGCTCCGCTCGCTCGCGCCGCCGACGGCGCCGCCGCTCGTCGTACTCGGCACGCGCGACCGGCTCGTGCTCGGCGCGCACGCGTACGCGGCAGCTGTGCGCGCGGCTGGTGCCCCGCTCGAGATCTTCGAGAGCGTTGGGGGCGGGCATGCGGTGAATGAGGAGCGTCCCGCCGAGGTGATCGACGTGGTGCGACGATTCCTTCACATCGCGTGACGACGCCAGCACTCCGACAGGTGGACGACAGCTAGACGCTCGGCTAGCTTTCGCGCACGCATGACCAAGCAGAAGAAGAAGGCCCCGGTCCCCGAAGCCGGCGCCGCCGGCGAAGCAGTCGCCGGCTTCGAGGCCCTCGGCCTCCACCCGCTCATCCTCGACGCGATTCGCGACGCCGGCTACACGACGCCGACGCCGATCCAGCGTGAGGCCATCCCACTCGCCCAGCGCGGACGCGATCTCATCGGCCTCGCGCAGACGGGGACGGGCAAGACCGCCGCGTTCACGCTGCCGATCATCGACCGCCTGATCGACGGTCCGCGGCGCACACGCGCGGTGATCCTCACGCCGACGCGCGAGCTGTGCGTTCAGGTGGAGGAGAGCTTCCGCAAGTACGCCAAGCACGCGCCGATCTCGGTGGTCGCGGTGTTCGGCGGCGTTCCGCTGGAACCGCAGGAGCGGAAGCTGCGCGGCGGCGTCGACGTCGTCGTCGCCACGCCCGGACGCTTGATCGACCATCTCGAGCGGCAGAACGTCGTGTTCGACGATCTCGAGGTGCTCGTGCTCGACGAGGCGGACCGGATGCTGGACATGGGGTTCGCGCCGCAGATCAACCGGATCGTGAGCGAGATCCCGAACTACCGTCAGACGCTGCTGTTCAGCGCGACGATGCCGCCCGAGGTGGAGGCGCTGGCGCGCAAGTATCTGCGCAAGCCCGTCGTCGTGCAGGTCGGGATGCGCTCGGCTGCGGCGAGCACGGTGACGCACGCCGTCTACCCGGTTCCGCGCGAGAAGAAGAACGCGTTGCTCGTCGAGCTGCTGACGGGGGGCAAGGAGCACGAGTCCGTGCTGATCTTCACCCGCACGAAGCAGGGAGCGGATCGCGTGGTGCGCGATCTGGAGCACGCCGGCGTTCGCGCGACGGCGATGCACGCGGACAAGACGCAGGCGCAGCGCATGCGCGCACTCCAGGACTTCAAGGACGGCAAGATCAGCGTCCTCGTGGCGACGGACATTGCCCAGCGCGGGCTGGACATCTCGGGGATCACGCACGTCATCAACTACGACGTGCCGCAGCAGGCGGAGGACTACGTTCACCGCATCGGGCGCACGGGGCGCGCGGCGAAGGAAGGCGACGCGTACACGTTCATGGCGCCGGACGAGATCGCGATGGTGCGGACGATCGAGCGGGTGATCGGCCAGCCCATTCCGCGAATCTCCATGCCGGGCTACGACTTCGGCACCGTCGCGGCGGACTGACTCACCAGCGGACGCGCCCCAACCGCGACACGACGAGCGATTCGGCCGCCGCTCCGCGGCGCGCGATCAGCGTGAGATTCGCCGCGCCGTAGCCGAGTCCGCGCACGTCATACGTCAGCGAGTCCCGCGTGGTGGAGAGCGTGACGCCATGCGCGTGGCCGAGCGCGGCGCGTGAGAGCACGACACCACGCGCACTCAGCTCGAGCGTGGCGACGACGGTGTCGATGCGCACGCTGATCGGCGTGCGCTGCGCCATGGCTTCGTCGCGGGCCCGCAGCAGGACGGTGGCCGCCTCGGCGACGGCGGCACGCGCAGCCGTGCGGTCGAGGTAGCGCGTGATCTGCTGCGTGGCGATGGAAGCGAGAATCCCGACGAGGGCGAGCACGAGGCACAGCTCGACCAGCGTGACGCCGTAGCGCGGCGTGGGCGGAGAAGGGCGACAGCGCACGACGCCAGGTTCGGGTCTGTACCGCTTGCGCGCGTCATCCTATTCACGGCGCTCGGAGCGAACACGTGCGATATCGGTTGATCGCGCCGACGCGCGGCGCCATCTTGGCGCCATGCCGACTCCTTCCCGCCGCATCCTCATTGTTCGCCGATGCATGGTCGTGGCGGCGCTGGCGTCGGTCGCCGGCTGCCGCAGCCCGCAATCGGATGCCTATCTGCTCGAGCAGCTGAAGCAGATGGGCGACGAGCTGAACGCCTCCCGTCAGCAGGCGGCCGATATGCAGACACAGCTCGATTCACTCCGCACCGTGGTGGCGAAACAGGACACCTTGTTGACTCGGCTGGCCGGGATGGCGGGCGTGCCGCGCTGACGGTGGAGTTGGTTGCCGGCCTCGGGAAGCCTCTATGCGATAAGGGGTCAGAGTCTGGACTCTGACCCCAACTTTACTCACCGCTGCGCCTGCGCCGAGTCGGGTGGGATGTAGTAGAGGCGCATCGAGGGACCGATGCGCGCGACCGGCGTGCGCCGCGCGAGCCACTGCAGCGAGGTGTCCGACCAGACGCCGGCGAGAAAGGTCTCGCTCGCCGCGACCCAGCCGGTCGTGCGCTCGTTCTGAGCGAGTCGTCGCGCGTGGACGCCCGCGGCCGCGAGACTCCCGGATCCGAAGTAGTGAATCCGCACCGAGTCGATGTGCCGTGCTTTCATGGTATCGGCGAGCCGGTACAGATCCTGTCCCCAATCGAGATTGCTGTCGACGAGCACGCGTTCGGGTCTCGCGCCGGCGACGGGGTTGAAATAGGCCAGATAGTCCGGCCAGGACTGTACGGGGATCACGAGCGTCGCCGCGAGAAGCGCGACGATCGCGCTGCGGCGCATGACGATCGACGCGCTGGTGCCGGCGCGCCGCCAGGCCGTCACGACGCCGCGCGCCGCGAGCACGGCAAGGAAGGGAAAGATCGTCAGCACGATGCGCACGCCGAGGTCGACGTGTGACGCGAGTGCGATGACGAGCACGGCGCATGCGCCCGCGAGAGGGACGAGCGCGGGCCAGCGCTCCGTGCGCGCGGCACGCACGCTCTCGACCGCGCCCACGATGGCGAGGGCGAGCAGCGGCAGCGGCGTCTTCACCGCGAGCACGATGGGGTAGTAGTACCACCAACCGCGCCGCGACACGTGACCGAGGAGGTAGGCGGGATGGCCGCCGGTGGCATGCTCGAGGAAGGGGCGTATGCCGCGAACGAGCGCGGGCGCCGGAATCCAGATGCCACCGGGGTGCACCGGGCCGAAGTCGAAGCGATAGACCGCCCAGCCCAGCAGCGCGGCAGCGGCGCAGCCGGTGATTGCTTGCGACCATGGGATGGAAACGGTATCGCGGGTGGGAGCGGCACGAGGCACGAACAGGCGCGCGAGCTCGCCGAACAACAGGGCAGGCGCGAGATAGACCAGCGCCGAGAACTTCGCTGCCGCGGCGAGACCGACCGCTCCACCGAAGAGGAACGCGCGGCCGAGGGTCGGGTCCTCGCGCCAGCGCATCCACGCGAACAGCGCCGCCACGGCGAGCGCCGCGGGTGCGAGGTCGGTACCAGCGATGCCGGCGTGGGCGAGGAGGTTGGGATTCGTCGCGGCGAAGATGACGGCGAGCGCTCCCCCCGCCGGGCCAACGGCGCGCACGCCCCACGCCGCGCACACGGCGAGCGTCAGCCACAGAAATGGCAGCATGCCGACGCGCGCCAGCGTGAGCATGCGGCGGTAGTGCGCGCCCTCGCCGAGGAGCACGGTGCCCTCGTCGTACATCAGCTCCTGGCCGGTGGTACGTGCGCCGGCGAGATACGGCCCGATGGCCGCGGCGACGCGTGCGAGTGGGGGATGCTGCGGCTCGTACGTGTACGTGCCGCGGCTGAGCCACTCCACCCCCGCGGCGATGTGCGCGGGTTCGTCCCACATCTGGCTGAAGATGGGGTACGTCGAGATCACGACGAGCGTGGCCAGACACACGACGAGGGCGGTGACTGCGCGCCACCGCCCTCGCGACATGGTGAATGGAGGCTTCGCGTCGCCCACCGGCCGCTTCGGCGTCAGCGCGCCTTCGCGACCGCCGCCGCGAGGGCGGTGTAGGCGTCCTCGTTGAGCGCGTTGAACTTCATCTCGCGGTACGCGACACGGCCGTCCTTGCCGACGACGAACACCGTGCGATTCGCGACGGGCCGTCCGGACAGGTGCGAGCCGTACCGGTCGGCCGTGGCGAGCTGCGGATCTGACACGAGCGCGAAGGGGAACTTCGCCTCCGACGCCCACGAAACGTGGCTCGGAATGCTGTCCGCCGAGATCGGCAGCACGACCACGCCATCACCGAAGAGCGTGCGATACTGGTCACGGAACTTCGTCAGCTCGGCTGTGCAGCCGCTGGTGCGATCCTTCGGGTAGAAGGCGAGCACGACGACCTTGCCCCGCAGCGAGGCGAGGCTCACGGGCGTGCTCCGCGCACCGGCCGAATCGGCCCACGCGGCGGTGAAATCCGGGGCGAGCTGGCCGACCTCGGGGCCGGCGGGCGGGGCGGCAGTAGCGGCACCGGCCTGCGTCGCGGCCTGTGCGCCGGCGTTCACAGCGAGCGCAGCGAGCGCGAAGGCGGTGAATAGCGTGGAGCGGCGTGACATCGGAGACCTCGGAGGTGAGGCTGCATAAGGAGGAAGGGGCGGCATCGCCCGGGCCGAGAACGATGGCGACACCACCACGCGATTACCAGTCACGGGAGGGAGGGTGCCCAGGGCAGAGGCGGGCCCGCTTTCGCCACTCCGACGTCCAAAATCGGAAAGTCGCGTCGCGCACTCGACCGTTGTTTCCGCTATATTGTTACGGCTCGGTTGGACCAGCCTCAGAGCCAGAGATGACGATCACAATCGAATACTGCACGGTTTGAAGCTACGAGCCCCGGGCCACCAGGTTGGCGGCCGAGCTCTCGGAGCAATTCCCGAATGCGGCAATCGAGCTGAAGCCCAGCTCGGGAGGACGGTTCGAAGTCTATCGAGACGGAACGCCGGTCTTTCAGAAATCGAAGCTCGGGCGTCACGCCGAAGCGGGAGAGGTCGTAAGTTTGTTGCGCGCAGGACGCTGACCACCACCACAAGGACCTGATCCGGGCCGATGCGTCGTCTGGACGCGTTGGCCCGTGGCACGTCGAACCCACGCACCCACAGCATCATCACACCGCAGATGCGTATCGCAATCTCCACCGGTGGCGGCGACGCCCCGGGTCTCAACGCGGTCATCCGTGCCGCGGCCCTCTCCGCGATCAACCGTGGCTGGGAGGTGCTCGGCATCAAGCGCGGATTCGCCGGCCTCATGGGCGAGGACGAGGTCATCACCCTGACCAAGGACTCGGTGCGCGGCATCGCGCACATGGGCGGCACCATCCTGCGCTCGACGAACCGTGGCAATCCGTTCTTCTATCCGCGCAAGCAGGCGGATGGCACGTACAAGGAGGAGGATCGCTCGGATGAGCTGATGGAGAACGCGAGCCGCCTCGGCATCGACGCGCTCATCTCGATCGGCGGTGACGGCTCGCTCGACATCGCGCGCCGACTGTGCAGCAAGGGAATGAAGATCGTCTGCGTGCCGAAGACGATCGACAACGACGTGAGCGGTACGGTCACGACGTTCGGCTTCGACACGGCGGTCAACACGGCGCTCGAGGCCATTGATCGCTTGCACACCACCGCGGAAAGCCATGACCGCGTGATGGTGATGGAGGTGATGGGGCGCGACGCGGGGTTCATCGCGCTGCACGCTGGTGTCGCCGGTACCGCGGACGTGATCCTCATTCCGGAGATCCCGTACGACATCGGGAAGGTGTGCGAGAAGATCCGTGCGCGTGACGCGGCGGGAAGACTCTTCTCGATCGTCATCGTCGCCGAGGGCGCGTTCCCGCGTGGCGGAGCCTCGCACACGCTCGGCGAGTCGATGCCGGGCCAGGCGCGCCGCATCGGCGGTGTGGCCGACGCGATCGCGAAGGAGATCCAGACGATCACGGGGAAGGAGACGCGGTCGCTCGTGCTTGGCCACCTGCAGCGCGGCGGCATGCCGACGGGCTACGATCGTCTGCTGGCGACGCGGTTCGGTGGGGCGGCGGTGCGGGCGATCGCCGAGGAGAAGTGGGGCCAGATGGTCGCTCTGCAGTCGCCGCACATCGTGACGATCCCGATCGAGGAGGTCCTTGGCGAGGTCAAGCGTGTGGACCCGACCCACGATGTCGTTCAGACCGCCAGGGCCACCGGGATCAGCTTCGGCGACTGAGGGGTAAAGGGAGGTGCATCGTCGAGCGCGCTCGTGAACGGAGGACGGAAGCTGTCCGTAGCTATGGACACTCTGGCCGACGTCCGGACGACACGCGATCGAGCTCGGCGGTGCTAACCGTTACTCCCATCGGCAGTTGGACGTCGTGGATCGGCTATTCGCGATCTGGCACCGTGCCTGCCTTTCTCATCGGTGTCGCGCGATGTCCGTGCGGCACTGGAGAATCTGATGACGCTTCGTATCGCCTTCCTCACTCTCGTCTGCTCGGCCGGGCTGGCTGGAACGGCGCACGCGCAGAAGGGCGGGGACGACGTTCCCAAGGAATACCGGCCCCCGAAGGGCATGTGCCGCATCTGGCTGGACAAGGTGCCGCCCAAGCAGCAGCCGGCGCCGACGGACTGCCCGACGGCCGTCAAGAACCGCCCGTCCAACGGCAGGGTGATCTTCGGTGACGACTACAAGGACGGGGCGGATAAGGGCGAGCGGCGGGAGCCGCCGTTCATCCGGAAGTTCAACGACGACCGCAAGAAGCCCTAGCCGACGCGCGCGCCGCGCACGTTTCTCGCCCCGCCGGCGCGCATGCGCGACGTAAGAGACCAATACCTCCCTCCCGACCACGACGCATTCGTCGGGGCGGAGCCTCCCACCGGGCGCGTGATCGTGATCGCGCCGACGCGAGCCGCGTGCGAGACGATCGAGCTCGCGGTGGGCCTCCACATCGAGACGTACCTCGAGCGGCACTTCGGTGCGCGCGTGCGCGAGCTGGCGCGCGCGCGGCGCGGCTTCGGCATCGTCGCCGGCACCGGCTCGGGGAAGACGCTCGCGATCCGGCCGATCGCCGAGGAGCTGCTCGGCACCACCGATCTCCGCGTCGGGGTGATCAACCGCGAGCGGGAGGCGACGCCGGAGACACCGAGCTGGAACATCGTCATCGTGACGACCGGCATCGCGCGGCGCTGGTTCCAGGATGGCGACATCCTGCCGCAGGACACCCTCATCATCGACGAGATCCACCAGACGTCGGCCGAGCTGGAGCTGTGCCTCGCGCTGGGCAAGCGCGTGGGCTGCCGCTTCATCTGGCTGTCGGCCACGGTGGATCCGACCTTCTACCGTCGCTACCTCAACAGCGCGGACGTGCTCGAGGTCTACGCCTTCGATCCGGAGAAGGCGGCGAAGGTGGAGGTGGTGAACAAGGAGCCGACCGAGTTTCTCGACGATCGCTTCCTGCAGGGCGTCTTCAAGCAGAAGCGCGGTGTCGCGCTGTTCGTACCGACGCGCAAGGGAGTCGAGCAGGCCGCCGGGTACGTGGAGGAGCGCGCGCCGCGCATCAACACGGCGTTCTACCACGGCGGTGAGCCGATCCGGAAGCTGCGCCCATTCCTCGAGGGAGGAGAGCAGAAGCCCTATTTCCTCGCGATGACGGCGGCGGGCCAGAGCGCGCTCAATGTGCACGGGCTCGACACCGTCGTGATCGACGACGTGCGCTTCACGTCGATCGTCGAGCGCGGGAAGAACGTGCTCACCAAGCTGCACCTCGGCGCGAACGAGATCCTGCAGATGGCGGGACGCGTGCATGGGCGCGTCGCGGGAGGACGCGTCTTCATCCTCAGCGATCGCGACATCGACTTCTTCTCGCTCAAGCCGACGGAGCCCGAGTTCCAGCTCGCGGGAGATTCGGAACGCGTCGCCATCACCTGTGCCGATCTGGGCGTCGACGCGTCGGACCTCGCGCTGCCCGTGCCACTCGACCGTGTGGCATACCGCCGCGCGCTGCAGTTCCTCGAGTCGCGCGGCATCATCGAAGACGGACGACTGACGCGCTACGGTCGCGCCGTCGAGGCGATGCCCGTTGAGCGCGAGTGGGCCGAGCTCCTCGTGAACGCCGACGACGCGATGGTGCCGTACCTCGCCGTGATGAGCGGGGTGGAGTCGCTGCACCGGATGACGCGCGACGAGCGAGACCTCGAGGGGCTGATCGTGCCGGGGAGCGATCACCTCACGGCGTATAACGTGTACGCCGAAGCGTTCCGCGTCGCGGGGTACATCGGTGAGGTGTACGGCCTGGAGCGACACCTCTTCCACGAGGAAGAGATCAACGAGTGGGCGGAACGTCGCGGCGTGCTGGTGAAGTCGATCGAGGATGCCGCGCTCGGGATGGCGAGCGTGTATCGCGGTCTGAGCATGCGACTGCCCGCCGACATGCCGATGGCGCACGAGGGAACGCGTCGCCAGTTCGCCCTGCTGCTCGCCGAGTACATGCCGTTCGATCTGGTGATCGACGAGCAGACGTCGTGGGGCGAGGAGGCCCGCGTCTCGAAGACGAGCGTCTGCGGAAGCTGGGGCGCGATCGCCGGCGAGCTTCGCTACTTCGCCGACAAGTTCGGCCGGCCGCGCGCGTCGATCGAGGGAACGCAGCTGCCGATGGACCTCGTGCGCCGCTTCGCGACGAGCGAGGAGGCCACCTTCGCGTACGACGGCGAGCGCCGCAAGGCGCCGCTCGTGCTGACGCGCCGCGTCGAGTACTTCGGCTTCGAGCTCGATCGCGAAGTCGAAGCGGTCGACGTCTTCCCTGAAGGGCGAGAGGACGAAGCACGGCGAGTCCTGGCCGACGCGCTCGCGCGCGGCGAGGCCCGGCACTTCTCGGTGCGCGACAACCTGCCGCGCATCGACGTCGTGCGAGAGGCGTGGCGCCGCTCGGGTGGCGCGCTGCCGCGGCTCAATCAGTCGGAGCTCGCCGCGCTGTACTTCAAGAAGCTGAGCAACGTCCACTCGCTGACGGAGTTCAAGAGCGCCAATCTCGATCTGTCCGCGGAGCTGGAGGCGCTGTCGCCACGCAAGGAGCGAGCGCGCTACGACGCACTGCCGACGCGGACGACGGTGCGCGATCGCGAAGTGGAGATCGACTACGACGTCGAGGAAGACGACGGCCGGCTGATCGGCGTGGCGCGGCTGCGGCTCCCGGAGAAGATCGCGCGCTCGCTGACGGAGGCCGAGGTGCCCGCGCTGGATCGGCCGGTGCGATTCGTCGTGCCGCGTGGGCAACGCGGCTCCGTGCGCGCGCGAACGCTCGACGAGCTGCAGACGCAGCTCGACCAGCCGTGGACCGAAGAGGAGATCGCGCGATTCAATCGAAAGCGCGACGAGCAGCGCGAGGCGGCGCGATCCGCGTCGCGCGATCGACGACGCGATCGGATCGGTCGCGAGCCGAAGCGCGGCCTGCGCGACCGGTCTCGTGGTCAGCGGCCGGGCCGCAGTGAGCGCGAGGCGGGGCGCGACGATTCCGGCGCGGGCGAGCGCGATCGACCTCGCGGAGGGAAGCCGGGTGGAGGGCGTGGACGCGGAGGCGGGGGCGGCGGACGCGGCTCTGGACGACCGCGCCGGTAGCTGCAAGCCAGGTGCAGATCCCTCGACGCCAGCAGGTGACGATCCCTCGACTCGCTTCGCTCGCTCGGGATCTGCGCTCGCTCGGGATGACAGCGTCGGTCACCCCGCGCGTCCGAGTCAGCTTCGCGTCGTCGTTCGCAACTCGTTCTGCCGCTGCACACCTGCTTCAGGCACGTCGAGCAGATACTGATCTTCGCGCACGATCGTGAAGCCACGCGCGAGATAGTTCGGCAGCGCCTGTGGTGCGTCGAGCGTGCAGGTGTTGAGGATCACGCGCGATGCATCCAGCGCGAACGCCTCCTCCGCGGCGCGAGTGAGCATCCAGCCGCCGATTCCCAGGCCGATGAACGCCGGCGCGAGGCCGAAGTACATGACCTCCACGATGCTGTCGGGATGGCGCTTGAGCTCGAAGTAGCCGGCGGTGTGGCCGCGCGCATGGGCCGACCAGACGTGCACATCGGGGTTCGCCAGATAGCGCTCGAGCTCCTCGCCCGTCCAGGCGAGGCGGTCGCGCCAGAGCCAGCGTTCGCCGACCAGCGTGTAGAGCTCGAGGTAGTCGACCGGGGCGATCGGGGCGCGGTGGCGCAGCTCGACGAGCTCGGAGGGAGGGCGTCCGGGTCTGAGCTCGCCGAGCGACCGGAGCTCGAGGTAGGTGCGTCGTACGGCGACGCGCGTCCAGCCTTCTCGTGCCATACCGCAAGCTAATGCCGGGGCACGAACGCGGCGAT
>DASVNI010000477.1:0-15019 GCA_036383935.1 Gemmatimonadaceae bacterium | reverse complement strand
GATTGAGCCCGACTACGCGCCGCAAAACACGTGCTGCGCGACGCGCAGCGAGGGCGCGGAGGTAACCGAGGGGGCGCGGAGAACGGCGAAGTTGGTTGAACGGCCTCGAGACGCTTCGGCGCGCTGCGGTTTCACGCGGAGGGCGCGGAGCGGTGCACCAACGTCGACCACCTGGCGCCTGGGCCCGCGGAGGACGCGGAGCGTGGTGGAGAGATCTCTCCCCGGACCATTAAAAACACTTGGGGTCGATGGATATGACGGGTGAGCCTGTGCATGGAGCTCGACCCCGAAAGCAGTCCTCCGCGTCCTCCGCGATCCTGCGCGTGCTCCGCGTGAAACTCCGGCGCAGCGATCTCAAAATGCGGATCCCTCGACTCGCTGCGCTCGCTCGGGATGACTGAGAACGGGGTCAGAGTCAGCGACTCTGACCCGTTGTCTCCGCGCTCTCTCAGTTTCCTCCGCGTCTCGGGTCGACGACGTAGTCGCGACCCTCGTACTCGAACCAATCGAAGTCCGCGTGCAGCGCCGTCCCTGCCGTGTCCTGACAGGCCATCCCGACGAACGCTCCCGTGAAGTTCGGCGTCCCCGCCGCTGCGGCTTCGTCGGAGAGGATGCTCGCGTCGAACTGCTCCGGCAGCCACTGCCACGCGTCGCCCTCCCCTTCCACGCGATACGCGAACAGCATCCGCTCCTCGTCCACCTCGACGCGGAGCTCCACGCGCTTGCCCTCCGGCAGCGCGATCGGTCGTGAGAAGTCGTCGGCGCGCACCCCTTCGGGAAGCGCGGACATCACCTGCAGGTACTTCCCCATCCGCTCGTCGCGCGAGACGAACAGGTAGTGGAACT
The DNA here is from genome assembly GCA_036383935.1 of Gemmatimonadaceae bacterium. Lineage (GTDB taxonomy): Bacteria > Gemmatimonadota > Gemmatimonadetes > Gemmatimonadales > Gemmatimonadaceae > AG11. Next base: position 14,173 of record DASVNI010000477.1, on the reverse strand, counting down.
TGGCACCGCTGTAGTAGCACGCGAGACCGGCCGCCTGCTGGAAGTGCTGCGGCTCGAACTCCAGCATGGTCGACGCACTGTAGCAGTGCGACTGCTGGCGCCGCGCGACGAGCGCCTGACGGAACAGGCTGCCGATCGCCTCGCGTCCATACAGTCTCAAGTGGCCCGGACGCGCCTCGAGACTGAACAGCTCCGCCGGATACGGCGTGCGCAGCCACTGGAAGTCGATCGGCAGCGTCGCGTCGTTGAAGTCGACCAGCGTGGGTGACGCCGGAAGGACATGCGGCGGCAGCTCGGGCGCGCGCGGCGTGAGCTGCGGGATTCGCTCGCCGTCGGTCGTGTGCAGCCACTCATCGTCGCCCCACGCCATCGGCTGGATCGCCGTCTCGCGGCCGAGTGTGCATCGCCCTCGATTGCGCAGCGGCCGGCCGCAGAGATACGCGATCCACGTCTCGCCACTCTGCGTCTCCACCAGGTCCGCGTGTCCCGCCTTCTGCAGCGGCGCGTCGGGGCGATGCCGCGACGTCAGCACGTACGTGTCCGGATGCAGCTCGTATGGCCCCGTGATGTTCCGCGAGCGCGCCATCGTCACCGCGTGTCCCCAGAAGGTCCCGCCCTCGGCGGTGATCAGGTAGTACCAGCCGTTGCGCTTGTAGAGGTGCGGCGCCTCGGTGAAGCCGATCGACGTGCCGGCGAAGATGTTCACCCGCTCGCCGATGAGCCTCTTCTCCTCGACCGAGTACTCCTGAAGCACGATCCCGCCGAAGTGGTGCACGTTGGGACGGTGGTCCCACAGCATGTTCACGAGATATTTGCGGCCGTCGTCATCGTGGAAGAGCGACGGATCGAAGCCGCTGCTGTTGAGCGGGATCGGGTCGCTCCACTCACCGTCGATCGTGTCGCAGGTGACGAGATAGTTGTGAAAGTCGCGCAGCGACGAGCCCGAGACACCCGCCGACGCGCGCCCGTACCGCTTCACGTCGGTGTAGATCAGCCAGAAGCGACCGTCGGCGTGCGTGAGGCAGGGTGCCCAGATCCCGCACGAGTCGGGATCGCCGCGCATGTCGAGCTGGCTCGCGCGACGCAACGGCCGCGTGAGCAGTCGCCAGTGCACGAGATCGCGCGAGTGATGGATCTGCACCCCCGGATACCACTCGAATGTGGACGTCGCGATGTAGTAGTCGTCGCCGACGCGGGCGATCGACGGATCGGGGTTGAAGCCGCGAAGGATCGGATTGGAGATCGTAGGCATTACGCAGTCGTTATCTCGATGCTGGGGTCAGATCCTCGGGTCAGATCCTGGGGTCAGATACCGAAGGTGTCTGACCCCTTGGCCGTAGTAGGTCATGGGGTCAGACCCCTCTGGGGTCTGACCCCTTCGCGCGAGCGAGCGAAGCGAGTCGAGGGATCTGCACTTGACGGCTCGCGCACGACGGTCCACAGCACGACCGCGCCGAGGAGATCGAGCACGCCCAGCGCGATGAAGAAAGGAGTGTACCCGATTGAGGCGACCAGCCCGCCGATGAGGAGATTGAACACGAGCAGCCCGAAGTTGCCGAAGAAGCCCGCCATCCCCGCCACCGTCGCTACTTCGCTGCGGCGGAACAGATCGGACGCCATCGTGATCACCGTAACGGACAGCGTCTGGTGCGCGAAGCCGGCGAGGCTGATCAGCGCGATCGCCACGTACGGGCTGCGCACGAAGCCGACCGCCGCCACCGGCGTCATGAGCAGCGCGCCGAGGGTGAATGCCCAGCGCCGCGCGTTCACGATGCTCACGCCGCGCTTGTGGAGCGCCATCGCCACGACACCGCCGAACACGGAGCCGATGTCCGCCGCGAGAAAGGGAAGCCAGGCGAAGAGCGCGATCTGCTTGAGGTCGAAGCCCCGCGCCGTGGCGAGATAGAGCGGCACCCAGAAGGTCAGCGTCCCCCACGTCGGGTCGGCGAGAAAGCGCGGGATGGCGATCCCCCAGAAGTTGCGTGCTTGCGCGATCCGCCCGACCGATGGTTTCCCCTCCACGTGGGCGAGGTGCTCTTCCTGGCCGGCCTTGATGTACTCGCGCTCCGCCTCGCTGAGCCGCGGCTGAAGGTCGGGCGGCTCGTAGAGCCAGTACCAGAACGCGGCCCACACGAGGCCGAGCGCGCCGGTGATGACGAACGCCGACCGCCACCCGTAGTGCAGGATCGCCCACACGACGAGCGGCGGCGCGAGCATCGACCCCACCGACGCGCCCACGTTGAAGAACCCGCCGGCGAGCCCCCGTTCTTTCGCCGGGAACCACTCCGACGTGGCCTTCATCCCGGCGGGGTTCGCCGAGCCCTCAGCCAATCCGAGCATCCCGCGCAGCACGGCGAACGACTGCCAGTTGGTCGCCAGCCCGTGCGCCATGCTGATGATCGACCAGGCGAGCGCGAACAGCGCGAACCCCACCTTGAGCCCGACGACGTCGAGCACGTAGCCGGCGAGGGGCTGCGTCATCAGCGCGCCCTGGAAGGTCGCGACGATCCACGAGTACTGCTTCGTCGTGATCCCCAGGTCCTTGATCAGCGTGGGGGCAGCGACGCCGAGGGTGCTGCGCGTGAGGTAGTTGATCGTGCCGCCGAGCATGAGCAGCGCGATGATCCACCAGCGGAGATTCTTGATCGTGCGGGGCATGAAGGCGGGAGGGGTGTTCAGCGGATCTTGAGAGTTGGGCGTAAGGATGCCATCTCATCCGGCGAAAGTCATCAGATCACTTTTGGGGGAATCAGATGAGGAGAGCACTTCGATCGCTCGTGTTCGCGCTGCCGCTCGCGCTCGTGGCCTCGTGCGCGACCGCGAGCCGTTCGGCGACGTCGGGCGGCGCGGCGCGAGGGGAATGGGTGCGCACGGAGACCTCCCTCGCGCGCAAGGTCGGCGACTCCACGCTCTGGCGATTCTCCTTCGACCCGAAAGCGGGGAAGCCGTACTTCCATCCGGTCGCCGTCGGCAACGGGCCGAGTCTCACGAACTTCAAGCCCGAAGACCACCCGTGGCACTACGCGCTCTGGTTCTCGTGGAAGTACATCAACCACGTCAACTACTGGGAAGAGAATCGCGTCAGCGGTCAGGCGGCGGGCAAGACGTCGTGGAGCACGCCCGTGATCGACGCGCGCCCCGACGGAAGCGCACGGATCACGATGAACGTCACGTACACGCGCCCCACGGGCGAAGTGGACCTCACGGAGGCACGCGTGCTCGACGTCTCCGCGCCCGCGTCGGACGGCAGCTACTCGATCGACTGGAACATGCAGTTCACCGCAGGGAAGGACGGCGCGGTGCTCGACCGGACGCCGATGCCCGGTGAACCGAACGGCGTCGTCAACGGAGGCTACGCGGGACTCAGTGCACGCCTCGCCCCCGCACCGGCGGTGATGTCGATCGTCACGACGGAAGGTCCCGTCCCGCTCGCCGACTTCCGCGGCGATCGCGCACGACCGAACGCCACGGCGGTAGCGGGGAACTTCACCCTCGACGGCCGCGACCTCGGCGGACTCGCGATGTTGAGCGATCCGGCGAACATCACCGAGCGCGCGCCCTGGTACATCATCGACAACCGGCGCGACTTCCGCTTCATCTGCGCGGCGATCCTCGCCCCGGCGATCCGCACGATTCCGGCGAACGGAACCTTCGCGCTGCACTACCGCGTCGCGCTCCGCCGGTCGGCGTGGACCGAGGCCGCGCTCGCCGAAGCGATCCGTCAGTGGCGTGGCCGTGCCTGACTTCACGCGTCGCGAATTTCTCGAGCGCACCGCCGTCGCCGGCGCCGCCGTCACACTCGGCGATCTCTCGCCGCGCATCGCCCGCGCCGCCCAGCAGCCACCGCTCGGCGCGGCCGATCCCGCGTGGGTGGGCCGGCCGATGCGCTGGGCCCAGCTCACCCTCGCCGAGAACGACCCGGGGAGCTTCGACCCGGGGTTCTGGCTCGACTACTTCCGTCGCACGAAGGCGGATGCCGTGTGTCTCAGCGCGGGAGGGTGCGTCGCGTACTACCCGACCACGGTGCCCTTCCATCATCGCAGCCAGTGGCTCGGCGAGAGCGATCCGTTCGGTGGGCTCGTCGCCGGCTGTCGCAAGCTCGGCATGGTCGTCGTCGCGCGCACCGACCCGCACGCCACGTACGACGACGTGCAGCAGGCACACCCCGACTGGATCCACGTCAGCGCCGACGGCACGCCGCGCCGGCACTGGGCGTCGCCGGAGATGTGGGTCACCTGCGCGCTCGGTCCGTACAACTTCGAGTTCATGACCGCGGTGAAGCGCGAGATCGCCACGCGCTATCGGCCAGATGGGATCTTCATCAACCGGTGGGACGGCTCGGGGCAGTGCTTCTGCGTGCACTGCCGAGAGAACTTCCGCGCCGCGACCGGTCACGAGCTGCCGCGCACCGACGATCCGCAGGACCCGGCGCGCCACGCCTACATCCTCTGGCGGCAGGACCGGCTCTTCTCCCTCTGGCGCACCTGGGACGACGCGGTGCGCGCCGTGCGCCCCGACTCGCGCGTCATCCCCAACATGGGCGGCGGCGCCAACAGCTCGCTCGACATGGTGCGCATCGGCGAGCTCGCGCCAATGCTCATCGCCGATCATCAGGCGCGGCGCGGCGTCACGGTGCCTTGGGCGAATGGGAAGCGCGGGAAGGAGTTCCGCGCCACGATGGGCACCAAGCCGCTCGTCGGCATCTTCAGCGTCGGACTCGAGGAGCCGTACCGCTGGAAGGACTCCGTGCAGAGCGCCGCCGAAATTCGCCTGTGGGCGATCGACGGGCTCGCGAACGGACTGCGGCCCTGGTATACCAAGTTCGCCGGGAGCGTCAACGACCCGCGGTGGCTGAAGCCGGTGGAGCGCCTGTACGACTGGTGCGCCGCGAACGAGAAGTATCTGCGCAACGAGCGTTCGCTGGCGAGGGTCGGGCTCGTGTACTCGCAACAGTCGTCCTGGTTTTCCGGCTCCGAGCGCGCGCGCTTCATGGACGACTCGGCGAACGGTTTCTATCACGCGCTGGTCGAAGCGCGCATCCCGTTCGAGATGGTGCACGACCGGCGGCTCGACGAAGCGCATCTCGCCTCGTTCAGGACGCTCGTGCTTCCCGACGTCGTCGCACTCTCCGACGCGCAGTGCGCCCAACTTCGCGCATTCGTCGAGCGTGGCGGCGGGCTCGTGGCGACGTACGAGACCTCGCTGCGCGACGAGTCCGGCGCGCCGCGCAAGGACTTCGGCCTGGCCGATTTGTTTGGTGTACAGTTTCGGGGCAAGGCTGAGCTGCAGATGCACAACGCGTATCTGCGGCTCGAGCACGAGCGCGCGAAGGGCAACGCGATCCTCGCCGGTCTCGAGGAGGCGCCGCGGATCATCCATGGCGTGAACCGGCTCGACGTCATGCCGACCGCGACGTTCGGCCCCGCGCCGATCACACTGATCCCGTCGTATCCCGATCTGCCGATGGAGAAGGTGTATCCGCGCGTGCCGCACACCGACGTGGCGCAGGTCTTCATGCGCGAGGTCGGCGCCGGACGCGTCGTCTACTTCCCGTGGGACGTGGACCGCACCTTCTGGGAGATCCTCGACGTCGACCATGGCACACTGCTGCGCAATTCGGTCATGTGGGCGACGAACGAATCACCCGTCGTGCGCGTCATCGGGCCCGGCGTGCTCGACGTGACGGCGTGGCGGCAGTCACGCTCGGCGACGGTGCACCTCGTCAACCTGACGAACCCGATGATGATGAAGGGTCCGGTGCGCGAGCCGGTGCCCGTCGGGCCGCAGGTGGTGCGTGTACCTCTCGCCGGTGAGAAGCCGGCGCGAGTCAGGCTCCTCGTCGCCGGCACCACCGTTCATCCGCGCCGATCAGGTGACTGGATCGAGGTGACGGTGCCGTCCGTGCTCGAGCACGAGGTCGTGGCGATCGATCTCTCCTGACAGAGTGCGGATCCCTCCACTCGCTACGCTCGCTCGGGATGACAACAGCTGTCATCCCGAGCGAAGTCGAGGGATCTGCACCTAGTGAGTCGCGAGCGCTCGCGTCGCGTTCCGTCGTCCGGGCTCGCGCGTGAGCGTCGCACGATACTCCGCGCGCGCCTCCGCCGGGCGCTTCAGCGCGACGAGCATGTCGGCGAGCAGCTCGCGCGCCGGCGCGAGCGGTCCAGGCGAGACGGCGCTCTTGTCCGTCGCGTCCTCGCGCCGCGCCGCCTCGCGCATCGTCGCCAGCGCAACGCTGTCACGATGCTCGGCGAGCGCGAGCCACGCCTGCGCGCCGAGCGACTGGATCGCGACCTGCTCCGCCCAGTAGGGCTCGGAGCTCCCCGTCAGTCGCTTCTGGATCGCGTTCAGCGAGTCGATCGCCACGCGAGCGCGTGCGGTGTCGCCCGTGTGCGACGCGCCGAGTGCGCGCGCGAACCAGGACATCGCGTCGGCATACGGGACATTGGTGGTAGCCGGCACGATCGCGGCCGCCTCGGCCCATGCGCGCCGCTCGAGCGCCCAGCGCGCCGGGATCGCCGCGAGGGCGAACACGCCGGCTGAACCCGGCGCCGCGCCGGTGATGGCGTTGGGATCGAACCGTGTGGCGATCGACGGCAGGCTGTCGAGGATCGCCTTCGCCTGCCGCCACCGTCCGAGCTGCAGATTCGCGTACACCGCGTAGTCTGCCGCGTGCAGCACTTCGGACATCGAACCGGCGCGCTCCGCCACCTGCATCGAGCGCGTGTTCGCATCCACCGACTCGCGCCACAGGCCGACGCGTGTGAAGGTGTGCGATGGCATGTGCAGCGCGTGCGCCGCGGAGGGCGCGATCACCGCATAGCGCTGCGCAGCGAGGCGCGCGCGCGGGGCGAGCGCGGGCACGTCGTAGGCGTGGATGATGTAGTGCGCCAACCCGGGATGCTCGGGCTGCTTCACCCAGAGCGCCTCGAGACTCTGCCCGGCTTCGATCTGCTTCGCGTACGTCTTGTCCGTCGGGAGCGCGCTGGCCACCAGCGCGATCGCGTGGAAGATCTTGGCCTCCGTGTCGGCGGGCTGCGCGGCGACGAGCTCGGCCATCGCGCGCTCGTACGCGACCACGCGCGAGAGCTGGTCGGTGTGCTCGGAGTCGTCGTACAGACGGCTCACCGCACGGATGTATCCGCGCTCGCGTTCCGACGCGTGCGACGCCAGGCGTCCCGCCGCGTTCGCGGCGGCGCGTCCCTGCGCGAGCAGCGTCGGCGCGCGGTTGGCTGCCGACATCGGGTTGCCCCACCGGGCAAGCGCGAGCCCCCAGTACGCCATCGCGCAGGTCGAGTCCGACGCGACCACATCGTCGAGCGCCTTCAACGTCGCGCCGAACTCGAACGAATGTAGCAGCGCCATCGCGCGATCCATGCGCGGCGCGACGGCGGGAGCGCACGTCGTGGGGAAGTGGACCGTACCGATCGACTCGGCGTGGCCGGTGCCGGCGTGGGCGTGCTCCTGGGCCGCGACCCTCGGTGCATCGAAGAGCAGCGCGCCGAGAATCGTCGCGCCGAGCCAGCGAGAGAAGCGGGTCATTGGTGGTGTGGTCCGTGTTTCGCTCACCTTGCGGCGATCCACCTGCACCCGCAAGGTTCTTCGATGACCGACGACGAGCCCCTCTCCAATCCGGGCATCCACTACCCGCCGCCACTCATCTTCGTCGCGGGAATAGTACTCGGTTGGCTGGTCGACCGGCTGCGTCCGCTGCCGATCACGGACGGTCCGTCCATACTCCGATTCGCGCTCGCCGTCATCTGCGGGATCGCCTGGCTCCTGCTCTTCGGCGCAGCGTGGCGGGTGTTCCACCGCGAGCACACGACGCTCATCCCGAACCGCCCCGCCACCGCGCTCGCCACGACCGGTATCTACAGCCGCACGCGCAATCCGATGTACCTCTCGCTCGCGATCCTGTACATCGCGGTCACGCTCGTGCTCGACAGCTGGTGGCCACTCCTCCTCCTGCCGGCCGTACTGGCCATCGTCGATCGCGTCGTGATCCTGCGCGAGGAACGCTACCTGTCGCAGAAGTTTCCGCACCTGTACGACGAGTATCGCCGGCGAGTGCGCAGGTGGCTGTGAGTAGGGGATTGTCATCCCGAGCGAGCGCAGCGAGCCCGGTGTCATCCCGAGCGAGCGCAGCGAGCCCAGTGTCATCCCGAGCGAGCGCAGCGAGTCGAGGGATCTGCACTTAGAGATCGCTGCGCCGGAGTTGCACGCGGAGCACGCGAAGGATCGCGGAGAACGCGGAGGACGACTTTCGGGGTCGCGCTCCACGCACAGGCTCACCCGTCATATCCATCGACCCCAAGTGTTTTTAATGGTCCGGGGAGAGATCTCTCCGCCACGCTCCGCGCCCTCCGCGGGCCCAGGCGCCAGGTGGCCGACGTTGGTGCACCGCTCCGCGCTCTCCGCGTGAAACTGCGGCGCGCCAGAGCGTCCCGAGGCCGGCCACCACTCACCCACTCACCCACTCACGCCTTATCTTTCCACGCGGCTCCCGAGAACGCCTCCGGTCCGCGGAAAGGGCTGCGCCCATCTCTGTAGTGCTTCGCGATTCCACGCCCTCTTCGGGCCGATCGTGCGGACGCCGGCCATAACGAAGGAGGCGTCTCATGTCGTCACCGTTCCGCCGTAGCCTGCCGAGCACTCCCAGCCTCGCGCAGCAGAAGAAGCAGGCGAAGGAGCTGCTCCAGTCCTTCACCGCCGGCGACCCCGAAGCGCGCGACCGCGTCCGCGCCCTGCTCCCCGACAAACAGCGCATCGCGCTCGGCGACACGCAGTTCGTGCTCGCGCGCGAGTACGGCTTCACCGACTGGTCGGCGCTCAAGCGGCACATCGACGCGCTCGAGGAGCAGCGGCGTCCTCCACACGAGCGGATCGCCGCCGCGTTCCACCGGCGCGACGCCGGCGCCGTACGGCAGATCTTCCAGCAGCAGCCCGCGCTCCGGAAGATGATCGACGCGCCCCTCTTCTCGTTCAACTCGCCCGCGATCGTCCACTGCGCGAACGACCTCGCGATGGTCGACATGCTCCTCGAGCTCGGCGCCGACCCGAACCGGCGCAGCGAATGGTGGGCGGGCCCCTTCCACGCGCTGCACGTCGCCACCGGTGACGCCGCGGCGCGGCTGCTCGAGGGTGGCGCGGTCCCCGACGCATGCGCCGCCGCGCACCTCGACCAGCTCGATCTCCTCTCGCGGATGATCGAAGAGGATCCCGCGCGCGTGCACGAGCGCGGCGGCGACGGCCAGACGCCGCTCCACTTTGCGCAGTCGCGCGCCGCCGTCGATCTCCTCCTCGAGCACGGCGCCGACATCGACGCGCGCGACGTCGACCACCGCTCGACCCCCGCCCAGTGGATGCTCGCTCGCCACCGCGACGAGGGCCGCTACGCGCTGGCGAGCTACCTCGTCGAGCGCGGCGCCTCCACCGACATCTTCCTCGCCGCCGCGCTCGGCATCACCGACCGCGTGCGCGAGCTGATCGACGCCGACCCGTCCCTCCTCGATCTCCGGACCGGGCAGGGCCCCTATGGTGCGCAGCCGCCGAGCGCCCAGCACATCTACGACTGGACGATCGGCGACAGCCGCTCTCCGCTGGATACCGCCGCTCAGTTCGACCAGGCCGATACGCTGGAGCTGCTGCTCGCCTTCGCCTCGCCCGTCCAGCGCTTCATGGTCGCCTGCCGCCATGGCGACGAAGCGGCTGCGCGCACCGTGCTGCGCGACGACCCCACGGTCATGACCCGCCTCACCGCCGACGACCGCCGCGCGATCAGCGACGCCGCCTGGCACGCCGAGCCCCGGCCGGTGGCCCTCATGCTCGACCTCGGCTTCGACCCGCGCACCCCCGGACACGACTCGGGCACCGCCCTGCACTGCGCCGCCTGGCAAGGCTCCCCCGACACCGTGGCCGCCCTGCTCCGTCATCAGGACGCCGCCGAGCTCCTGACCCTCGAGGACGCCCGCTACGGCGCGACCCCACTCGGCTGGTGCTGCCATGGCTCACGCTTCGGCCCCACAGGCCGCGACCACGCCGCCGTCTCCCGCCTCCTACTCGCCGCCGGCGCGCGGCCGGGTGCGGACACCGCTGAGGCTTCGGAGGAGGTGGAAGCAGTGCTAGCGGGTGGGTGATGCCGCTCGTTGTCGGCTGGGGTGAGACCTCGGATCTGACCCGGGGTCTGACCCCGTTGCGCCGTTGGCCGGCCTCGGGACGTGGGAGCCTCCCGAGGCAGGCTGACAGCCAATAACCGGCAACCGTCAACAGTACTTGCGTTCCCCGTCCGCGCCCCTATGATCGAATCACACGGTGTCCGCCCCGAGCACGCGCCCCGCGGCGCGCTGTCCGCTCGCGGTTCGGCCACCGACCTTCGGCGATTCGTCCGGCGTCGCCGTCGGCGTCCTCAGCCGGGCTGGTGGTTGCTCAATGCAGAGCGAATCACAGCTTCAGGCCCGACTCGGTTCCGCGACCGATCCCGCGAGGCTCGCCGGCATCCCGTCGCTCTCCCTCACCGGACAGCACTCCATCCCGTACGCGGATCGCGCTGCTCCTCGGCGCGTGACGGGCAGCTTCTTCGCCGAGCTTGGCGACGATCCCGCAACGGATGATTCGGAAGCGGCATCGCGCGCCATGCTCCGCGAGGCGCTCGACTCGCTCGTCACCCTGATCGAGCGTGTCGCGGGCCCGGGCATGCGCGGCTCCGTCCTCCTGCTCGACGACGACGGGATCACGCTCCGACACGGCGCCGCGCCGAACCTGCCCATCGAGTACTCCCGGCTGATCGACGGCCTGTGCATCGGGCCGATCGCCGGTTCATGCGGCACCGCGGCGTTCAAGAAGGAGCGCACCATCGTGCGCGACATCGCGACCGATCCGCTCTGGGAGCCTTACCGCAAGCTCGTCGCGCCCTTCGGCCTCCGCGCCTGCTGGTCCACGCCGATCGTCGACACGGGCGGCCGCGTCCTCGGCACCTTCGCGATGTACTACGACGAGCCGAAGGAGCCCACGCCGGCGGACATCCAGCTCACCGAGACGGCGACGCTGCTCGCCAAGAACGTCATCAAGCGCGCCCGCGCGACGACCAAGCTCCGCGCGCGCACCGATGCGGCCGAACGGCTCGCCGTCGCCCTGCAGGAGAGCGAGACGCGCTTCCGCATGATGGCCGAGACGATCCCCGTGCAGGTGTGGACGGCGAAGCCCGACGGGATGCTCGACTACGTCACGCGGCGCACCGCCGACTACTTCGGCACGCCGCAGAGCGCACTGCTCGGCGACCGCTGGGCGGCGATGGTGCATCCGGACGATCTCCCGCGCGCGACGGAGCGCTGGGAGAGCTCGCTCGCCACGGGCGACCGCTACGAGGTCGAGTTCCGCCTGCGCTCGCGCGACGGTGAGTACCGGTGGCACCTCGTGCGCGCCGAGCCGCTGTTCGACATCGACGGCAACATCGTGCAATGGTTCGGCTGCACGGCGGACATCGAGGAGCACAAGCGGCTCGAGGCCGCGCTCGACGTCGCCGCCGCCGATGCACGTCACGCGAATCGCTCCAAGGCGGACTTCCTCGCCATGATGAGCCACGAGCTCCGCACGCCGCTCAACGCGATCGGCGGCTACGTGCAGCTCATGCTCGACGGCATCCCCAACCCGGCGACGGAGGGGCAGCTCAACTACCTGCGCCGCATCCTCAAGAGCCAGCACCATCTGCTCAGTCTCATCGAGGCGGTGTTGACGCACGCCAAGATCGAGGCCGGGAAGCTGACCTATCAGGTCACCGAGGTCTTCGCGCACGAGGTGCTCAGCGTCGTCGACTCGCTGACCGTGCCGCAGCGCAAGGCGAAGCGGATGACGTACGACTGCTCGGCGTGCGACCAGAAGCTCGTCTTCCGCGCCGACAAGCAGAAGCTCGTGCAGATCCTCCTCAACGTGCTGTCGAACGCGATCAAGTTCACCCCGGACGAAGGCTGCATCACCGTCTCCACCGCCGTCATCGGCCCCGACCTCGGCGCCATCACGATCCGCGACACGGGTCTCGGCATGTCGGACGAGGAGCTGGCGCTCGTGTTCGAGCCGTACGTGCAGTTCGACAACTCGCTGTCGCGGGAGCACAGGGGCACCGGGCTCGGGATGCCGATCAGTCGCGAGATGGCGCGCGCCATGGGTGGTGATCTCGGCGCGACGAGCGAGCCGGGCGTCGGCTCGATGTTCACGCTGACGCTGCCGCTCGAGAAGCGGACCGCGCTCGCGTAGCCGCGAGCGCGGACTTGCGGAGACCGCGGCACTCCGCTCGATTCGCACTGATGATCCATTCCCGCCTCGCGACGCTCGCCATCTCCCTTCTCACGGCCTGCGGCGGCGGCGCGGCGGCGGCAACCCCGACGTTGCCCCCCGCCGACACGACGACCGCTCCCCCGATCACCTGGACCCAGGTCTGGAGCGACGAGTTCGACGGTGCCGCCGGCGCGTCCGTCGATCCGGCCAAGTGGGGCTTCGATCTCGGCGACGGTTGCGCCGCCGGCAACTGCGGCTGGGGGAACAACGAGAAGGAGTACTACACGAACGCGCCCGAGAACGTGTCGCTCGACGGGCAGGGTCGCCTCGCCATCGTCGCGCGCCCGGCGGTGCTCAACACGACCTGCTACTACGGTCCGTGCAAGTACACGTCGGCCAAGATCACCACGCGCGGAAAGCTCGCGGCGGCGCCGGGTCGCGTCGAAGCGCGCATCAGGATCCCCAGCGGGCAGGGCCTCTGGCCCGCGTTCTGGATGCTCGGCAACGACTTCCCCGCGGTCAAATGGCCCGATTCGGGAGAGCTCGACATCATGGAGAACCATGGGAGCAAGCCGAGCACGTCGAGCTCCGCGATTCATGGGCCCAACTACTTCGGCAACACTCCCTTCGCGCACTCCAACACGATCGCGCCCGGGACGCTGGCTGACGACTTCCACCTGTACGCCGTGGAGTGGGACGCCGGGCACGCGGCCTTCTTCGTCGACGGCGTGAAGCACTATGAGGTGCTCAAGTCGGACGTGCTGCGCTACGGCGCGTCGATCCTCGACAAGCCGTACTTCATCATCCTGAACCTCGCCGTCGGCGGTAACTTCGACGGGGATCCGCTCTCCGACTCGATCCTCCCCGCCACGATGCTGGTGGACTACGTGCGGGTGTACACCGCGTCGAAGTAGCGGCACATGAGTGTCGCCGTCGCACGCTGGACCACCGCGCTCGCGTGGATCACGCATCCCGTGTTCGTCGTCGCCGGGATGCCGATGTCGTGGGGCGACATCGCGGGCTTCCTGACGGGCATCGTCAACGTGTGGCTCGCCGCGCGCGCCCACGTCTGGAACTTCCACTTCGGCATCCTCAACGCGGCCATCCTCGGCCTCGTCTTCCTGCAGGAGCGGCTGTTCGCCGACGCGTCGCTCCAGGTCGTGTTCATCGTGCTCAACCTGCGCGGCCTGCTGCAGTGGCGCGCGGGACACACGGTGCGTGAGTCGGATCCGGTGTTCCGGCTCGCCCACGGCGAGCATGCGCTCCTCGTGCTCGTCGCCGCGACGCTCTTCTTCCCGCTCTGGTGGGTCCTTGGCCTGCTCAAGGGGACCGCACCCCCAATAGACGCCGCCATCACGTCGCTCAGCATCGTCGCGCAGTGGCTGCTCAACCGCCGCGTGCTCGAGAACTGGGCCTGGTGGATCGTGATCGATCTGATCTCGATCCCGCTGTACATGTCGCGTGGGCTGCCGCTCATCGCGGCGCTGTACGTCGTCTTCCTCGCCCTCTGCGTGCAGGGCTTCCTCCGCTGGCGGAAGCACGTCGTCGCCCAGCCCGAGGCGGCCGCCGCATGAGCCGGCGCGAGTTCGATCACGCGCTGATCGTCGGCAAGTTCTTTCCGCCACACGTCGGGCACGAATACCTGGTGCGTACCGCGCTCGAGTTCTCCCGGCGCGTCACGGTCCTCGTGCTCGCCGCGTCGAGCGAGCCGCTACCGATGGAGCTTCGCGCCCGCTGGCTCCGCGAGTGCTTTCCCGATGCGGAGGGGCTGCGGGTCGTCGCCGCCCTCGATGACGTCCCGATCGACTACGACGACGAAGCGATCTGGCGCGCCCACGTCGACGTCATGCGGCGTGCCCTGCGCGGCGATGCCGCGGCACACGACGAGCCCGAGCGACCGGTG
>DASVNI010000476.1:0-3429 GCA_036383935.1 Gemmatimonadaceae bacterium | reverse complement strand
CACGGGCCGCGAAGGGATCCCGCCCGATTTCCGCACCGCGGTCGTGATCCCGATGCTGTTCGCGCGCGTCGAGGACGTGCACGATGCGCTGGAGAATCTCGAGGTGCAGTTCCTCGCCAATCGCGAAGCGCATCTGCACTTCGCCGTGCTGAGCGATCTCACCGACGCCGACGCGGAGACGCTGCCAGGCGACCAGGCGATCATCGACGCCGCGGTGGAGGGAGTGCGAGCGCTCAACGCGCGCTACGCGCAGGGCCGCGCCGACGAGTTCTATCTCTTCCACCGGCCTCGGCGCTGGAATCCGAGCCAGGGCGTGTGGATGGGCTGGGAGCGCAAGCGCGGGAAGCTGGCGCAGTTCAACCGCTTCCTGCGCGGCGGCGCGCGCGACGCATTCTCCGTCATCGAGGGCGACGTCGACACGCTGAAGCAGGTGCGCTACGCGATCACCCTCGACGCGGACACGGTGCTCCCCCCCGATGCCGCGCCGCTGCTCGTCGGCGCGCTGGCCCACCCGCTCAACCGCGCGGTGTACGATCCCGAGAAGGGGCGTGTCGTGCGCGGCTTCGGCATCCTGCAGCCGCGCGTCGGCGTGTCGCTGCCGAGCGCGTATCGCTCGCGCTTCGCCGCGATCCACTCGGGGCACCCCGGGGTCGATCCGTACACGACCGCGGTGTCGGACGTCTATCAGGATCTCTACGGCGAGGGGAGCTTCACCGGGAAGGGGATCTACGACGTGGACGCGTTCGAGCGGGCGACACGCGGACGCTTCCCGGAGAACACCCTGCTCTCCCACGACCTGATCGAGGGGAGCTACGCGCGCGCCGGCCTCGCGACGGACATCGAGGTGTTCGACGACTACCCGTCGCGCTATCTCGCCTACGCGCGCCGCAAGCATCGCTGGATCCGTGGCGACTGGCAGCTGCTGCGCTGGCTCGGCCGCTGGGTGCCGGGTCCGGACGGCCCCGAGCGGAATCGTCTCTCGCTGCTCTCGCGGTGGAAGCTGTTCGACAACCTGCGCCGCAGCCTGCTCGAGATCGCGCAGCTCGCGTTCTTCGTCGCGGGGTGGACGATCTTTCCCGGCTCGCCGCTGCGCTGGACGCTGCTCGGGCTGCTCGCCGTCGCCGCGCCATGGATCGTCTCGCTCCTGCTCGCCGTCTGTCGCCCGCCCTTCGACAAGTCGTGGCGTGCGTATTACACGACGGTCGGCCACGACGCGTGGACGAGCCTCCAGCAGTTCGGCGTCGCCGTCGCCTTCCTGCCGCACCAGGCGTGGCTGTCGGCCGACGCCATCGTGCGCACGTTGTGGCGCACGCTCGTCTCGGGGAAGCATCTCCTCGAGTGGCAGACGGCGTCGCAGGCGGAGCGTGCCATCTCCAGCTCGGCGCGTGTCGTCTGGCGCGCGATGTGGCCGGAGGTGGCGATCGCCGGCGTGACCGTGGTGGTGCTCGTGATTCGCGCCGAGCACAACGAGGCGCTGCGCTGGCCGCTCGTGCTCGGTGCGCTTCCGCTCCTCGCGCTCTGGATGGCGTCCCCCGCGGCGGCGGCGGAGCTCGGCGTGCCCGCGGTGCGGCGGAGACGCCGCCTCGCCGCGCCGCTGCGCGAGGAGGCGCTGCGCTACGCACGTACCCACTGGGTCTTCTTCGAGAAGTTCGTGGACGAGCAGACCAACTGGCTCGCGCCGGACAACTTCCAGGACGATCCCGATCCCGTCATCGCGATGCGTACGTCGCCGACGAACATCGGGCTGCAGCTCCTGGCCACGATGAGCGCGTACGACCTCGGGTTCATCGCGGCCGATGACATGGCGAAGCGGCTCGAGCAGGCGTTTCGCTCGCTCGAGCGGATGGCGCGTTTCCGCGGGCACTTCTACAACTGGTACGACCTCCAGGATCTGCGCGTGCTGGAGCCGGCGTACATCTCGACGGTGGACAGCGGCAACCTCGCGGGGCATCTCATCGCGCTGCGCCAGGCCTGCCTCACGATGGCGAAGGACACCGTCGACGAGACGCTCGCGACGCGACTCGACACGATCGCGCACCAGGCGGCGGCGTACACCGAGGCGATGGACTTCGAGTTCCTCTTCGATCAGGAGCGGGAGCTGTTCTCCATCGGGTACCAGGTCGGCTCGCACACGCTCGACGGCTCGTCGTACGACCTCCTCGCCTCCGAGGCGCGGCTCGCGAGCTTCGTCGCGATCGCGAAGAACGACGTGCCGGTGGACCACTGGTTCCGGCTCGGCCGCACGCTCACGTACTCGAGCGGCGAGACGGCGCTCGTGTCGTGGAGCGGGAGCATGTTCGAGTACCTGATGCCCGCGCTCGTGATGCGGTCGTACCCGCATACGGTGCTCGACCAGACCTGTCACGGCGCGGTCCGCCGTCAGATCTCGTACGCGTCCGAGCGCGGCGTGCCGTGGGGGATCAGCGAGAGCGCGTACAACGTGCGCGACCGGCACCTCACGTATCAGTACCGCGCGTTCGGGGTGCCCGACCTGGCGCTGAAGCGCGGACTGGCGCGCGACCTCGTCGTCGCGCCGTACGCGACGGCGCTCGCGGCGATGGTCGATGCGTCGACGGCCCTGTCGAACATGGCGACGCTCGAGAAGCGTGGTGCCCTGGGCGAGTACGGCTTCCGCGACGCGCTCGACTACACGCGCCCCGGTCCCGGTGAGAAGTTCGGCATCATCAAGAACTACATGGCGCACCACATCGGGATGAGCATCGTCGCCCTGACGAACGTGCTGGAGGGAGACGTGTGGCAGGAGCGCTTCCACTCCGACCCGCTGGTGCGCTCCGCCGAGCTGCTGCTGCACGAGCGCATCCCGCGGCGTCTCGTCTTCCAGCCGGCCGCGCTCGTCGACGGCGGCGAGTCGCTCGCCGAGCCGGAGATCGAGCGGCCGGCGGTGCGCGTCTACGACACGGCGGACACCGTGCAGCCGCGTATCGCGCTGCTCGGTCATCTGCCGTACACGATCATGATCAGCAACCGCGGCTCGGGGTACAGCCGCTTCGAGAACCTCGCCGTCACCCGCTGGCGCGCCGACGCGACGACGGACAACACCGGGCAGTTCTGCTACATCAAGGACGTGACGAGCGGCCACGTGTGGAGCGCGGCGCACCAGCCGGTGTGCGCCCCCGCCGACTCGTACCGCGCCTCCTTCGCCACCGACCGCGTCTCCTTCGACCGCGTCGACGGGCACATCGAGACGCACACGGAGATCACCGTCGTGCCGGCGGACGCGGCCGAGGTCCGGCGCATCACGGTGACGAACAACGGCAGCACGACGCGCGAGATCGAGCTGACGAGCTACGGCGAGATCGTGCTCGCGCCCCCCGATGCGGACCGCGCGCACCCCGCGTTCGCCAACCTGTTCGTGCAGACGGAGTGGCACGAGTGGTGTTCGGCGATCCTCGCGACGCGGCGTCCGCG
>DASVNI010000475.1:0-8016 GCA_036383935.1 Gemmatimonadaceae bacterium | reverse complement strand
GCCGGCGCCCCTCACCACCAACCACCAATGACCTGCTACTGCTGGTAAAACTCGAACCCGGCGGCGCCACTCGTCATGCCGGTCATTCCTGCGGCGGCCGGCTCCGCTGCGGGCGCGGCCTCCGCCTCGCTCGTCGTCTTCGGCGCCTCGGCCGAGTCGCGGCTGAACATCCGCATCTTGAGGGCGAAGTCCGACGGATTCGTCGCCGCGGCCATCGCCGTCTCGAAGGTGACGGTACCCTCCTGTACCAGATCGGCCAGATGCTGGTCGAAGGTCTGCATGCCGTACTGATCGCGGCCATCGGCGATGTAATCGCGAATCTCGCCGATGCGCTTGCCGTCGGCGATCATGTCGCGCACCGCAGGGGTCACGACGAGCACCTCCGCCGCCACTGCGCGGCCCTTGCCGTCGGCGCGCGGCAGCAGACGCTGTGACACCACGGAGTGCAGCGACTCGCTGAGACGGATGCGTACGACCTCCTGCTCCTCGGGCGGGAACATCGCCATGATGCGCAGGATGGTGCTCTGGGCGTCGGGTGTGTGCAGCGTGGAGATGAGCAGGTGCCCCGTCTCCGCCGCCTTGATCGCCGTGTCCACCGTCTCGGCGTCGCGCATCTCACCGATCATGATCACATCCGGATCCTGACGCAGCGCGGCACGCAGACCCATCTTGAAGTCGAGTGTGTCACTGCCGATCTCGCGCTGCGTGATCGCGCTCTGGATGTCGCGATGCAGGAACTCGATCGGGTTCTCGAGCGTGAGGATGTGGCGGTTCTCGTGCTTGTTGATGTAGTTCACCATCGCCGCCATCGTGCTCGACTTTCCCGAGCCCGTCACGCCGGTCACGAGCACCATGCCGCGCTCGGCCTGACCGACCTTCTCCAGCACGTGGGGGAGGCGCAGCGACTCGAACGTCGGGATGTCGAAGGCGATGACGCGCATCACGATCATGAAGCTCGAGCGCTGCCGCAGGATGTTGACGCGGAATCGCCCGATCCCCGCCGCGGACCACGAGCAGTCGTAGTCGGTCAGGGAATCGAGGCGCGCCTTGTCGTCCTCGTTCTGCATCAGGTGCAGCGCGATCGTGCGCGTCTGCTCCGGCGTCAGCGCCTGCTTGGTCAGCGGGACGAGCTTGCCGTGGATGCGCGCTCGGAACACGTCCCCTGCCTTGATGTGCAGGTCGGACGCCCCCCGATCGACTGCGGCCTTGATGATCTTCTCCATGAAATCAGTATCCTGCGTGCTTATCGACGAGGTTGCGTAGCGGCTGGCCGGCGTCGTGGCGATGCCAGTTGTCCAGGAACAGCTCCAGCGACCGCGGCCAGAACCGACCCGGCGAGACAGGCGAGACGTGCGGCACCACGAGCGCCGAGCGGAGGTGCCACAGTCGGCTTTCCGGCCTCAACGGCTCCTCCTGGAAGACGTCGAGTACGGCGCCACGTAACCATTTGGTTTCCAGAAGGTCGGCCACCGCCTCCTCGTCCATGAGCGCCCCACGCGCCACGTTCACGACGACGGCGCCTTTCGGCAGGCGCTCCAGCCGCTCATGGGTCATCAGCCGGGAGGTCTGCCCCGTGAGCGGCGCCGCGAGGATCAGGATGTCCGCGTTCGGCAGCTCCTCGTCCAGCCGATCGGCCCCCACGACCCGCTCGAAGCCGGCGGGTGCGCCCTGCTCGGGCCGCCGCCGCACCCCGACGCACCTGGCCCCGAACGCGGCCATTCGCACGGCGGTCGCCTGGCCGATGCCCCCCGTTCCCACGATCAGCACCCGGCAGTCGCCAAGCTCGCGCAGTGGGGAGTCGTCGGCGACGAAGAACGCCTTGCTCCACTCCCCACGCCGCTGCTGGTCGATCGCGACGTCCAGGCCGCGCAGGAAATGGAGCACGCCCGCGACGACGAACTCGGCCATCGGGATGGCGTGGATCCCCGCCGCGTTCGTGAGCTGGATGTCGGTGTCGGCGATCCCCGACTTGAGCACGTTGCCCACCCCAGCCGCGGCGGAGTGCACCCAGCG
This sequence comes from Gemmatimonadaceae bacterium, assembly GCA_036383935.1. Taxonomy (GTDB): domain Bacteria; phylum Gemmatimonadota; class Gemmatimonadetes; order Gemmatimonadales; family Gemmatimonadaceae; genus AG11. The sequence continues at coordinate 6,003 of DASVNI010000475.1, read as the reverse complement.
CAGGCGAGCTCCGGCCGCCACCAGGTCCGGGGTGATCCCGAAGCCGAAGTAGGCCTCCGCCTCGCCGATCGCGGCCAGCGCCTCGCTGCTGGCGCGCGGTGGGCCGTCGCCGTCCGAGCTCGTCGGCGCTCGGACGACCACGATCTCCCAGCCGGCCGGCGCCCCGGAACGCAGCCGCTCTTCGCCGGCCGGCGTGAGCGCCCAATTCTTCGATGTGGCGGCCAGGTCGACGACGAGCCGCCGAGGTCTGTCAGTCAAAGGTCACGGACATGATGAAGTCGCGCCCGAGAAGCTCCCCCTCGGCGATGTCGAACTGTCTCGACGGTCCCTTGAGCTTCACCTCGAAGGTGCGATCCTCGCTGTGGTCGAACACGCGTGCGCTCTCGATCATGATCCCGTAAGCCCGCAGAGCCTCGGCGAGTGCCTCCTGCGTGGTGCCGAGGCGCGTGCGGATGGTCGCCGTGACCCGGCGGCGGAGCCGTCGGACGTAGATCTCGAGGCGACCGAGTACGGACAGTACGAAGGTGACCAGAAGGCCCGCACCAAGCGCCTCCACATAGTAGCCGCCCCCGATCGCCATCCCGATCGCCGCCACGACCCAGATCGTGGCCGCCGAGGTCAGCCCGGTGACCACGCCGGAGCCCTGCATGATCGTCCCCGCGCCGATGAAACCGACTCCGGTGACGACCTGGGCCGCGATGCGCCCCGGATCGCCGATGCGGTGGCCATCCACCAGCCCGACGCGCGTGGAGATGTCCATCAGCAGCGCCGCGCCGATACAGATGAGGATGTTGGTGCGCAGGCCGGCGGGCTTGCCGGAGAGCTCTCGCTCGAAGCCGATGATCCCGCCCAGGAGTACGGCGAGCGACAGCTTGATCAGGAGGTCGAGGCGCAACGCGCGCGCGAACTCCAGGATTTCCGGCAGGTCCTGCGTAGCAGGCGGAACTAGGATGGCGGGCTCCCGCCCGCCGCCGGCTATCGGAGGTCGAGGTCCCGCACGTCGTCTGGCGTCGTGTCCGGAGAGCTGTCTCCGTACGCCATGCTCCGTGCCTGCGCCTCGAGCGCGTCGATTGCCGCTTCGTCGGGCTCGGTCGGTGTGGCGAAGGTCCGGAAGACGGTGCTGCCGCACTGCTCGCAGCTCACCGCCGCCGGCACCTCACTCGTGAAGAACTTTTCCTTACCGCAGGTGAGGCAGACCAGCGTCACGATGCCCCGGGGTCCGTCCGTTGCCATCTCGCCCTCGCGTCGCGTGTGCGAGGGGCGAAATGCAAAACGCATGCGGAGTCCGGTCCAAGCGTGCTCGCGGGTGCGCGGAAGATGAGACTGCCTGCCGGCCGACGCCAGTGAGGGCTCCCACTCCGTGTTCCGCATCACCGAGAGTGCCACGTCCACCGCGGCCTGCAATGCGATGAGCGCAGCACCGAGCATGACGATCACGCGGCGCAACTCGGCACGCCTCGGCACGCCGCGCGCGTAGATCGCGCACCCGATCGCGATGACCGCCGACTCGAGGATGAAGTCGACGACGGGGAGCTTGTAGAGATCGAGCCCGATCAGTGGTGTCGGAAAGATCAGCGGCTTCCGCCCCGTGAACAGGTCGGCCGGCCAGTGCAGCAGCCACCCCACGCCGAGCAGCCACGCACCCGGTCGGCGCGTCAACTTCCAGAGTGCGGTGACGAGCACCGCGCCGATGATGAGGGCGGGGATCGAGTGCGTGTACGTTGCCGTCCCAGCCTGCGGGTTGGGCAGCATCAGCGCGACCTCGACCCAATCGGGGCCGTAGCACGCGAGGACGAGTGGGACGATCGGCAGGCGCGGCTCGCGCCAGCGCAGCGCCAGCGCGACTGCGGCGTGTCCGGCGTACACTCAGCGACGAACGATCAACGGCGGCGCATCCGCGGCAATCGGCGCACCCGCTCCTCTTCTGCCGCCACGGTGGCGGCGATTTGGCGGACGCGCCGATCGGCGAGATAGACGATCAGTACCGGTGCCGTGAGCGCGACGATGAGCTTCAGGGGGTGCAGCCCCCAGCGATACTGGGCTGCGACGAAGCCGACGACGCGCTCGAGAAGCGACACTCAGGCGTTGGGGGCGGAGCGGCTGCTCCGTCGCTGCGCGCAGCTCTCGCAGAGCGTCGCGCTCGCGGCGAGCTGCGCACCGCACCGGCCGCACAGCGAGTACACGCGAACGCCGTGTGCAGTCACCTCACGCAGAATCGGCCGCTCCATCTGCACCAGGAACGGCAGTGAGCCCGCCGTCGGTACCGCTGGAGCGCGGCGGAAGAGACGCCATCCCGCCCAGGAACGTACTCGGCCTATCAACTCACGAAGGGACTGCATGGCTCGCTCGCTGCTACGGTTCCCTATCCACGCGCCCGCCCCGCAGCGGGTGCCGATACCTGGATGAGAGCAAGAGGTATGCGCATTAAACGACCCTCCGCCGACCGTGACGGTCATCCGTCGAAACCCATCCGCTCGCGCACGCCTCGCATCGTCTCTCGTGCCAGAGCGCGACATTTGTCGGCACCCGCGTCCAACGCGGACTTCACGCGCGCAGGATTCTCGCGCAGCTCCGCCGCGCGTGACCTGATCGGCACGAGCTCCGTTTCCATCGATTCCGCGAGCACCTTCTTGCAATCGATGCACCCCCATCCCGCCGTCCTGCATTGCACCGCAACATGCTCCACGGTCTCGGGCGGGCTGAACGCCTTGTGCAGATGATAGATGTTGCACACCTCCGGCGTTCCCGGGTCCGTCCTCTTCACGCGCTTGGGATCGGTCACCGCGGGCCGGAGCTTCGCCCAGATCTCCTCGCGTGACTCGAGCAGCCCGATCGTGTTCCCCATCGACTTCGACATCTTCGACTGGCCATCGAGGCCCATGATCCGCCGCGTCGGCGTGAGCACGGGCTGCGGCTCGGGGAAATACTCCTCGTCGGGAGCGAACTCGGCGTTCCACCGGCGCGAGATCACGCGCGACAGCTCGAGGTGCTGCAGTTGATCCTCGCCCACGGGCACGCGATCCGCGCGATACAGCAGGATGTCCGCCGCCTGCAGGATGGGATAGTTGAGCAGCCCCGCGCTCACGCTCTCCATCCGCTGCGACTTGTCCTTGAACTGCGTCTGTCGTTCGAGCTCGCCGAGCGGCGTGACAGTGTTGAAGATCCACTGAAGCTCGGTATGTTCCGGCACGTCCGATTGGACGAACAGCGTGGACACCGACGGGTCGATTCCTGCAGCGAGCAGCCCGAGCGCCATCTCGTGACGGCGGACGCGAAGTTGCGCCGGCTCGTACGCGGTGATGATCGCGTGGTAGTCCACGATGCAGAAGATCGATTCCGCCGTGTGCTGCAGCGCAACCCAGTTCTTCACGGCTCCGAGGTAGTTGCCGATGTGGAGTTCCCCGGAGGGCTGGATACCGCTGAAGATGCGTGCCATCCCCGAACGTAATGAGCGCATCTGACGCGTCGCAAGGAATGAACAACAGCGCCGGCGCCTCGCGCGCGACGCTCGGCCGCGCGGACACTCGCGCGCTGCTCACGACGTGCGTCGCCGCCGCCGCGCGCGGTGCCGACGTCGTGCGCCAGGGCGCGGAGCGCCGCGCCTCCCTGATCTGGGAGTCCAAGGGCGCCAACGACTTCGTCAGCGAGGTCGATCGCGCGAGCGAGGCAGCGATCGCGGAGCTGGTCGCCGGCCGGCATCCCGACGGGACGCTCCTCGCCGAGGAAGGGACGCCCAGCGTGAGCACCTCACGCGGCCTCGTCTTCGTCGCCGATCCGCTCGACGGGACGACGAACTTCCTGCACGGCCTGCCCTGGTACGCCGTGACGGTCGCCGCGCTCGTCGACGGCGAGCTCCAGGCCGGCGCGACGATCAACGCCGCGACCGGCGAGCTGTTCACCGCCACGCTCGGCGGCGGTGCACGTCGCGCCGGCGCGCCGATTCGTGTCAGTGAGATCACCGATCCCGCTCGCGCCCTCATCGCCACGGGGCTGCCCTGGTCCGGCGACCGGGACATCGCGCGCTACATGCCCGCGCTGCCCACCGTCATGAGCGCCACCGCCGGGATCCGTCGCTGCGGCGCGGCCGCGCTCGATCTCGCCGACGTCGCCTGCGGACGCTACGACGCCTTCTGGGAGCTGCGCCTCAACGCGTGGGACATGGCGGCCGGCATGCTCCTCATTCGCGAGGCGGGCGGCGTCGTCACCACGGCGGAGGGCGATCCCTGTCCTGTCGCCGAAACCTCGCTCGTGTGTGGAAATCCGACGATGCACGCCTGGCTCCTCGACACTCTGCGCTCCGCATGAAGCTCATCGAGTGCGTCCCCAACTTCTCCGAGGGGCGCCGCCCCGAGGTCGTCTCGGCGATCCGCGATGCGATCGCGCACGCGCCCGGCGTGCATCTGCTCGACGCCAGCTCCGACGCGAGCCACAACCGCAGCGTCATCACCTTCGTCGCGTCGATCGACGTCGCCGTCGAGGCGGCGTTCGCCGGCATCCGGGAAGCGCAACGGTTGATCGACCTCAACGTGCACTCGGGCGAGCACCCGCGCATGGGCGCGGCCGACGTCGTCCCCTTCATCCCGCTCGAGGGCGCGACGATGGAGGACTGCATCGCGCTCGCGCGCCAGCTCGGTGAGCGCGTCGGCAAGGAGCTCGGCATCCCCGTCTTCCTCTACGAGCGGGCCGCCACGCGCCCCGAGCGGGAGAATCTCGCCGACGTCCGCCGTGGCGAGTTCGAGGGGCTGCGCAACGACATCGGCACGACGCCGGTGCGCACGCCGGACTACGGACCGTCCGCCGTGCATTCCACCGCCGGCGCGGTGGCGATCGGCGCGCGCCCCTTCCTCGTCGCGTACAACGTCTACCTCGGCCCCGCGTACAACCTGCCGGTTGCGAAGGAAGTCGCGAAGGCGGTGCGTGGGTCGTCGGGCGGGCTGCGCTACGTCAAGGCGATGGGCTTCGAGGTCGACGGTCAGGCGCAGGTGTCGATGAATCTCGTCGACACCGAGCGGACGCCGGTGCACGTGGCGTTCGACATGGTGCGCACCGAGGCGGAGGCGCGCGGCGTCACGCCCACGTGGAGCGAGATCGTCGGTCTCGTGCCCGAGCGTGCCCTGCTCGATGCCGCGGTACGCCACATCCGCCTGCGCAACTTCACCAGTGACATGGTGCTCGAGCACCGGGTGCGCCGCGCCATCACGGGCGGTGAATCCCTCAGCGGATTCGTCGCGTCGGTCGCGTCATCGACGCCCGTGCCGGGCGGTGGCAGCGTGTCGGCGCACGTCGGTGCACTCGGCGCGGCGCTCGCGCAGATGGTCGCCGGCCTCACCGCCGGCAAGAAGAAGTACGCCGCGGTCGACGCCGAGATGCGCGAGCTCGCCGTCCGTGCCGCGGCGCTCGGCAACGCGCTCAGCGCACTCGTCGACCGCGATGCCGAGGCGTACGCCGCGGTTGCCGCTACCTACAAGCTCCCGGCCGAGACCCCCGAGTTGGAAGCGGAGAAGAAGGCCAAAGTCGATCAAGCGCTCCTGGCCGCGGCCGCCGTGCCGCTGGAGACTGCCGCCGCTTGCGCCGCCGTCGCCGAGCTTGCGCTCGCGGTGGCGGAGCGCGGGAACACCAACGCCGCGAGCGACGCGGGGGTCGCCGCGCTTCTCGCCGAGGCAGGCTGCATCGGCGCGAGCTACAACGTGCGCATCAACGTCGTTGCACTCAGCGATCCTTCTCTCGGCGCAGCGTTGGAGCTGGAAGCGCGCCAGCTCGTCGTGAAAGCCGGTGCGCTCGCACGACGGACGAGCGAGGCGGTGGAGCGTGTTCTGGCGCAGTGAGTGAGGCTGTCATCCCGAGCGAGCGCAGCGAGTCGAGGGATCTGCACTTAGAGATCGCTCCGCAAGGGATTTCGCGCGGAGGAGCGCGGAGCTAACTGAGAGGCGCGGAGGACGGCTCTCGGGGTCGAACTCGATGCACCGCGCACCACTTCTCTCCATCCACGACCCCAAAATTTTG
>DASVNI010000474.1:0-10799 GCA_036383935.1 Gemmatimonadaceae bacterium | reverse complement strand
TCATCCCGAACAGCAGCGCCGAGCGGACGAGCCCGAGCTTCGGGACCAGGAGGATCGGGAAGGCGAGCGACGCGGCGAGCGCGCCGAGATAGTCGAAGGTGAGGACGTTGGCGACGACGTCCTTGAACGCGTACCGGTCCTTCAGGATCCGCATCAGCAGCGGGATCTCGAGCCCGACGAAGATGCCCAGCACGACGACGAGCAGGTACAGCACGAGCCGGAACGCCCCTGTGTAGGCGAAGGCGAGAAAGAGGATCGTGGACGAGAATCCGCCGACCAGCCCGACCAGGAGCTCGATCGTGACGAACCGCGCCACCAGCCCGCGCGAGAGGAAGCGCGACAGCCAGCTCCCCACCCCCATGGCGAAGAGGTAGGTCCCGATCACCGTGGAGAACTGCGTCACGCTGTCGCCGAGCAGGTAGCTCGCCAGCGCGCTCGCGACGAGCTCGTAGATCAGCCCGCACGCGGCGATGAGGAGGACGGAGAGGAAGAGGGGGACAGCCATTCAAGCGGTGAGTTGGTGAGTTGGATAGCGAGTTGGTTGGCCGGTTGATTGGTTAGTCGAGGGGCATTGACCACCGCCGGCCTGGAGATCGCCCAGCGGAGTCTCCACGCTGGTTGGCGCCGGGTTCAACTCACTCAGAAACCGACCAACCAGCCCACGACCTAACTCACCAACTCACCCCCGCCGAACATCAATGCACGGCGGCGGCGATAATGATCGCCAATGCGATCGCAACAGCACCCATCAGCACGCCCAGCGCCGTGTTCTGATCCTCGATCAGCTCCTTCCAGAGCGAGCCGGGCGTGAGCTTGTCGAACAGCATGAAAGCGAGGATGAACAGGAGGACGCCGATGAACGCGAAGACGATGGCTGCGACCGCGTTCTGCATCATCGAGGAATAGACGTCGGTCATCTCACTTGCCTCGCATGTAGTGGCCGGAGCCGAAGAAGGTGCGGTAGTGCGGGCGGTACGCGCCCGGGTTGTCGCGGATCGAGCGCGGGATGTTCTTCACTTCGGTCGGACGCATCGCCGTCCAGCCGCGCACCTCGGCCGCCACGAGGAGCGCGATGAGCAGCGCGCCGAAGGTCGTGTAGATGGGATGCTTCATCGTTTACTCGTCATCGTCGTCGTCGCCCGAGGGGGCGTAGTCGCTCTCCTTCCATCGCGCGCTCTCCATCCCCCAGGCGCGGAGCGCGACGAAGATGGGCGGGAGCGCCAGCAGCGCCAGGCAGATCAGGTAGGGCGTGAGCGTCGGCACGTCGCGCCGGACGATGATGCGATACTCGAGGAAGCTCGTTGGCACCTGCGCTTCCGGTGCGACGCGCAGGAAGTACTGCCCTGGCGGCACACTCGGCAGCACGGCGCGATCGCGGCGTGAGCCCTCGCTCCAGGCGCCGTCCGAGTCGCGGCCGTAGTAGTAGCTCACCTCTCGGCCGAACTCGTAGGTCGTCCCGGTGGCCTCGTTCACCAGCGCGTACTCGAAGTACGCCCATCCGTTGTCCACCTGTGCTTCGGTCGTGACCTCGAGGTTCGCGGTGCGGCCGCTCACGGTGAAGGTCGGCGTGACGAAGGCGAGCGAATCGGCGGGCGCACCGGGCTTGAAGAACGCCGAATTCGTCGCGAAGACGGTCTCCCGCGACGCGGTGACGAGGCGGATGAGGATGAGAGCGGCGATGACGGCGACGAAGAGCAGATAGCGCTTCGCCATCGAACCGGCGAGCGGCATGTACGCGTCGGGCTGGTTGGCGTACACCCCGCGTGCGTGCGGCGGCTTGCCCGGCAGACCGAAAGCGGTCCAGATCTGCGCCGCCGGCATGTACGTGCCGAGCGACCAGGTGGTCTCTTCCGGCGTCTGCTCCTCGCTCAGCATGCGCGGCGGCGCGACGAAGTCGCGCGTGACGGCCGTGTCGCCGACGCGTACCTGCCACGGAAACTCGCCCAGCACGAAATACGTCTCGGCGGTGGCCGTCTGGAAGTGCTTGAACTTCTCGTCGTGCAGGGTGACGTAGGGCTGGCGACCGGTCATCTGCTCGGCGGGCGCCGCCTTGAGGACCTGGACGTCGTTCCAGTGACCGTCGTACTGGGTGAGGTAGCGAAACCCCTTGTACGGATTGAAGAGGAGATACTCGTCCCAGTAGTACGTCGTCCCGTCGACCGTGATACCGCGCACCTGATAGCCGACGACCTCCCACTTCTCCCCTTTCAGCGTGCCGCGCGTGCCGAGTGGGATCTGCGGCGTGAACTTCTGCCGCGCCTGGAATTCCTGGAGGACGTGGAGGTTCGGGTCGCGCGCGTCGAGGATGCTGCCGCAGCTCGAGCAGACGACGGAGAGCGCCTGATCGAGGGTGCGGAGCTCGATCGCGGCGCCGCACTGCGGACAGCTCAGCGACGTGACGGTTGGCGCGCTCACCAGCCCTCGATCCGGCGGAGGTTGCGGGCCGCAAGCTGGTCCAGCTCGACGTACGTGCCGACGTACGCGACCGGCGACCCGTCGGAGTAGTCGATCGTCGCGAAGCGCAGCGTGTCGCCGTTCCCGTCGGTGTCCAGATCGGCGAAGAGCGCCTCGTCACGGTTCCATGACTCGAAAGGCAGCTCGCCCTCGATGCCCGCATAGCGCGCACGCGTGAGCGACGCGACGCGAAAGAGCGTGTCGTCGATCGCATAGGACTGGCCGACCTGCAACGCGTTCGCGGCAGGCAGCGCGATACCGCTCGTTGCGGGAGCAGAGATCGCGAGATCGCCCTGCGCGTCGGAGAGCCATGCGCTCCCGCCACGCATCGTGCGCAGGTACCACTCGTTCCACCCGCCACGGTCGTACCGATAGACGATCCGCCCGACGACGACGAAGCCGTCCTCCTGCCAGCGTCCCTCGGTGCCGAGCTGGATCGGAGAGCTCGTCGGCGGGAGGTCGCTCACCATCCCCACCTTCTCGAGATCGAGGTCGCGGCGTACGAGCACGGCCTTGCAGTACGGACAGACCGTCTGCACCGCGCTCGACCAGCGGAATTCGATCGTGGCGCCGCAGTTGGGGCAGTCAGCGGTTCGCGCGGTCACGTCAACACGCTCGCCATGGCGGAGGTGCAGATCCCTCGACTCCGCGCTGCGCGCTGCGCTCGGGATGACCGTGCCTGTCATCGCGAGGCGAGCGCCTCGCGGGCGTACGCCCGCTCGAGGTGCCGCACGATGACGCGCTCCGCGCCGAGCAGCTCGGCCAGCCGGTCGGCGAAGGGCCACTCCGCCCGCGGCGTACAGCAGAACAGGTTGAGGCAGAGCGAGCCGTGCTCGGGGAAGGTGTGCACGGTGAGATGCGACTCGGCGAGCAGGAGCATCCCCGTGATGCCGCCGGGCGGAGGGAAGACGTGCCACTGGCCCGGCCCGATCGGACGCAGGGCCAGCTCGCGCACCATTCGGTCGAACAGCGAGGCGAGCACCGCACGATCGGCGAGGCGGCCGGCATCGCAGCCGAACGCCTCGACGATCCATTCGTCACCGCGCGCGACGTCGCCGAGCGTGGTCACCCCTGCGCGGCGCCGCACTCGGAGCAGAACTTGGCAGCGCGCGGGATTGGCTTGCCGCAGTTGATGCAGAACTTGGTGCCTTCGCTGGCCGGTGTCGCGTGATCCGGCAGCTGGGTTGGCGTGGCGGGCGACGACTTCTGCGCTGCGTCGCCCCCGGAGGCGACCTGGTTCAACGCGTCCGTTATCGCCCGCCCCATCGCCATCCCCGCGCCGAGCCCGGCGCCGAGTGCCGCACCACCACCACCTTCGTTCGCCGCGGCGATCGGGATCGCCTGGGCAGCCTGGTACTGCGTGTAGTCACGCAGGTTGCCGGCCATGTTCATGCCGATGCGCTCGTCGAGCTTCTTCTGGAGCTCGTCGGGGAGCGAGAGGCTCTCGACGACGAACGAGTCGAGCGCGAGCCCGAGGTCGGCGAATACGGGTGTGATCTGCGTCGAGATCGCCGAGCCCAGCTCGACGAGGTTCCCCGCCATGTCGAGGAAGGGGATCTTCGACTCGGCGAAGGTGTCGGAGACCCGCCCGACGATCGTGTTGCGCAGATGTCCTTCGAGGTCGGGGACGGTGTACGTCTCCCGCGTGCCGCTGATCTTCTGGTGGAAGCGCGTCGGGTCGGCGACGTGGAAGCTGTAGAGCCCGAAGCCGCGCAGCCGCACCATGCCGAAATCCTTGTCGCGGATCGTGATCGGCTGCTGCGTGCCCCAGCGCTGGTCCGTCTGGACGCGCGTGGAGAAGAAGTAGACGTCGCTCTTGAAGGGCGACTCGAACCCGGTGTACCAGTGCTTGAGGTTCGTGAGCAGCGGCAGGTTCTGAGTTTCCAGGGAGTAAAGCCCGGGTGCAAACAGGTCGGCGATCTTCCCCTCGTTGACGAAGAGCGCCATTTGCGACTCGCGCACGGTGAGACGCGCGCCGTACTGGATCTCCATGTCGCGCATCGGATAGCGATGCGCGAGCACGCCATCGCCTTCCTCCGTCCACTGGATGACGTCTATGAGCTGCTTGCGCAGAAAGTCGCCGAGCGACATCGAGGTCTCCTCGTGAAGTTGCGGTGATGATTGTACGTGAAGCTCACTACGGGGGAAAGAGCCTGACGGTTACGGCGCGCTTCGCGCGCTGTGAACGGTTAACGGTTTACGGCCGGCCTCGGTCAGCTCCTGCGTCCCGAGGTCGGCCGTGAACCGATCACCGTGAACCGAAAACCGTTTGTCGATAACCGTCAACCGTCAACCGTCAACAGATTGTTCTCTCGCATTACTTCCTCAAACAGGTCAAACAGCTCCGGGTCGAACGCCGTGCCGCGATCCTGGCGCATCACGTCCATCGCCTTCTCGTGGGTGAAGCGCTCCTTGTAGCTGCGCCGCGAAGTGAGCGCGTCGTACACGTCCGCGATGCACACGACGCGGGCCGTGAGCGGGATCGCCGTGCCGGCGAGACCGTCGGGATATCCCTTACCGTCCCAGCGCTCGTGATGGCTCTGGACGATCGGGCAGACGTCCCACGGGAACTCGATGTCGGCGAGCAGCTCGACGCCGGCGGCGGGATGCCGACGAACGAGCGCCCATTCCTCGTCGGTCAACTTCCCGGGCTTGTTCAGCACCTCGGCAGGCACGAGCAGCTTGCCGACGTCGTGGAGCAGCGCGCCGATCCGGAACCAGAAGCGCGAGGTCGCGTCGCCGTCGGAGGCACGCGCCCAGAGCGCACAGGCGAGATCGGCGACCCGCACGCAGTGACCCTGCGTGTAGATGTCCTTCGACTCGATCGACTCACCCCAGCGACGCACGACCTCGAGGAAGTCATCCTCGAGCATCGTCGTGCGACGGTCCACGTCGGCCAGCTCGCGCCGCGCACGGAGCTGCGAGAACAGCCGGTGCGCGTGGTTCAGTCGTTGGAGCGTCTGTCGGTTGCGCCCCTGGCTGCGGTAGAGCGCCGCCAGCTCGCGCGCCGTCTCGCCCTGCAGGATCAGATCGCTGCGCTGCAGCGCGATCTCCTCGGCGCGGAGAAAGTGCGACTCGGCTTCGACGAGCTCGCCGTGCGCGCAGGCGATGAGTCCGTCCACGTGCGCCGCTTCGCCGTCGGCGTGGGTCGTTCCGGTTCGGGTCGCGACGGTTCGAGCGCGCTGCGCGCAGGCGCGTGCGTCCACGTTGCGCTGCTGGCGCAGGCGCAGCTTGGCGATCTCCAGGTCGACGGTGACGAGCAGCCGCATCTCGCCGATCGTCGTGGCCAGCTCGCGCGCTTCGGCGAAGCGCCGGTCGGCGTCCTCATGGCGGCGCTGATGCATGTGCAGCAGCCCGAGATTGATCAGCGCGGCGATCGTCTGTTCCGGCAGGCCCGCGAGCCGAGCGGACGCGAGGCCAGTCTCGAAGTAGCGCCGCGCTTCCGCGTCATCGCCGCGGACGCTCGCGATGACGCCGAGGTTGGAGGCCGTCATCGCGGCGAGGCCGGATTCGCCTGCGGCGTGCGCGCTGGCGTGCGCACGGCGATAGAGACGCTCGGCCGCGTCGAGGTTGCTCTGCTTCCATTCCACGATGGCGAGAATATTCTCGGCATGGCCGCGCCCCGCCTCGTCGGACGCGGCTTCGGAGATCGCGAGCGCGGCCAGGACGCAGTCTCGCGCAGCGTCGAGCTCGGACTCCTGGATGTACGTGCGCGCGATCACGCGGACGAGCCGTGCCGCTTCCGCTGCGTTCGTCGCTCGACCGTCACGCAACGCGGACTCGTACAGCATTCGCGCCTCGAGATTGTTTCCCTCCCGCTCGAGCGCCTGGCCGATCCTGATCACGCCGAGCATCGGCGACTCGCCTGTGCGGGCGAGACGGTCGTACGGGATGGGAGGCGCAGCGTAGAGAGGAGGCGGCATCGATCGAGGGAAGTATCGTCCGGCCGCAGCCGGCACCTCACTCATGGACGAACGAGAGCGGGGAGTGCGTCAAATTCAACGCATCCCCGCTCTCCCTTTCCAGCTCCGATCCTGCCACTCCTGCCGCGCGCCGCACGCCAGGCGCGCGATGCAGCGAGCGTCAGTCGCGCCCGCACGTCACGACGTATCCCGAGAAGTGCGGGATGGGTGCCGTGAACGTCCACGTTAGGGTATTGAGCGTTCCGCCCAGCAGCTCGCTCACCAGTCCGCCCGTCTTCGTCAGCAGGTTCGGGTCGGAGTAGTAGCCGAGCTGGAGCAGCGGCGCGGTGAGGAGCGACGCGTTGGTCCCCTTGAGCTGCTGCGAGAAAACGAGCGGCTTCGCGAAGGTGATCCCGTGCGGCGCGAAGTCGTAGGCGACGAGCGAGCCCGCACGCGCCGTCATGGTGATCGTCGTCGTCTGCGCCAGCGCGCCCTTCGGCACAACGACGGTCACGCCCGCTGCCGGGATCGTCAGCGTGCCGCCCTCGACGCCGATGGCCTTGGAGACGGTGATCGGCGCGGCGAGCGGAGTGGTGCGCTGCAGACCGTTCACGGAGAGCAGCGAGGTGAGCGTGCCGAGGAGCGAGGCAGAGGGAGCGCCGGGAGCGGCAGCTTCGGGGCGCGGGACGGCAGTCGGTTGATCGTTGCCGCAGCTCACGAGCGCAATCGCACTGAATACGAGCGCGGTGAAGCGGCGAAGGTTGGGCTTCATGGGAGGGATCGGGAGGGCGTGACAGATGGTCGCGGCTCCCTGGTGCAAGGCACTGACAGTGCCGCGCTGGGCGGCAGGATCTGCCCAGTCAACCTGTCCGACATGCGCTGCCGCGCCGGATGTCACGACATGTCACACTGTCCGTGCATTCCGGTCAGGTCGTCCCCTACCAGCACGCGCGCGCACCGCTCGCGCACGTTGCAGAACGCGTGACTTCCTCGCATTCTGCAACGCCAAAACCGGCCAGTCTTTTCGCGCCCACGGAGCGTCATGCGTCACCCCTCCCCCCGCCTTCTCGCGATCGGCGCCCTCCTGGCGCTCGACCTGCTCGGCGCCGTCGATGCCGCCGCGCAGCCGGCCCGTCCCGAGCGTGCCGACCTGCCGCCGAGCACCGTCGCGCTGACCGATCTACGCGCCTTCCGCCCCACGAGCGCCAACTGGCGCATCGCGGGCGATGCCACGGCCGACCGCACGCGACCTCTCGCGCTCGTCGCCGAGCCGGGCACTGGCGTGCTCGTGAACGTGCCGACCGACGCGGCGAAGGGGCACCTGCTCACGACGTGGGAGCACGGCGACCTCGATCTCTCGCTCGACGTCATGTTGCCCAAGGGGTCGAACTCCGGCGTGTACCTCATGGGGCGCTACGAGGTACAGCTGTTCGATAGCTGGGGCGTGCGCACGCCGACCTTTGCCGACATGGGCGGGATCTACCAGCGGTGGGACGAGACGCGCGGCGCCGGACGCGAAGGATATGAGGGGACGCCTCCCGCGATCAACGCGAGCCGCGCGCCCGGGCTCTGGCAGCATCTCGAGATCTCGTTCCGCGCGCCGCGGTTCGAGGGGAAGAAGAAGGTCGCCAACGCGCGCTTCCTCCGCGTCGTGCTCAACGGCGTCACCGTGCAGGAGAACGTCGAGGTCACCGGCCCGACGCGCGCCGCGATCTTCACCGACGAGCGCGCGAGCGGTCCGTTGATGATCCAGGGCGACCACGGTCCCGTGGCCGTGCGCGACATCGAGTACAAGTCGTACACCGGCGCGGCGAAGCTCTCCGACCTGAAGTATCGCGCGTGGGTTGGCGAGGGGATCGACACGACGTGGATGACGACGCGTCCGCCGACGCGCGAGGGCGCGGTCGCAACGCTGTCGTCGGCACCGGCCGCCGCGACGAACCGGTTCGCGATGGCGTACGACGGCGCGCTCACCGTGCCAGCCGCTGGCCGCTATCGCTTCACGCTCAACATCGATTGGGTGGGCACCGAAGCGGCGATGCAGGGGCCGGCCGTCGCCCGCGCGGATCTCAGCATCGACGGCAAGCCGGTGATCGTGAACCGCGGCGCGCGGCAGGGGATGCAGGCCGACGTCGACCTGACCGCTGGTCGGCACAGCTTTGCACTTACCTTCTTCAAGAACCGCCAGTACGGCGATCAGCGCGACGTGAAGCTCTTCATCGAGGGACCGGGCCTCGAGCGTCAGTCGCTGCACGACGAGAGCCTGCTGACGGCGTTCGGCAATCCGATCAATCCGATCATGGTGCAGCCGACGACGGAGCCCGTCGTGCTGCGCAGCTTCGAGTGGCACCGCGGACAGAAGCGCGTCTACGTCGCGTCCGTCGCCGACCCACTCGGCGTGCACTACAGCTATGACCTGTCGCGCGGCGCGCCGTTCTACGTATGGCGCGGCCCCTTCCTGGAGACGACGCAGATGTGGGACGGCCGCGGCGAGGATCAGAGCTCGCGTCCGGCCGGGAGCGTGGTGGATCTCGCCGGCGCGCCGGCGGTCGCCTACCTGCCCGACGCCAACGCCGCGTGGCCCGACTCGGTGATCGATGAGAAGGAATTCCGTCGCAACGGCTACGTGCTCGACAAGGCGGGGCGTCCGACGTTCCTGTCGACAGTGCACGGCGTCACCGTCGAGGACGCGCTCCGTCCCGACACGGACGGCGTCACGCTGCACCGTACCGTGCATCTGCGCGCGCCCGCGTCGGCGAGCGTCGACGGACTGTACGTCCAGCTCGCGCAAGGCAAGCACGTCACGCGTCAGGCGGACGGCTCGTTCGCCGTGGACGACAAGAGCTACCTCGTCACCCTGCCGAGCGGCGCGGCACCGCCGGTCGTGCGGCAACAGAGCGGGCGTGAGGAGCTGCTCCTCCCCGTGCGATTCGATCGTGGCGAGTCCACGGTCGCCTACTCCATCGTCTGGTAGTCGCGCAATGAAAAATCTCACCTGCACTGCCCTGCTCCTCGCCGCGCTCACCAGCGTCGGTCACGCGCAGCGCGCCGAGAATCCGACTGCCGCGCGGGAGTCCGAGTACTACCGCATGTCCACGCTTCCCATCCCCGAGGGTGTCGTGCTCGAGGTGGGCGGGCTCGAGACGATGCCGGACGGCCGACTCGCCGTCGCGACGCGGCGCGGCGACGTGTGGCTGGTGGAGAACCCGTCGAGCGCGAATGGTGGCCAGCCGCACTTCACTCGGTTTGCACAAGGCCTGCACGAGGCACTCGGCCTCGCGTATCGCGACGGCGCGCTGTACACCACGCAGCGGAGCGAGCTCACTCGCCTGCGCGATACCGACGGCGACGGCAAGGCCGATCGCTACGAGACCGTCGCATCGTGGCCGCTGTCGGGGAACTACCACGAGTACTCGTACGGCCCCGTGTTCTCGCCGAAGGGGGAGATGTTCGTCACGCTCAACCTCGCGTGGATCGGCTACGGCGAGAGCTTCGTGAAGTGGCGCGGCTGGATGCTGAAGGTCGGTGACGATGGGACGATCACGCCGTGGGCAACCGGCTTCCGCTCACCGTCGAGCTTCGGCTTCAACCTCGACGGCGATCTGTTCTACTCCGAGAACCAGGGTGACTGGGTCGGCTCAGGCGGGATCAGCCACGTGGAGAAGGGCGACTTCATGGGGAACGTGAAGGGGCTCAAGTGGTCGAGCGAGCCCGGGTCGCCGGTGACGCTGAAGGTGGAAGACATTCCGGACACGGGCGAGCCCAAGTTCGAGGTGGCGAAGAAGGTGCCGCACCTCAAGACGCCGGCCGTCTGGTTCCCGCAC
Organism: Gemmatimonadaceae bacterium; assembly: GCA_036383935.1. GTDB lineage: Bacteria > Gemmatimonadota > Gemmatimonadetes > Gemmatimonadales > Gemmatimonadaceae > AG11. The sequence continues at coordinate 619 of DASVNI010000474.1, read as the reverse complement.
ACCATCCTCGGCATCTCCACGTCGGCGATCCTCGTCGACTCGACGCGCGGCACCTTCGGGCCATTCGCCGGTCAGCTCTTCGTCGGCGATCAGGGACAGAGCAAGATCATGCGCGTCGCGCTCGAGAAGGTGAACGGCGTGTATCAGGGCGCCGTCTTCCCCTTCCGCGAGGGGTTCATGTCGGGCGTCTTCCGCCAGGTGTGGGGGAAGGACGGCTCGATGTACGTCGGGCAGACGAGTCGTGGATGGGGCGCGACCGGGCGTAAGGAGTACGGGCTGCAGCGCCTCGTGTGGACCGGCAAGGTGCCGTTCGAGCCGCACCACGTGAGTGCGCGACCGGACGGCTTCGAGGTGTACTTCACCGCGCCGGTCGATCGCGCGACCGCTGAGAATCCCGCGAGCTGGGCGGTGAGCAGCTTCATCTACAAGTACCACCACATCTATGGTTCGCCGACGATCAATCAGCTCGCGCACGGCGTGCGCGCGGTGGTCGTGTCGAAGGACGGGCTGAGCGCGCGCATCGTCGTGGATTCGCTACGGCAGGGCTACGTCCACGAGATCCGGATGGCGGGTGTGAAGTCGGCGAGCGGCGAATCGCTGCTGCACGACTTCGGCTATT
>DASVNI010000473.1:0-13442 GCA_036383935.1 Gemmatimonadaceae bacterium | reverse complement strand
TGCGCGCGGCGCGCGTCGATACGACTCTCTCGTTGACGTCGTGACCAGCCGTCGTGACACCGGGCAGGCCGAACAACAGGTCCATGGCTTTCGTCGCGTGACGCCGCTCCACCTCATCGGGGCCGAGGTAGCGCCCAAATGGATTGAAGCGGCGGTTGGATTCGAACTCCGGATACTGCGAGCGCATCGCCACGACGCGCACGGAGTCGAGCAGGATGGCGCGGGTGAGCTTCACGTCGTGCAGGACGCTTCGCCCCGCACGCAGTTCGACGACGACCTCCGTCGGCTCATAGCCAATGTGGCGCGCCACGAGCATCTGCGTGCCGGCGGGAAGCGCCGCAATGCTGAAGCGTCCCGCGGCGTCGGACACTGCCGAAGATCGCGCGCCTCGAATGCGGATCTCCGTGTTCTCGAGCGGCTGTCCCGTCGCGCCGCGCACGATGCCCGTCACGCTCGCCGTTCCGGTGAGCAGCAGCGGCTCGGCAACGACCGCCGTGTCGCCCCGCGACCGCTCGATCGAGTCGAGCGACGCGATGGTCGCTGAGCCTCGCGTGCTGAGCGACAGGTCACGCACCCCGGCGCCCGCGTCGCTCGCGACGGTGACGTCGACGGCCGCGCTCGCGCGACCGGCATGCTGGAGCTGAAGCGAGAGACGCGTATCGGCGGGGACACCGCAGAGCCGGTACTCGCCACGCTCACCCGTCTGAACGACGGCGGAGAGCTCCTGGCTGTGCGACTTGAGCGTGCCGTCGACCACGAGCTCGGTCCACGTGACGACGACGTCAGCGCCCGCGAACGGCTGGTCGGTGTCGGCGTCGATCGCATGGCCAGCGACCACCGCCGTACCCTTTCCGAGCTCGAGCCCGGGACACACGGCGTCGCGCAGCGTCGCCCCGCGCGGAACTGTGAGATCCGCTCGCACCACCGCATTCGGCGCGAGGGAAACGGCGCGTTCGGGGAGTGCGAGCTCGAGCGAGTCGAGAAGCGGAGTCGAGAGATGGAGGACGTACTCGCCCGGCGGCAGCGAATCGAGATGATAGCGCCCATTCGCGTCCGATCGTGCGGTGAACGTCACGACCGGCTCCGGCTGCACGCGCGAGAGCTCGACGGTCGCGTCCAGAACCGGATGGCGGCGCGCTGAGTCGCTGACGATGCCTTGCAGCGCGCCGGTCTGCGGTTGCTGCGCTACGAGGGACGTTGGGAATGCGGCCGCGACGAACACGGCGACCCTGCACGTGAGGCGCGTCGCCCAGATCGGTGGAGGGAGGAGCAAGGTCGGACGGGGCAGTGCTGGTAAGTCAGTGCGGAAGCACGATGTGACCAGTGCTTCCGCTCTCGCGCGACCTCATCGCCGCGTCCAGAAGATGATCGTGCCGCAGGGAGAGCGATGACTCGGGGGCGCACCGGCAGTGCCGCGGTAGACCTCGAGTGCGCCGAGCGCGGCCGGGATCGGGAGCTGCTCGATGTTGTTGATCGGCAGGTCATCCACGAGGATGACGGGCGAGCATCCGGGATCGCTCATGCTCACGATCTTCACCTCGCCCCAGCGGACGTGCACGGCGCGGAAGCCGGGGAGCGCATTCACGTAATCCGCGCTCGAGTTGAGATTCATCTTCCTGATCGCCGTTTCGTCGAGGAAGCGGCCGTCGAGCGATTCCTTGCGTCGCTGCTCGAACTCGGCGTAGCGCCACCGCCGCGCGACGACGTTGAACGACTCCAGCGTCGCGACGCGATCGAGCACGACGTCGAGCCGCGAGCGCTGCTCGCTGCGCAGCGTCACGGGACCGCGCGCGATCCCGAAGCCGAGCCGGCGGACTTCCACTTCCTGGGTTCCCGCCGGCAGTCCGGCGAGCAGATACGCACCATGCTCGTCGCTCCGTGTCGCCACGGAGGTGCCGAGCAGGCGGACCTGCGCGCCGGGAACGGGCTGCCCCGTTCCGTCGCGCACCGTGCCGGCGAGCCGTGCGTTGCCAACCGGGGCGCCCGGCTGTGTGCTGGCCGCTGTACTCGCCGCTGTGCTGTCCGTGAGCGAGTGGGAGCCCGACACGCTGTACTCGATGTCCCGCACGAGCACGCCCGGCCCTTCGGGGATCGTCATGTGCAGGACGGCACCCGCGCGCCCATTGACCTGGACCTGCACGAGGAGAGGATCGTCCGTCGGCAGGCCGCACAGCCGGTACTGGCCGGATGGATCCACCTTCACGCGCGCGACGCGCTTGTCCTCGGCGAGCGCCTTCTTCTTGGGATTGATCGCGAGGTCGCTCCACGCCACCGCCACCGACGCGCCTTCGAGCGCCTTGCCGCTCTCGGCGTCGGTGAGCAGGCCGAGCAAGGCACCGCTGCCCGCGGGGAACTCCACCCCGGGACACGCCATCCCCCGGATCGTCGCGCCCGAGGGGACGGCGAGTGCCGCGTGCGTCACGCCGCCCGGCGTCACCCGCACCTGCGTGGTCGGTCCGCCGTACTGCAGCGAGTCGAGCATCGGGCTGGCGAAGCGCATCGCGTACTCGCCCACCGCGAGGCCGTCGAACCGGAAGTGGCCCTGCGCGTCGGAGGTCGCGACGAAGGTCGATTCGCGGCCGGCGGCAACGCGAGTCGCGCTCACCAGCGCGCCGGTCAGCGGCGCGACGCGCACGCTGTCCGTGATCTCGCCCTCGATCGAACCGGACGACGCTTGCTGCGCGGCGAGCGGTGAGCCGAGCAGGAGGAGCAGGACGAGCGCGGAGATCGGGCGCATCGGAGGTGCCGGTATGAAGGTCTGGAGACGTGCATCCGTCCGGTGGCACCGAAGTGCCGCCGGCCTGTTGCGCCACACGCCGCAACGTTGGGAAACTGCGCAAGGACAGGCAAGCTGATCCGACCCTGCCGGAGTAGATTCCGCCACATGGCCCGATTCCGCTACCTGACCGCCGATGTGTTCACCGACACGCCATTTGGCGGCAATCAGCTCGCCGTCTTTCCAGATGCACGCGGCATTCCGGAGCACCGACTCCAGGACGTCGCGCGCGAGTTCAATTACTCGGAGACAACGTTCGTCTATCCGGCGTCGGATCAGGCGCACACACGTCGCGTGCGGATCTTCACGCCGGGCACCGAGCTCCCCTTCGCGGGGCACCCTACGGTCGGCACGGCACACGTGCTCGCCGCCATCGGTGACATTCGTCTCACCGGCGACGAGACGCGCATCGTGTTCGAGGAGCTGGTCGGTCCGGTGCCGGTGACGATCCGGTCCGAGCAGGGCGTGCCGACGTTCTGTCAGCTCTCGGTGGCGAAGCTGCCGGAAGATGGTCCGACTCCTCCGCCGCGCGAGGCGTTGGCCGCGGTGCTCGGCCTCGCGCCCGACGATCTGCTCGACGGCGAGTGGGCCGCGCGCGGGTGGACGTGCGGCGTGCCGTACCTGTTCATCCCACTGCGCGATCGCGACGCCGTCGCACGCGCGCGCGTGAACGTCGAGCAGTGGGAGCGCGCGCTCGCCGGCACGTGGGCGCCGGAGCCGTTCGTCTTCGCGCGCGATGGTGAGCGCGCGGGCTCGGACCTGCACGGCCGGATGTTCGCACCGGGGTTCGGCATCCCCGAGGATCCAGCCACGGGAAGCGCCGCCGTCGCGCTGGCCGGCTATCTCGTGCGCCGCGATGCTCGGCGCGACGAAGGCGGAACGCTGCGGTGGCGGCTCGAGCAGGGGTTCGAGATGGGGCGACCGAGCATCCTGGACATCGAGGCGGACGTCGCGCACGGCGAGATCACGGGCGTTCGCGTCGGTGGTGCATCGGTGATCGTCTGCGAGGGGACGATGAATATCGGTTGATGCGGCCTCTGTCATCCCGAGCGAGCGGAGCGAGTCGAGGGATCTGCAACTGCCCTTTCCAAGTGCAGATCCCTCGACTTCGCTCGGGATGACAGCATTACGGCGACGGCGCCCGCCGCCGCGCGTGCAGCCCTGCGGCGACAATCCCGATCACGCAGCCCAGGATGATCAGTCCGACCCCGGTATACGACGTGTACCGCGCCTGGTCGGCCGCGACGAGCGCGCCCGGGGGGCCGGGGTTCGTTTTGCTGTACAGCGAGATGGTGTGAAGCTTCGCTGCCGCAACGAGGTACAGCGCCGCGCCGATGACGATGAGCAGGAGCGCACCGAGGTCGATCTGGCGATCGCGTCGAGAGACAGATGTCATGCGGTGATGAAGATCCCTGCGCGTGTGCGCAACGTCATGGGTTGATTCGAGGGTCACGCCTGGCGAGTTTGCGAATCGACCTTCCTCCCCACCGCCCCACGATGACCTACCGTATCCTCGTCACCGACGAAATCGACGCCGACGGTGTCGCGCTGCTGAAGGCCGAGCCCTCGTTCGACGTCGACGTCGTGCCCACGCTGCCGCCGGCCGAGCTGCTGGAGCGGATCGGTGAGTACGACGCTTTCGTGGGGCGCAGCGCAACGCGCGTGACCGACGAGCTGCTGCGCCGCGCGACGCGCCTCCGGGTCGTCGGTCGCGCCGGTGTCGGCGTGGATAACATCTCGCTTGATACAGCGACGGCGATGGGAATCGCCGTCATTAACGCGCCGGCGGGGAACACGATCGCCGTGGCCGAGCTGTTCTACGGCACGCTGATCGGGCTGCTCCGCCACCTGCCGCAGGCCTGGGAGTCGATGCACGCCGGGCGCTGGGACCGCTCCAAGCTCCTCGGCACGGAGATCAAGGGGCGCACGCTCGTCATCGTCGGCCTCGGACGCATCGGGAGCGAAGTAGCGACGCGGGCGCACGCGATGGGGATGGACGTCGCCGGCTACGACCCGTACGTGGGCGACGAGCGCTTCCGGTCGCTGCGCGTGCGCCGGCTGACGACGCTCGACGAGGCGGTGGACGCCGCGGACATCCTCACCGTGCACACCCCGCTCACCGACGAGACGACGGGGATGATCGGCAAGCGCGAGCTCGCCCGCATGAAGAGCGGCGCGATCGTCATGAACCTCGCGCGCGGCGGCATCATCGAGGAGCAGGCGCTCCTCCACGCGCTCGAGAGCGGGAAGCTCGCCGGCGCGGTGGTGGACGCCTTCGTGAAGGAGCCGCTCGTCGCCGACCACCCGCTGCGCAACGCACCAAACTGCTTCCTCACGCCGCACCTGGGCGCCTCCACGGCCGAAGCGCAGCGCAACGTGGCCGTCGACGCCTGCGAGGCGGTGCGCGACGCGCTGCTCCACGGCGAGCTCTCACGCTCGATCAACGTGGCCGGCGCCGGCACCGGCGATTGGAAGGAGCTGCAGCACGCGCTCCAGGTCGTGCGTCGCGCGGCGGTCGTCGCGCGTGCGATCCTCGCCGACCGCGGTGTGAGGACGGTGCAGCGGCTCTCGCTGCGCGTCGGTCCGGACCTCATCGGCGCGGCGCCGGCGCTGCTCGCGTCGGCCGCGGCCGGTGTGCTCGAGGGGACGATCGACGTCGAGCGCATCAACCTGATCAACGCTCGCTCCATCGCCGAGGCGCGCGGGATCGAGCTGTCGACGACGGAGTCCGACTCGCTCGGCCACCCGGCGGCGATGCTCGTGAGCGTGAGCGGCGGCGTGCAGCTGATGGCGGTGGCCGCGGTCGCGCCGGAGGGCGCGCCGGCGCGCCTGATCCGCATCGGCGGCTTCCACATCGACGTCGCGCCGCGCGAAGCGCTGATCATCCTCACCAACAACGACGTGCCCGGCGTCATCGGGCGGGTCGGCACGCTGCTCGGCGATCGCGGCGTGAACATCGCCGAGTATCACCAGGCGCGGCTCGCGCAGGGCGGCGAGGCGCTCGCCGCGATCAGCGTGGACGGCACCGTGCCGTCCGGCGTGCGCGAGGAGCTGCTCGGGCTGCAGGATGTGTGCACGGCGACGGTCGTGCACTTCCGCGGCGCATGACCGCGGCGCCCCTCGCCACGAGCGTCGAGCGCGACGAGGGAGTGCGTCGCGCATACTCGGCCGACGCCTCGGGGCTCGTGATGGTGCCCGAGGGCGTCGCGCGTCCGACGTCGGCGGCCGAGGTAGCGTCCCTCCTCGCTGACGCGAGCGCGAACGGAACAGCGGTGACCTGCGCCGGGGGCCAGACGAGCACCACGGGTGCTTCGATCAGCGACAAGGGGATCATCCTCTCGCTGCGCGGCATGGATCGCGTGATCGAGCTCGATCCCAAGGCACGCATCGTTCGTGCGGAGCCCGGGGTGTTCGTCGGAGAGCTCAAGCGCGCCTGCGCCGCGCACGGTCTCCTGCTCGCCCCCGATCCGACGAGCGAGGAGGAGTGCACCGTCGGCGGTGCGGTGGCGTGCAATGCGTCGGGTGCGCGGAGCCTGCGCTACGGAGCGACGCGGTCCCACGTCCGCGCCCTCAAGGTCGCGATGGCCGACGGCTCGATCGTCGAGCTGCGGCGTCCGTCGCTCGAGAAGAACACCGTCGGCTACGCGCTGGCGCACGACCCGGTGGATTGGTTCGTCGGCAGCGAGGGCACGCTCGGCGTCGTGGTGGAGGTGGAGCTCGGACTACTGCCGCTTCCCGATGAGGTAGTCGGCCTCGCCATTCCATTTGCTACCGAGCTGGATGCGTTGGCGTTCGTCGTGGCGGCGCGCGAGAGCCGGAAGGTGCATCCGCGCTGCCTGGAGTTCTTCGATCGACGCGCGCTGGCCATCGCGCGTGAAGCGGAGTCCACGCCCGGCTGGGCGAAGGACGCCGACGCGTTCGTGTACGTCGAGGAGGTGCCGCCGAACGGCACGGCGCCCGCGCTCGACGAGTGGCTCGAGCTGGCCGAGCAGCGCGGCGCGTTGACCGACGACGTGAACGTGTACGAGGGCGAGTCCTCGCTGCGCGAGGCGCGGCGCGTGCGTCACGCCGTGCCGGCGACGATGAACGAACGCGGCTCGCTGCGCCGGCCGCATGGCGGCCGGAAGGTGAGCACGGATTGGGCAGTGCCCTACGCGCGGCTCGGCGAGATGCTGGCCAAGGCGCGCGCCTTCGCCGACGTGGCGGGGATCGAGCAGGCGGTGACGTACGGCCATGCGGGCAACGGGCATCCGCACCAGAACTTCATCGCGCACGACGCCGACGAGCTTCGGCGGATCGAGGCTGTGGTGGAGGAGACCCTCCGCGAGGTGATCGCGATGGGCGGCACCGTCGCCGCGGAGCATGGCATCGGGAAGATCAAGCGGCGCTGGCTGCCGATGCAGATGTCGCCGCTCCAGGTGCGCACCATGGTCGCGGTGAAGCGCGAGCTCGACCCGGCGGGCGTCCTCGCACCGGGCAACGTGCTCTGAGCGAGCGCTCTGCTACGGCAGCAGCCGCGCCATCCACGGCGCGGCTTAAGGGTAGCCGTTGCCCCTGAGCGTCGGCCCGGCGCCCTTCCGCGTGGGCGACTCCTTTCTCATCCAGATCACGACCAACCCGCATTCCGCTCGGCCGGCGTAGCGCTCGGGCACGAACTGGCTGTTCGAGTACGCTTCGATCGCGCCGACCTGGGTGGGCGGGATGTCGTTGATCGCGAAGCCGTCGACGCCTTCGGCGACGATGCGCGCGCTCCGACAGCTCGGCTGCGCCGCGAGCGCTTCGTTCGAGATCAGTCTCGCCTCCGCGCCGTGGCCGAGCGCGGTGAAGCCAAGCATGTCGGCGAAGAGATCGACCGTCTCGGTAATCGCCTTCCCCTTCTGCGCGACCTCCTCGGCGTCGAGGAACTGTCCGAAGCCGTAAGCGCGCCGGTGCGCCTCGAACTCCTTGTACTGCGGGCTGCCGGACGACAGCTCCGAGGAGTCCGGCTTCAGGTCGTGAACCATGAGCACACTCTGCTCCGCACTCCGGTCCGGGCGCAGCTCGACGACGATCTCGGCGAGTGGATAGCCGTCGTGGCGCGCCTGCAGGATCTGCGTCCCCGCCGGCAGCGCACCGAGCACGAACTTTCCCGCTGAGTCGGTGACGGTGGAGGATCGTGCATCGCGCACGCGGACCTCGACGCCGGCAAGCGGCATCGCACCCACGCCGCGGACGATGCCGGTCACGCTGGCCGTGCCAGTGAGCTGCAGCGCCGCCGGCGACGAGTCGGCGCGCGTCGGCTCGGCGACGCGCGCGATCGAGTCGAGCAGGGCGACTCGCGGCGCGGAACGTGGGCTGATCGAGAGATCGCGCACGACCACCCCTTCGTCCGGGGAGATCGTCAGGCGGACGAAGGGAGTGCCCTTGTCGGCGTGCTGAAGGCGCAACGCGAGCGTGGTACCTCCCGGGATGCCGCACAGTCGGTATTCGCCCTGCGCCCCGGTCTTCGCGACGACCAGGCGCTTCTTCGTCTTCGGCTTCGAGAGACCGTCGGAGATGACGTCCGTCCACGTCGCCACGACGTCGGCGCCGGCGAGCGGCTTCTCGGTGTCGGCATCGAGCACGCGTCCCGCGACGGCGACGGTCCCTTCGCCGAGCCGGCTGCTGCGGCAGACCATGTCGCGCAGCTCGGAGCCGAACGGCAGCACAGCGTCCGTGCGAACCGTCCTCCCACCCGCGATCCGCACCTCGCGCGCTGGCATCGTCAGATCCAGCGAGTCGAGCGTGGGAGTGCTGATCTGCAGCAGGTACCGGCCGGGGGGCAGCGAATCGACGTGGTATCGCCCCTGACCATCGGGGCGCGTGCTGCGCGACACGGTCGCGTCGGACGCGAGCTGCACGAGCGACACGGTCGCGCGGACCGAGCGTGTGGCGATCCGCTCCTTGAGCGTGCCATCCACCCCGCCGAGCGCCGGTGCTTGCGCGGCGAGCGAGGTCGCGGAGGTGAGAAGGAGGCCCGCAGCGAGGATCGGGAAGTGGATGCGCACGTTCTCAGGAGGTTCGATGCCGGATAGGGCGAAGTTGCGGCGGCGGAGAATTGCATGCAAGCGCCGGCGAGGTGCGACACGCACGACGCGATCGTGGTGCGCGCGGAGCCCCGTGCGGGTTGCCTCAGCCGCCACGCCTGACGAGCTTGCGATTCGATCGACTCTCATCGCACCACGATGCCCCTTCCCCCCGTCAACGACCCGATCCGCACCTCGACCGGCCCCCTCCTCACCGGGCGGCTGGTCGAGCTGGCCCTCGCTCGCGCACTCGGCGGGCGGCTGTGACCGCGCCCGGATTCGCGAGCGTCGTGCTCGACGTGGACTCGACGCTGTGCGGCATCGAGGGGATCGACTGGCTGGCGGCGCGGCGCGGGCCCGATGCCGGCCTGCTGATCGCCGATCTGACCGACCGGGCGATGAACGGCGACCTCGCCCTGGACGCGGTATACGGTGAGCGACTCGGCGTCGTGCGTCCCTCGCACGAGGATCTCGCCGCGCTCGCGGCTGAGTACGAGCGCGCGCTCGCACCGGGCGCGCGCGAGGCGATCGCGAAGATTCGTGCTGCCGGCCGCCGCGTCGTGCTCGTGAGCGGCGGGATCCGGAACGCGATCCTTCCCGTGGCGCGCACGCTGGGCATCGACGAGCTCGACGTGCACGCCGTGAACGTGCTCGTCAGCGAATCGGGCGAGTACGAGGACTACGATGCGCACTCGCCGATGACGACCGCCGACGGCAAGCGCGGCGTAGTCGAATCGCTCGGCCTGCCGCGCCGGCTCGTCGCCGTCGGCGACGGCGCGACCGATCTCGCGATCAAGCCCGTAGCAGACGCGTTCTTCGCGTTCACCGGCTTCGTGCGACGGGAGCCCGTCGTCGCCGGCGCGGACGCCGTCGTGAATACCTTCGACCAGATCGTGGAGCTCGTTCTCGCATGACCGCTTCGCTGCTCACGCAGGGCACCTTCTTCTTCCCCGGCCCCACCGAGGTGCGCGCCGAAGTGCTGGCCGCCATGGCGCGGCCGCTCATCCCGCACCGCGGCAAGGCGTTCGAGTCGCTGTACGCGAGCCTGCAGGGCCCGCTGCAGACGATCTTCTTCACGAAGCGGCCGGTGTACGTGAGCAGCTCGTCGGCGACCGGGCTGATGGAGGCGGGAGTGCGCTGCGCGCCGGAGGGACGCGTGCTCTCGATCGTCAACGGCGCCTTCTCGGCGCGGTTCGCCGCGATCGCGAAGGCGTGCGGGCGCGAGACCGACGTGCTCGAGGTGCCGTACGGCGAGATCGCCACGCTGGACATGGTGGAGGATGCGCTGAAGAAGCAGCGCTACGTGGCCGTGACGGTGGCGCACTCGGAGACGTCGACCGGCGCGCTCCACGACGTGCGCGGCATCGCCGCCCTGGCGCACGCCGCAGGTGCGGTGGCGCTCGTGGATTCGGTCACCGGAATCGGCGGCGCCGAGCTGCGCTTCGATGAGTGGGAGCTCGACTACGCGCTCACCGGCTCGCAGAAGGCATTGGCTCTTCCCCCTGGTTTGGCCTTCGCCGCGGCGACGCCCGCGTTCATCGAGTCGGCGCGGAACACCGCGCGCCGCGGACTCTACTTCGACCTCGTGGAGTTCGACGCGTACGGCGCGAAGAACCAGACGCCCAACACACCGGCGATCAATCTCTTCTACGCCGCCGCCGTGCAACTCCCCGCGATCGTGGCCGAGGGGATGGAAGCGCGCTGGGCACGCCACCGTCGGATGGCCGAGCTGACGTACGCGTGGGTGGACGACCTCCGCGCGAAGTACGGTGATGCGTTCGGCGTACTCGCCCGCGAGGGTCACCGCACGCCGACCGTCACGAGCATCACGATCCCCGCGACCTTCACCGCGTCAACGCTGGTGAAGGGAGTGGCGGAGCGCGGCTTCACGATCGGGAACGGCTACGGGAAGAACCGGGAGACGACGTTCCGGATCGGGCACATGGGGGATCACAGTCCGGACAGGCTGGTGGAGTGCCTGGCCATGTGCTCGGAGGTGATTGGCGGGTTGGTGGCCGGCTAACGGCCACTCCCAGTAGGTAGTACTCGGTACCTGGTACCAAGACTGGCATACTAGCTCCCGGAATTTGGGCCCTGGTTGCCGAGGTTTTCTCCGAGCCGGAAGAGCATGCGCTTGATGGCCACCGCTTGCTCGATCAGTGCGTCGCTCGCCTTGGGGTGTATGTAGCCGAGATCAGTGGCGATTATGAGCTGGTTCTCCGTTTCGGCGATTGAGCCTGCCGCATGCTGAAGGAAGCGCAACGTCTCCTTCACGGAGTCCTTGCCGCAACCCTCGGCGATGTTGTTGGGGATCGAGAACGCGGCGCGACGCAGTTGGGTTGCCACGACACCGCGATCTGAACGCGGAAACGTTCTGGTCAGTCGATCAATCGCGACGAATAGTTCGCGTGCGCGTTGCCAGACATGGAGCCGCCGGAAATCGTGCATCGCCCAACCTGCACAACGGCGATGCTCGCTCCTCACCCCCGGAACGCACGTCAGCGCCAATACGCGCATCGTGACGTCCAACATTCCGGGAGGCAATATGCCAGTCTCAATACGAGCTACCTGGTACTACCTACTGGGAGTGGTGGTTAGACCCGAGCCATCACCCGCCCGGGCGTGACGAGCTCCGCTCGTCTCTCCCCGACCTGCTGTCTCCACATCGCGTAATACAGCCCCTTCGCGTCCAGCAACGCATCGTGGTGGCCCTGCTCCACGATCCGCCCGCGCTCCAGGACGTAGATCCGATCGGCGTGCAGCACGGTGGACAGGCGGTGCGCGATCAGCACCGTGATCACGTTGGCGCTCTCGGCGACGTCGCGCATCGTACGGCTGATCTCCTCCTCGGTGAGCGAGTCGAGTGACGACGTCGCTTCGTCGAACACGAGGAGGTGTGGGTCGCGGAGGAGTGCGCGTGCGATCGACAGGCGCTGCTTCTCACCGCCTGAGATCTTCATCCCGCCTTCGCCGATCACCGTGTCGAGGCCCTTGTCGGCCCGGTTGAGGAGCGACATCGCGGCGGCGCGGCGCATGACGTCGAGACACTCCTCATCCGTCGCCTCGGGGCGCACGAAGAGAAGGTTCTCGCGGATCGTGCCGCTGAAGAGCTGCGCATCCTGCGTCACGAAGCCGATGCGCTCGCGGAACCTGTCGAGGTCGATCCGGTCGCTGCCGATGCCGTTGTAGAGGATGCGCCCCGTCCCCGGCCGATAGAGACCGACCAGCAGCTTGACGAGCGTCGTCTTGCCGGCGCCGGACGGGCCGACGAACGCCACCGTGTGGCCGCGTGATACGTCGAACGTGACGCCGGCCAGAGCGGGGGCGGACGCGGTGGCGTGCGTGAAGCTCACGTCGTCGAACTCGAGCGTCTTCAGATCGCCGAGCGCGACCGGGCTCGCGGGCTTGGGATCGATCGGGATCTGGAAGATCTCATCGAACTTGGCCAGCGACGCTTCAGTCTCGCGATAGATGTTGATGACGTTCCCCAGCTCCTGCAGCGGCCCGAAGATGAAGAACGAGTAGATGAGGAGGGAGAAGAACTGCCCCACCGTGATCTGCTTCTCGAAGATCAGGTAGAGCATGAGGAACAGGATGCACGTCCGAAGAAAGTTCACGGCCGTGCCCTGGATGAAGCTGAGGCTGCGCAGGTAGCGCACCTTCTTGAGCTCGAGCTTGAGGATCTTCTCCGTCGTCGCGTTGAGCCGCAGCTCTTCCTGCTTCGCGAGCCCGAGGCTCTTCACGAGCTCGATGTTGCGGAGCGATTCGGTCGTCGCGCCGGCGAGTGCGGTCGTCTCGGCGACGATCACCTTCTGGATGGCCTTGATCCGCTTGCTCAACACGGAGCTCAGCACGCCGAGTAGCGGGACGGTGAGCAGGAACGCCGGCGCGATCGCCCAGTGCACCTTGAACGCGTACACCATCACGAAGATCACGCCGACGACCGTCGTGAACACCATGTTCACGAACGCCGCGATGAATCGCTCGGTGTCGGAGCGGACCTTCTGCAGCTTGCCGAGTGTCTCGCCGCTGCGCTGATCCTCGAACGTCTGGAAGGGCAGCGCGAGCGAATGCCGGATGCCGTCGGAGTACAGGTCCGCTCCGACCCGCTGCACGACGACGTTGACGAAGTAGTCCTGGAAGTTCTTCGCGACGCGTGAGACGAACGCGACACCGACGGCCATGCTCAGGAGCAGCGCGACCCCGCGAAAGAACTGTCCCCTGGAGTACTTGTCGTACTGGGTGGCGTAGCTGTCGATGACGTGCCGGAAGATCAGCGGATCGAGCAGCGAGAAGATCTGATTGACCGCCGCCAGGAAGAGCGCGAGAACGACGAGGCGCCAGTACGGGCGCAGATAGCGAGAAAGGGTCCGCATGAGAACAAGCTAATTCTGGGCGGATTCGGGGGGTTCCCGCCTGTGAACTACCACTCCCAGTAGGTAGTAATCGGTACCTGGTACCGAGACTGGCATACTGCCTCCCGGAATGCGGGTCAGATTCTGGGGTCAGATTCTGGGGTCAGATTCTGGGGTCAGATTCTGGGGTCAGATTCTGGGGTCAGATTCTGGGGTCAGATTCTGGGGTCAGATTCTGGGGTCAGATACCGCAGGTGTCTGACCCCT
>DASVNI010000472.1:0-4530 GCA_036383935.1 Gemmatimonadaceae bacterium | reverse complement strand
CGACGCACGCGTCGTCGAGCGGGGCCAGGGCGGAGAGCGACGATGCAGACGTAGGCGTCGCGCCCCTCGAGCTCCCCTCGAAGGTGTTCGTCGACCACGACGGCACCGGCCTGAAGGAGACACGGCGCACCGGAGCGCGCTACACCTCGACGCAGGGCGTCGTCGAGTTTGCGCCGGAGGGGCCCGGAATCGGCGTGAAGGTGACCTGCCCGAATGGCCCGCTCACGCGCGTCGTGCTGCGGTGGGCGACCACGTACTCCCCGATGTCGCTCTTCCTCGGCGACGCGTGGGAGCGCGGCTACGGCGATCTCCAGTGGCGCTTTCTGCAGCCCGAGCGCGTGATGCCCTGGTACTTCGCCGCGCACGACCCGTCGAGCGGGCGCACGGTGATGTACGGCGTGATGACGCAACCCTCCGCGCTCTGCTTCTGGACGGTGGATGCCGAGGGTACCTCGCTCTGGCTCGACTTCCGGAATGGCGGCGGCGCGAGCCGGCCCGGCAACCGGGAGATCGCCGCGGCGACGATCGTGTCGATGACGACGCGGCCGCTCACGCCATTCGCCGCGCTCAGTCGCTTCTGCCGGTTGATGTCGCTGAATCCGCGACTGGCGAGCGGGCCGATCTGCGGCAACAACAACTGGTACTATGCGTATGGCAAGAACTTCGATGCCGACGCGATGCGCCGCGATGCGACCTTCCTCGCCGAGATCTCGGCGGGACATCCGAATCGGCCGTACTGCGTGATCGACGCGGGGTGGACGCCCGGATCTTCCGCGCCCGGCGGCCCGTGGACACGCGGCGACGTCACGAAGTTCCCCGACATGCCGGGGCTCGCCGCCGACATGAAGCGCATCGGAGTGCGGCCGGGCATCTGGATGCGTCCCACGGCGCTCACCATCGTCGACGACCCGAAGCGGCTGCGCCGCGGACCGTCGCGCGACGAGGAAAAACCGCTCGATCTCACGCTGCCGGACAACCTCGACACGATTCGCGACGACATCGCGCGAGCTCGCTCGTGGGGCTACGAGCTGATCAAGCACGACTTCTCGACGTACGACGCGTTCGGCCGCTGGGGGTTCGACATGGGCGCCGAGCTGACGGAGGGACGGTGGAACTGGGCCGACCCGTCACTGACGAACGCCGAAGTCATCCTCCGCCTCTACCGCACGCTCCGTGAGGGTGCGGGCGACGGCGTGCTCCTCGGCTGCAACACGATCGGTCATCTCGCGGCGGGGTTGTTCGAGATCCAGCGCACCGGCGACGACACGTCAGGTCGCACGTGGGAGCGCACGCGACGGATGGGCGTCAACACGCTCGCGTATCGGCTGCCGCAGAACGGCGCGTTCTTCCAGACCGATCCCGATTGCGCGGCGCACACCGCGGCGACGCCGTGGGAGCTCGATCGCCAATTCCTCGATCTCGTCGCGAGGAGCGGGGCGTCACTGTTCGTCTCCGTCGATCCGCGCACGGTGACGCCCGAGCAGAAGTCGGCGTATCGCGAAGCGATGATGCTCGCCCTCTCCGGCGGCGTGCGCGGCGGCAGCGAGCCGCTCGACTGGCTGCACACCACGGCGCCGAGGGAGTGGCGGATCGGCGGCCGGCGCGTGACGTATCAGTGGGAGGAAGCGTGGGGCGCGCTTCCCTTCCGCATCTGAGTGACGTGAGCGACACGCCCGGAAGGGGTAGAGCTCGCGGACGCTGATGCGCAACGGGATCCGCCTCCTGCTCATCATCCTGCGAATGTCGGTGTTATTCAGTCCCCTTCGAATTTACTTCCCGCTGTTCGTGCTGCTCGAGCTGCTCGCGCTCGCGGCGTATGTGTGGTCGGTCGTCGCGAGCGGGCGCCTGCTGCATCTGCCCCCCTCCACCGTGATGTTCTTCTTCGGTGGGTTGGTCTTGGTCTTCTTCGGACTCATTTCGGAGCAGGTGGCGAGCCTGCGCTTCCGGTCGCCGGAGAGCTGGCTGACCGTGGGTCCGCCGCGCGACTCTGACCTCTCTTCGCCAAGGGGTCAGGCCCCAGTGGGGTCTGACCCCAGGTGAGCCGCCGGGCGCGTTGGCTGACGCGGCTCTTCGGGCCCGCGGTCCTCGCGTACTTCCTCCTCACGACAGACCTGCATCGCATCGCGGCGAATCTGCGCGACGTGCGGTGGACGCCGCTCATCCTCTCGCTCGCGCTGTTCGCCGGACTCGTGATCACGAAGGCGTGGCGCTGGCGCCTGCTGCTGAAGGAGCTCGGCCTCGCGACGCCGTCGCTGCGCGAGGCGTGCACACTGTTCATGATCGGCCAGTTCGCCGGCGGCGCGACGCCGGGCCAGACGGGAGACTTCGTGCGCGCGTGGTACCTGCGCGAGCGTGGTGCGCCACTGTCTGCGGCCCTGTTCAGTATCCTCATAGACAGGTTGCTCGACTTCTTCCTCCTCGCGATCCTCAGCCTGTTCGGGCTCGTCGCCTTCCTCGACATCTTTCCCGCCGCGCTGCGGCCGGCGATCCTCGTCGCGACGGTCGGCTTCGCGATCGCGGTGGCCGTCGCCCTCCCCGCGCTGATCGCGCGCGGGCCGCGTCGCTGGCTGATGACGCGGCTGCGTGGCGTGGTACCGCGCTCGGTGGGGGAGCGCCTCGAGCGCTGGCAGGGACTGCTCGACACGCTCGAGGTGCGGCCGGCGCTCATGCTCGCCCTGCTGCTCGCCACCATCGCCGCCACGGCCGTGGTGATGCTGCGCATCTGGCTGCTCTATCGCGCGCTCGACGTCGTGATCCCCGTCGGGTTGCTCGTTTCGGCGTCGGCGCTGATCTCGATCCTGCAGACGCTGCCGGTGAGCGTCGCCGGCGTCGGGGTGCGCGACGCGGTGCTCATCGCCGTGCTCACGCATCACGGCTACAGTGCGGAACATGCGCTCGCCCTCTCGGCGCTCTTCCTCCTGCTCACCGTGGAGCAGATGCTGATCGGCTTCTTCGTGTCGATGCGACACCCGCTCGGCGCGAGCAGTGCGTCGCGCGTCGAGGCGGTGGGGGAGGGAAGGCCGTGAGCACGAAGTGTCGCGAGCTCGCGCAGGTGGTTGCGCTGTGGCTCGCCCTGGCCGCGGTGCGCTGGCTCGCCGCATTGCCCGTCGTGCAGCCGCGCATCTTCCGTGACGAGCTGCTGCACTGGCAGCTCGCGCGCTCGTTCGTGACCCTTCGTCCCGATCACGTCGTTCATGTGCGGGGTGTCGGTCCAGAAGGTCTCGTCCCCGATGGTGTCGAAGCGGAAGATCGTCTGGCCGCTGGCGACGTTCGTGTGCGACACGGTCGACGCATTCGACGCGAGCTCCGCACCGGGTAGTGAACAAAAATTTGTCCAAAAGTTTCTGCTGTAAATGTGTCAACGTGTTCTCGGCCGCCCGAGCGGATAGTCAGGCTCGCTTGTGGGGATGCGGGGATGCGGAGATGCGGAGATGCGCCTGACGCGGGCCAGCGTCGTCATCCCGAGCGAGCGCAGCGAGTCGAGGGATCTGCACCTCCGCAGTCAGCCATCGCTGCGGCGGAAGTTCACGCGGAGCACGCGGAGGAGCGCGGAGATCGCGGAGAACTGCCCTCGTCGAACTCCATGCATAGGTGCACTGCTCCTCTCGATCCACAACTCCAAAATCTTTAAAGGTCCGGCGGAAAGATCTCTCCACCAGGCTCCGCGTCGTCCGCGGGCCCGGGCGGTGAGTGGCCGACGTTGGCGCACCGCTCCGCGCCCTCCGCGTGAAACTCCGCCGCGCAGGAGCATCCCGAGGCTGGCAGCCAACTCACTGCCCCGTCGTGTTGACGCCCCCCGACCGCGTTCTAGATTCGGCGCACCCGCCCGCTTCCTCCCGCCGTCCTCCCGCCCACACGATATGACCTCTCCGGCCGAAAGCGTCCTCGGCCGCGTCATCGCGGAGCGCTATCGCGTGATCGCGCTGGTCGGGAGCGGCGGCATGGGCGAGGTGTATCGCGCCGAGCACGTCGGCCTCAAGCGACCCACCGCGCTCAAGTTCATGCGCCCCGCGCTCGGCGGAGAGCCGGGCGCGCTGGCGCGTTTCCGCCGCGAGGCCGAGCAGGCGAGCCGGATCTCGCACCCCAACGTCGGCGCGATCTACGACTTCGGCGAGACGAGCGACGGGCTCGTCTTCCTCGCCATGGAGTTCATCGAGGGAGAGTCGCTCGCCGACCGGATCAAGCGCGTCGGGCGGCTCGCGCCAGCCGAGGCGGCGCACGTGCTCGCGGGCGCCGCGGCCGGTCTCGCCGCGGCGCACCGGCGGGGCATCCTCCATCGCGACCTCAAGCCGGCGAACATCATGCTGGCGCGCGATGCGGAGCACCACGCGGGCGCGCCAGCCGGTGACGTCGGCACGGTGAAGCTGGTGGACTTCGGCATCGCGCGCTCGATCATGGGCGAGGTCCGCCCCCCCGACGGTGCGACGCTCGCCCCCGCGCTCACCGGCACGGGAATGGTGCTCGGCACGCCGGCGTACGCGAGCCCAGAGCAGCTCGCCGGCGAGCCGCTCGACGCGCGATCGGACATCT
>DASVNI010000471.1:0-8688 GCA_036383935.1 Gemmatimonadaceae bacterium | reverse complement strand
CTCCGCGGGCCCGGGCGGTGAGTGGCCTACGTTGGCGCACCACTCCGCGCCCTCCGCGTGAAACTGCGGCGCGCATAGACGTCCCGAGGCTTCTAGGCCGGGCGCGCCAGGAGGATGCCGGTCGAGCGCTTGATCGCGGCGACGTAGTCGGGGAGCTCGTAGTGGCTCACCTCGACGGCGCCGCCCGAGAGTGGGGCGTGGAGGACGCGTAACACGCCGTTCGGATCGCGGTAGGCGAACGCGGAGTGTGTCACGTCGAGGCCGGGGATCGACGTCGCGAAGCCGAGGACGTCGCCCGTCTGGATCTTGTCCGCCACTGACGCGATGTGCGCCGTCGGGATCACGTGACGCGGGTGGCCGTCGAGGGCGCGCTCCATATTGGCGATCTGCTCGAAGACGCGGTCGTCGCCGAGGGCGACGTAGCTCTTGCGATGCTCGGTCATGAAGCGGAGCGGGCGCGAGTCCTCTTCGGCGCCGAGCGAGGGGGCGATGTCCTGCAGCAGCCCGCGTCGCGCGCCGTCGGAGATCCATTCGCTGAAGTAGTGCAGGCGCGAGGCGTAGCTGCCGCGTTTGCCGCCGCGGTAGCGCATGCGCTCGATCTCGCGCGCGAAGTCGTCCCACGTCGGCGTGCCCTGGCTGGCTCGCGCGGCGCGCGCGACGGCGAGAGAGGACTCGACGAGCGAGACGCAGTCGAAGCGGGTGAGCCAGAGGGTGAGTGGCTCGGCGCGGGTCGCGTCGCCACCGGCGCGCAGGTACGCCTCGAGGGTGTACGCCTCGTACGGCGTGCCGCGCGCGAGCTCGCCGACGCGGACGGCGGCGCGGCCGAGCGGGATCCTGGGATCGGTCAGCCCCTCGGCGCGGAGGGTGTCGGCCCAGGATGTGAGGCGCTCGTGGTCGGGATCCGTGAGGTGCAGATCCCTCGACTCGCTTCGCTTGCTCGGGATGACACCAGCCTCGCTACGCTCCCTCGGGATGACAGCGGGGGGCGTTGAGGCGAAGAGCGACGCGAGCGGCGAACGTATCGCGAACGCGGCGCTCAGCTTCGCGACGTCGCCGAGCATGCTTCTGCGGGACTGCGCTCTATCCATGGGGTACTCCGTTCCCGTTCCTCATGCTATACGATATACCGTGGAGTGACGCTGGTGCCATGAGCGCGGTTCAGCGATTAGCGCGTAGGGCGGACTCGACGCAGAGTCAGATCAGGCGGCGTGGTCAACCTCGACGTGGGAGCAGGAGCATGTCGCTATCCCCTCGATCGCTCCGGCTGTGCTACCTGCTCGTGATCATCCATCTCGCGGCGTGGCCTGAAGTCGGTCACGCGCAGGGGCGGCCGTCGGGCATCAACACGCGCTTGTGGCTGGAGGTCGGATTCGAGGGCGGACAGCAAGCGCACCGATGCATGACCTGTGACGCCTCGACGACCATCGGAGGCGGGAGCGCGACGGCTGCCGCGGGTGTCACTCTGCCGCAGGGTTTCGGGATCGGGCTGCTTGCTCGCGGCTTCAACCAGTTCGGCTTCGAATCCTCGTTGCAGAGCCGCTATGTGATCGCGCTGGCGCAGTATGCGCCGCCGGCCGCGTCGTTGCTGACGTTGAACGTCGGCCTCGGTCATGGACGGTACTTCTCCAACACAATAAGTGACGAGATCGAGGGTGGCGGCACGGCTTTCTATGCTGGTACTGCGCTTCGCCTTCCTCCGCGCACGGGGCTGGCGATGAGCTTGACGGCGGATGTCCTGCAATCGATCGACGGAACGCCCCGGTCGCATCCTCGGCTGCTGAGCATCGGCGTCTCGGTGGCTGTGGCTACTCCTTCGATTTCACCGATTCACTGATTCACCGATGTAGCGCCAAGAGCGCCAAGGGGTCAGACACCTTCGGTATCTGACCCCGGGGATGTCACGCCGCGGTGAGCGCCAAGGGGTCAGACACCTTCGGTATCTGACCCCAGTGTCTGACCCCAATTCAGGCAGCCGTGTGCTGCTCCCGATAACGCAGGGCCAGGATCGCGACGGCGGCGAGGAGTGAGCCGAGCGCCATCACCATTGCCACACTCGGCAGGCCACCGCCGTGGGCGAAGAGGAAGCCGGCGACGATGGGGCCGAGTGCGGCACCGCCGCGGCCGACGCCGATGATGAAGCCGGTGCCGCCGGAGCGCACGGCGCTCGGATAGGACTGCGCGACGATGGCGTAGAGACCGACGATGGCGCCGTTGGTGCACATGCCTGCCACGGCTGCGACGATCGACAGGTGCGTCAGATCAGCCTGGCCCTGGCCGAACACCGTCACCATCACGGCGGCGCAGAGCATGGCCACGATCACGAGCGGGCGAACGCCGACGCGCAATGTGAGCGCGCTGATGGTGAGTGCGCCGATCAGTCCTCCAACGTTCGCCCACACCAGCACCCCTCCGGCCGTCGACGGCGCGAAGCCCATGTCGACGACGATCTTCGGGATCCACTTCAGGATGAAGTAGAAGGTCATGAGGTGCGCGAAGTACGCGACCGTGAGCAGCACGGTCGTGCGCGCGAGCGCCGGTGTGAAGAGCTCGACCAGCCGCGCACGTGGCGCGTCGGGGCTGGGGGCGGGGAGCGCCGTCACGGCCGCGCGGCCAACGCGACGGAGCACGGCGTTGATGCGCTCGAGGACGTTCGCCGGCCGACGGTGCGCGAGGTAGTGAATCGTTTCGGGGACGAGGAACCAGACGAGCGGGAGGAACGCCGCCGAGGCGATGGCGCCGAAGGCGAACACCGAGCGCCAACTCCCGCTCACGAGCAATCGGGACGCGATCGATCCGCCGACGATGGCGCCGAGCGGATAGCCGCAGGCCATGAGGGCGACGGCGAGGTTGCGTCGCTTCGCGTTCGCGAACTCGGCGACCACCGTATTGCTCGCGGCGAGCATGCCACCGATGCCGATGCCGGTGAAGAGGCGGAACTCCGAGAGCGATGTGACGTCGTGCGCCGTCGTGGCGAGCGCCATGCCGAGTGCCATCACGAGCAGGCAGCCGAGGATGACGGGGCGTCGCCCGATCTTGTCGGCGAGACCACCGACGAACACCGAGCCGGCACACATGCCGATGAGCTCCATCGAGAGTACGATCCCGAGCATGGCGCGGTCGATCCGCCACTCGGCGGCGATCCCCGGCGAGGCGAAGCTGATCGAGAGGACGTCGAAGCCGTCGAGCGCGGTGAGCGCGATGCAGATGGCGACGACGATGATCTGCGCGCGGCCCATCGGCTCGCGCGCGATGATGGCGCGAGGATCCTCGACGACGCCGGCCTCGGGAGGAGTGTACGACGTCGCGTCGACGATCACCTGCTTCTCGATGGCCATGGGTGTGTCGGTTCGGGTGATCAGAGACCGCGAAGGAACGTCGTGACGAGGGGCGTGAACTTCTCCGCCTGTTCCACGTTCGTGAGATGCGCCGCGTCGGGAAGCACGACCAGCTCGCTACTGGCGATCGCGGTGTGCAGCTCCTCGGACTGTCGCAGCGGCGTGGACTGGTCCAGCTCCCCGGCGATGATCAGCGACGGCGCGCGGATGCGCGACACGACGTCGCGCAGATCGGCGTCGCGCAGCGCGGCGCACACGGCGAGGTACCCGTCCGCCGGCGTGGCCTCCACCATGTCGATGATGCGGCGCGTGACGTCGGGATGCGCCGCACGGAAGGGTGCGCCGAGGAATCGCCCGACGACGGTCTCACTGATCGCCGCCATGCCGCCAGCACGCACGGCGCGCATCCGCTCGTCCCACGATTCGGTCGAGCCGATGCGCGCCGCCGTGTTGGCGAACACGGCGCACGCGACGCGTTCGCGATGATACGCGGCGACCCAGAGCGCGATGAACCCGCCGAGGGAGAGCCCGCAGAGATGCGCGCGCTCGAGATTCAGACAATCGAGCAGCGCGACGAGATCGGCGCCGAGGTGATCTATCGACGTAGGACCCAGTGGTACGTCAGAGGCGCCATGGCCGCGGCAGTCGTAGCGGATGACGCGGAAGTGCCGGGTCAGCTCTTCCATCTGCGGATCCCACAGGCTCAGATCGGTGCCGAGGGAGTTGACGAGCACCAGCGCATCGGCCGACTCGGGGCCATCCACTCGGTAGGCGATGCCGAGTCCGTCGACCTCGAAACGAGAGGTGGCGTGTGAGGTGCTCACGGCTACGACCACCCCCTGAGCACGACATCGATCAGATCGTTGGTACTGCCGAGATAGTGCACCGGATCGAGTGCGTACTCGATCTCCTCGTGCGACGGGATGCTGGCGACGCGCGGATCCTCGAGCGCAGCTTGCTGGAGCGTGAGCCCCTCGCGCAGAGCGCGCTCGCTCGCCGCCTTCGCTACGTTCTGCGCCTCGATGCGCCCGAGACGCGGAGTGAGAGCGACGGACAGCGCTTCGGCCATCAGCGTGCCGCACGCGACGCCGAGGTTGCGGCGCATGCGATCCTCGTGGACCTCGAGGCCGGCAAGTGCCTGGCGGACGTGCGAAACGGCGCCGGCCGTGTGACGGAAGATGTGCGGCACGGCAACCCACTCCGCTTGCCATGCACCGATGGCGCGCTCGTGCTCCTGCTCGAGCCCGGACATCAATGTCGGAACGAGCGCGATGGCGAGTCGTGCCGCGGCGAGCGCGGACATCGCGTCGACCGGATTGCGCTTCTGCGGCATGGCGGACGAGCCGCCCTTGCCCGGCTGTGCTCCTTCCGAGACCTCACCAATCTCCGTTTGCGCGAGGAGCGCGATGTCGCCGGCGATCTTGCTCATCGCGCCGGCGGTGACGCCGAGTGCCGCGGCGACGGTCGCGATGCGATCGCGCTCGGCGTGCCAGGGGAGATCGGGGAGAGGCAACTCGAGCTCGACCGACAGATTCGCTGCGATCGCGAGACCCGCATTGCCGAACGCGGCGAGGGTACCGACGGCGCCGCCAAACTGCAGCGGCAGCGCTGCAGTGGGAGTCCCGTCGCGACGCTCGAGTACCGGCCCCGGTGCGCCAGCGCGGAGTGCATCGAGTGTGTAGATCTGGCGCCTCGTCAGCTCGAGCCAACGCGCTGCCTTGAGGCCGAAGGTGATCGGCGCCGCCTGCTGCCCCAGCGTTCGGCCGGCCATCACCGCGTGACGGTGCTTCTCGGCAAGTGCCGCGGCACAACTCGCGACTTCGCGAAGGTCGCGGACGAGGAGCTCGATGCCTTCGCGCATCTGGAGCACCATCGCGGTGTCGATGATGTCCTGGCTCGTGGCGCCCCAGTGCACGTAGTCACGCGCCTTCCCGTCGACGCGCTCCCTGAGCATGCGCACGAGCGGGATGACAGGTGTGCCCGCGATCGCTGCCTCGGCGAAGATCGCATCGACGTCGTAGAGCTCGACGCGGCAGGCGGCGGCGATCCTGTTCGCGATGTCCTCGTCCACGGCGACGTTCGCCAATGTGCGCGCCAATGCTGATTCGACGCGCAGCATCGCGGCGACCATCGCGCGCGGCGTGAAGAGCTCGGCCATCTCCGGCGTGGTGAACAGGTCGCTCATGCGGCGGAGCCGGGGTGCAGATCCCTCGACTCGCTTCGCTCGCTCGGGATGACAGCGGGTGGTGTCATCCCGAGCGCAGTCGAGGGATCTGCACTTGCAGGGCTCGGCGCGACACGGGCTGCATGCGCCTCGGTGGTGCGGCGCTGGAGGTCGCGCAGTGTCGAGAGCTCCTCGGCCGTGGGCGACGGGGTTTCCTCGAGCGGGTCGGCGAAGCGAACCGGCCAGCCCGTGTTCTCCGCCACCTGCTCGCGCGTGACGCCCGGATGCAGCGCCGACACGACGAGCTCCTTCGTCGTCGGATCGGGACGCATCACGCAGAGATCGGTGATCACGAGCGTCGGTCCCGCGGTATTGATGCCGAGCCGCTGGCGATGGTCGTCGCCCTCGCCGAAGCCGAAGGAGGTGACGAAGTCGACGCGCTCGACGAAGCTGCGCTTCGTCTGCCCCATCACGACGTAGGTCTGTCGGCAGAGCGCGGCGATCTCCGGCGCGCCGCCGCCGCCCGGCAGGCGCACCTTCGGTTTGTCGTAGGGGCCGATGACACTCGAGTTGATGTTGGCGAAGCGGTCGAGCTGCGCGCCGCCGAGGAAGCCGACCGAGATGCGGCCGCCCTGGAGCCAGTAGGCGAACATCTCCGGGACGGAGACCGTCGTGCGCGCCGTCTCGCACAGCTCGGGGTCGCCGATGGAGAGCGGGAGCACGTCGGGGCGCGCGCCCACGGTGCCCGATTCATAGATCAGCGTGATGTCGGGCGCGTGCGTCAGGCGCGCGAGGTTGCAGGCGAGCGATGGCGCGCCGATGCCGACGAAGCAGACGTCGTCGTTGCGGAGGAGGCGCGCCGCCGCGATGGCCATCATCTCGGACGAGGAGTAGGCGGCGCTCACGCCACGGCCTCCACGGAGGCGGACGACTCGAGCACGTGCTCACGCATCCAGCGCGTGAACTGGTCGCGGTCGCGCGAGATCGTGTCCCAGGCGATGTAGAAGGCGTTGTCGCGCGCGTAGTAGCCGTGCGCGTACGACGGACGCGCACCACCCGGCGCTTCGACAACGGCGGTGATCGTCCAGTAGGGAAGGATGGTGGAGTTGGGGCTCGGCGCGCGCAGGTCGGCGACGATCTCCTCCACGGTGACGATCGCCTTGCGCGCCGCGAGCACGACTTCCTTCTGTACGCCGGTGATCCCCTCGATCAACACATTCCCCGCGCGGTCGGCGCGCTGCGCGTGCACGATCGCGACGTCGGGGCGGATGGCGGGAACGGCGGCGAGCCGTTCGCCGGTGAAGGGGCAGGTGACCGAGCGGATGTTGGCGTTGTGCTCCACGAGGTCGGAGCCGGCATAGCCGCGGAGGATGGCGCAGGGCAATCCCGCTGCGCCGGCCGCGTATGCGGCAGCCATCGCCGCGTGGCTGTGCTCCTCGAGCTCGAGTGGACGCGGCCAGGCGTGCTCCACCGCGTCGCGCAGGCGATGGAGCGAGCCGACACCGGGATTACCGCCCCACGAGAACACCAGCTTCCGTACGCAGCCCATGCCGATGAGCTGATCGTAGATCAGATCGGGAGTCATGCGCACGAGCGTGAGATCGCGCTTGTTCTGCCGGACGATCTCGTGTCCCGCGGCGAAGGGGATGAGATGCGTGAATCCCTCGAGCGCGACCGTGCTTCCGTCGGAGACGTAGGCGGCGATCGCGTCGCGGAGGGAGAGAAACTCGGTCATCGGCCTGCGATCTCGAAGAACACGGTCTCGCCGTTGCCCTGCAGCACGATGTCGATTTTGTAGACAGCTTCACCGCCTGACTCGTTGCTGACGCGGCGCGCGATGAGCGTCGGGCGACGCTCGGGGGCGACGCGCTGGAGCACGGGGTCGGCGCTGGTGAGCTGCTCGTCTTCGAAGTAGATGCGCGTGTACAGGTGGTTCAGCAGCCCGCGGCCGAGCACGGCGAGGGAGATGTGCGGCGCCTGCACGCGTCGGCGGTCGAAGGGGACGGCGCCGGGCTTGATCGTCGTGAAGCAGAACTTGCCGTCGCTCTGGGTCGCGATGCGGCCGTAGCCGGTGAAGGCGGGATCGAGCGGCAGGTCGCGCGTGTCGGAGGGATGGTTGTAGCGGCCGTGATGATTCGCCTGCCAGATCTCGATCACGGCGTCGGGGACGCCGGCTCCGTCGCCGTCGAGCACGCGGCCCTCGACGCGGATGCGCTTGCCCACGGTGGTGTCGGAGGCGAGCACGTCGCAGCGTGCGTCGTCGCGCATGAGGCAGTCGTGGAAGAACGGGCCGACGGTCTGGGAGGCGGTCAAGGTGAGATGCTGCGTCATAGGTGCAGATCCCTCGACTCGCTTCGCTCGCTCGGGATGACAGCGTGCTCGCGTTGCTCGGTCATGGCAGCTGTTCCTCCGCGCGCGCGGGCTCGAAGGTCGTCGCGTCGGGGCCGCCGAGCACGATGTCCCACCGCCAGCCGAGTGCCCACTCGGGCTCCGTGACGTCGTGCGCATACGACGCGATCATCGCGGCGCGCGCACGCTCGGTTGGCGCCGAGTTGAAGATCGGGTCGAGGGAGAGCAGCGCGTCGCCGGCGAAGTACATCTGCGTGACGAGCCGCGACGCCCACGAATTGCCGAACAGGGAGAAGTGGATGTGCGCGGGGCGCCAGGCGTTCGGGTGGTTCCGCCAGGGATACGCGCCGGGCATCACGGTGAGAAAGCGGTATTCACCCTTCTCGTTCGTGTGACAGCGGCCGATGCCGAGGAAGTTCGGGTCGAGGGGAGCGGGCCACTGATCGCGGCGGTGGATGTATCGGCCGGCGGCGTTGGCCTGCCACACCTCGACGAGCGTCTTGCTCACCGGCGCGCCCGACGCGTCGAGCACGCGACCGGTGACGATGATGCGCTGCCCCATCGCCTCACCGCCGGTGCCCGCGTTGCGCGTGAGGTCGGCGTCGTCGGGGGTGACGGCGCTGATCGCCGGTCCGGGGCCGGTGAGCTCGGAGAGCGTCAGCGGCACCTCGATCAACGGGCGCGTGGGCGCTCGCTTGATGGTCGAGCGGTACGCCTCGTACAGGTAGGGCGGAAAGATCTCGGCGTCACCGCGTACGATGTCGCCGATGGTCGTCGTGCTCATTCTGGATCTCCGTGTGTCGCGCGCGCCAAGGGGTCAGACCCCGCTGGGGTCTGACC
>DASVNI010000470.1:0-10704 GCA_036383935.1 Gemmatimonadaceae bacterium | reverse complement strand
CGTTCGCCTTTTCGAACGACGGAACTTCATTTCTCACAGAGAGCACAGAGGACACAGAGCACTGCAGGCGGTTCTCTGTGCTCTCAGCGCTCTCTGTGAGAAACCCCATGTACAGATCCCTCGACTCGCTGCGCTCGCTCGGGATGACAGCGCGTCGGCACTCACGCACTCACGCACGGCGTCTCAGCAGCTGGATCCCGATCCACAGGTACACCAGTGCGAGCACGAAGCCGAGCGTCGGCTCGAGGTCGACCCAGTCGAACGGCTTGCCGATGTAGACGATCAGCACCAGCACCGAGACCGCGAGCTGCACGGCGCCGAGTGCGCGCCAGCCGGTGGTACGAACGAGCGTCAGCCCCGTCGTCGTGAGCCAGAGCGCCACCAGCACGTCGGAGATCAGGCGGAGCTGCAGCCCGAGTCCTCCCGCGAGCTCACTCTGCAGCCACACGCTTGGCAGCAGCGAGGGAGCGAGCGTGACGGACGCGGCGGCGAGTGGCGGCGCGGTTGACGCGTTGACCTGCGCGGCGATCATGCCGACCACCGCACCGGCGATCCCCGCCGCGGTCGCCATGCGGATCGACGCCCGCTCCTCGCCGACGATCACCGCGAGTCCGCGCGGCGCGGGGAGCAGGCAGAGGAAGTGGAGGGTGTAGATCCACCACAGCCCCACGAACGCCACCGTGTTCGCGTGCACCCACGGCAAGAGCTGCGCGGGGACGTTGAGCATGTCGGTGCTCAGGCCGCGCGAGAAGAGAAATCCGAAGGTGTAGGCGATCGTGCCGAGGAAGACGATGCCGGAGAGCAGCGCGCCGAGCCCGCCGACACGCACCGCGTCAGCCGCGCGATCCGGCGGCGCGACGGCGGTGCGTGGGGGCGACGACGCGTCGGGCACGCCTACTCGCGCGCGAACGCGGAATCGAATGCGGCGTGCGGCGGCTGGAAGTCCACCGCCTTCACGAAGGCACAGGCCTCCTTCGCGCCGGCCTCGCGATCCATTCCGATGTCCTCCCACTCGATCGAGAGTGGGCCGTCGTAGCGCGCGGCGTTCAGGTGGCGGATGATCTCCTCGAACTTGATCTTGCCGCGGCCGATCGAGCGGAACTCCCAGAAGCGGTCGGGATGCCCGAAGTTCAGGTGCCCGCCGAACACCCCTGAGGGGCGCGGCACGTCCGACCACCACACGTCCTTCATGTGGACGTGGTAGATGCGGTCGGCGAAGCGGTCGATGAAGCCGAGGTAGTCCACGCCCTGGTAGCCGAAGTGGCTGGGATCGTAGTTGAAGCCGAACGCCTTGCGCCCCTTGAGCGCGTCCAGCGCGCGCTGCGCCGACGAGACGTCGAAAGCGATCTCCGTGGGGTGCACCTCGAGGGCGAAGCGGACGCCCACCTCGTCGAAGGTGTCGAGGATCGGGTTCCAGCGCTTGGCGAAGTCCTCGAACCCGGCGTCGATCATCGAATCGGGCACGGGCGGGAAGCTGTAGAGCAGGGGCCAGATCGACGAGCCGGTGAATCCGGCGACGATCTTCACGCCGAGCTTCGCCGCGGCGCGCGCGGTGTCCTGCATCTCCTTGGCGGCGCGCTGCTGTACGCCCTGCGGGTCGCCGTCGCCCCACACGTGCGGCGGGATGATCGACTTGTGCCGCGAGTCGATGTTGTCGCACACGGCCTGGCCCACGAGGTGGTTGCTGATCGCGAACACCTGAAGGCCGTACTTGGCGAGGAGGTCGCGGCGGCCCTGTGCGTAACCGTCTTCCTTCAGCGCGCGCTGGACGTCGAAGTGGTCACCCCAGCACGCGAGCTCGAGGCCGTCGAAGCCGAACTCCTTCGCCTTCTTGGCGACCGTCTCGAGGGGCAGATCGGCCCACTGGCCGGTGAACAGGGTGACAGGTCGAGTCATTGATGCCTGCGTCGACGGTGAAGGAAGGAATGGCGGAAACGGCCGAAGGTTAGCGGGGATGCGGGGATGCGGGAATGGGGGGATGCGGAATGCAAACGGCCCGGGAGGCATTGGCGTCCCGAGGCCGTTTCTCATCCCCGCATCCCCTCATCCCCTCATCTCCGCGCCAGCTCCTCCGCCGTATCCTGATCCGTGATCAGCACGTTGACGATGTCCGCCTTGAGCGCGGCGTGGATGGCGTCCACCTTGCCCGGCCCCCCCGCCACGGCGACGACGCGGGGCGCGCGGCGGAGCTGCTCGGTCGTGATCCCGAGGATGCGCTCGTCGAGCGCAGATTTGACCGGGGCCCCCTGGGCGTCGAAGAAGCGCAGCGCGATGTCGCCCACCGCACCGGCGCTCGTGAGCGACTCGAGTGTGCCGGGCGGAAAGGAGTGGCCGTCGTTGAGCACGGGGTTCGTGTCGATCGAACCGATGCCGACGTACACGGTGTCGAGCCGGTCGAAGTAGCGGAGCGCCGTCTGCACGTGCGGATCGTTGCGCAGCACGTCGCGCACTTCCGTCGTCGCCACCACGCCGGGCACGGGGAAGAGCACGGGCACCGCGCCGAGCAGCTGCGCCAGCCGGCGAACGAGCTCGGCCGCATAGGCTTCCGCCGCCGGTGGTCCGATGCCGCCGAGCGTCTGCACCACGTGTACACCCTCGGTCGCCATCGGCGCCATCGCCTGCACCATCGCGCTCAGCGTCGTCCCCCACGCGAGGCCGATCGTGTCACCGGGATGCACGGTGCGGGAGAGGAACGCCGCCGCCGCCGCACCGATCTGACGGCGCAGCAGGTCGGGGCTCGTACCCGGCTCCGTCGGCACGATGCGCACGACGCCCAGCCCGAACTGCTCCTCCAGCCGCGATTCGAGATCGATGTGCAGCCCGCGCGGCGGCGAGATGGTGATCTGCACGATCCCGTGTGTCTGCGCGTCGCGGAGCAGCCGCGAGACGGCCGGCCGCGACAGGCGCAGACGCTCGGCGATCTCCTGCTGCGTCTGATCACGCAGATAGTAGAGGGTACTGACCTTGCTCAGGAGGTAGAGATCGGGGGCGGAGCGCGGGCGTGGCATCGATGCCAAGTTACTACTGGGTAGGGGCCCGGCAACCATTGCCGGAATCCCCTACGACGGTCAGCGAGTCGACCGTTCACCGCGTAGCTTGACACCACCCGACGTCGGGATTCTTCTAGCGGTCTCCGGGCATGCCCCCCGCCCTCGACGACCATCGTGTGTCCACTCCCATGAGCACTCCCCGCACAACCTCGATCGCACGTCGCAGCGCGCTCGTGGCGTTGCTCGCCGCCCTCGCCGGCGCCGCGTGCTCGTCCTCCTTGTCGTCCTCGTCAGCCGAGGGCCCCTCGCCCCTCAACCCGACGAAGGCGCAGCGCTATCTCTTCTCGTACTTCAAGGGGAATGGAGAGGACGGACTGCACCTCGCCTATAGCGAGGACGGCCTCGCATGGCGGGCGCTCAACGACGACCGGCCCTTCTTCCACCCGTCGGTGGGGAAGGAGAAGCTGACGCGCGATCCGTCGATCGTGCGTGGCCCCGACGGCATGTACCACATGGTCTGGACGGCCGGCTGGAACGAGCAGGGCTTCGGCTACGCCGAGTCGCGCGACCTCATCACATGGACGAACGAGCGCTACGTCCCCGTGATGTCGCACGAGCCGACGGCGATGAACACGTGGGCGCCCGAGATCTTCTACGACTCGCTGCACACCCGCTATCAGATCTTCTGGGCGTCGACGATCCCGGGCCGCTTCCCCGGCGACAGCGTGGGTGGCGGCGGCAAGTACAATCACCGCCTCTACTACACGACGACGAAGGACTTCAGGACCTTCGCGCCGACGAAGCTCCTCTATGATCGTGGCTTCAGCGTGATCGACGCCGACATCGTGAAGGACGGGACGCGCTACGTGATGTTCCTCAAGGACGAACGGGAAAAGCCCGTCGCGCAGAAGAACATTCGCATCGCATACGCCGAGCGCGCCGATGGGCCCTGGTCGCAGGCGACGCGCCCGATCACCGGCGACTACTGGGCCGAAGGGCCGACGGCGCTGCGCGTCGGCGACGAGTGGATCGTCTACTTCGACCGCTACCGCGATCATCGCTACGGCGCGATCTCGTCGAAAGATCTGGCGTCGTGGGAGGACGTGTCGGCGTACCTCGCGATGCCCGACGGGATACGTCACGGCACCGCGTTCGCCGTGCCGCGCGCCGATGCGGATCGCCTGCTGAACTACGAGCGCAGGATCACGCCGTGATCCGGAAGGCGTTCCGGATGGCGGTGAATCCGCAGGAGGCCGCCGAGTACGCACGCCGCCACTCGCCGATCTGGCCGGAGCTGCAGGAGGTGCTGCGCGCGCACGGCGTGCACGACTACTCCATCTTCCTCGACGAGACGGACGGAAGCCTGTTCGGCTACGTCGAGATCGAGGACGAAGCACGGTGGGACGCGATCGCGCAGACGCCCGTGTGCCGGCGCTGGTGGACGCACATGCGCGACATCATGCCCACCAACCCGGACGACAGCCCGCGCAGCGTGCCGCTGCGCGAGGTCTTTCATCTCGACTGAACCGCTCCTTCCATTGCACCATTCAAGAACGCCATTGCTGTTCCTCGCGCTCACCCTCGCCTGCGCCGGACAGTCTGGCGCGCGCAAGGGAAGTGCAGATCCCTCGACTTCGCTCGGGATGACACCGGTGAGTCATCCCGAGCGAGCGAAGCGAGTCGAGGGATCTCCAGCTCGCATCGAGGGATCTGCACCTGCCGTCTTCAACGTGCGCACCTTCGGCGCAACCGGTGACGGCACGACGATCGACAGTGACGCGATCAATCGCGCGATCGACGCCGCCGCCGCGGCAGGCGGAGGCACCGTCGTCTTCCCCGCCGGCACCTACGCCAGCCACTCCATCCGCCTCAAGAGCCACGTCGGGCTCTACCTCGATCACGGCGCCGTGCTGCTCGCCGCCGACACCGGTGCGGGACGCGGCTACGATCCCGCCGAGGCGGGGCCCGGCAACGCGTACCAGGACTTCGGCCACAGCCACTGGCACAACAGCCTGATCTGGGGCGAGAACGTCGAGGACGTCTCCATCACGGGACGGGGACGCATCGACGGGCGCGGCTTGAGTCGCGGGCTCACGCCGCGCGCGGCGGATCTCGACACGCGGCCCGGCCAGGCGAACAAGGCCATCGCGCTCAAGCTCGCGCGCCACGTGCTGCTCCGCGACTTCACGATCTACCGCGGTGGCCACATGGCCATCCTCGCCACCGGCGTGGACGACCTCACGATCGACGCGCTCACGATCGACACGGGCCGCGACGGGATCGACGTCGACGCCTCCCGCAACGTGCGCATCTCCAACACGAGCGTGAACGCGCCGAACGACGACGCCATCGTGCTCAAGAGCTCCTTCGCGCTCGGTGCACCGCGCGCGACGGAGAATGTCGTCATCACGAACAGCCACGTGAGCGGCTTCGACGTCGGTACGATGCTCGACGGCACCTTCGGCCGCACGACCGTCGCCGCGCCGGATCGCGACGGTCCGACGGGGCGCATCAAGCTCGGCACCGAGTCCAACGGCGCGTTCCGCAACATCGCGATCTCCAACGTCACCTTCACACGCTCGCGCGGACTGGCGCTCGAGACGGTGGACGGCGCGACGATCGAGGACGTGACCGTCTCGAACGTCACGATGCGCGAGGTCTCCAACGCGCCGCTCTTTCTCCGCCTCGCGAGCCGGATGCGCGGCCCCGCCGGCACGCCGGTTGGCGTGCTTCGCCGCGTGTCGATCAGCAACGTCGTCGTCTCCGACGCCGATCCGCGCTACCCCGCCATGATCGTCGGCATACCGGGACACCAGGTAGAAGACGTTCGACTCAGCAACATCCGCATTCTCTCGCGCGGCGGCCTGTCACTCGAGACGGCGGCGTCGCAGCCGGCAAACCTCGTCAACACCTTCTTCCGCCCGCCCGGCGGCACCGGACCGCGTGAGCCGTACGCTGTGCCCGAGCGCGAGGCGATGTATCCGGAACCGAGTCTCTTCGGCGTGCTGCCGGCATACGGCTTCTACATCCGCCACGCCGCCGGCATCCGGCTGGACGGTGTCGACGTCGGATTCATGAGTCCCGATACACGCCCCGCCGTCGTGCTCGACGACGCGCGCGACGTGGAGCTCCGCGGCTTCCGCGCGCAGACGGCTTCCGGCGCGCCGACGCTCGTCCTGCGCGACGTGGACGAGCTCCGCATCGACCACTCCCCGCCGCTGCGCGACACGTACGTGAAGCACGCAGCGCGACAGGCGTATTGAGGCAGTTCTCGGTTCTCGGTTCTTGGTTCGCAGTACTTGGGGTCAGACACCACGGTGTCTGACCCCAACGACGCCCCAACGACGCCGTTTCGCATCCCCGCATCCCCGCATCCCCGCATATGCGCCTCCACGCCGCTGCTCCGCTCGCGCTCGCGACGCTCGCCGCTCTGCTCGGATGTGGAGGCACCTCCATGCCGGCGCCCGCTCCGACGCCAACGCCCACGGCAGCCAGCGCACCCGCCGCCGCGCCGATGATCGCGCGCGCGCAACCGACGATCCCGCTCTGGGCTGCGGGCGCGCCGGGCGCAGTCGGCAACACGCCGGCCGATCAGCCTGAGCTGACCCCCTATCTGCCACCCGCCGGCCGCGCCAACGGAACCGGCGTCGTGATCTTTCCCGGTGGGGGGTACCAACACCTCTCCATGGTCAAGGAAGGCTCCGAGATCGCCAACTGGCTCGCCGGCCTCGGCGTGACCACGTTCGTCGTGAAGTACCGGCTCGGCCCGACCTATCACCATCCGACGATGCTGAACGACGCGCAGCGCGCCATCCGCATCGCGCGCTCGCGTGCCGCCGAATGGGGGGTGGACCCGAACCGGCTCGGTGTCATCGGCTTCTCCGCCGGCGGTCATCTCGCCTCGACGACGGGGACGCACTTCGACGCGGGCGTCGCGTCGAGCAGCGACCCGATCGAGCGGGCCAGCTCCCGCCCGGACTTCGAGATCCTGCTCTATCCGGTGATCACGATGCGCGACTCGGTGGCGCACGCCGGCTCGCGGCTCAACCTGATCGGCAAGGATCCGTCGCCCGAGCTCGTGCACCTGCTGTCGAGCGAGACGCAGGTCACTCCGCAGACCCCGCCCACCTTCCTCGTGCATACGGTGGACGACAAGACCGTCCCCGTCGAGAACACGCTCCTCTTCTACAGAGCCCTCCGCGCCGCCGGCGTGCCGGCGGAGATGCACATCTTCGAACACGGTCCGCACGGGTTCGGGCTCGCCACGACAAACCCGGTGCTGTCGTCGTGGACCGCCCTCTGCGAGAACTGGATGCGCATGCACGGGTGGCTGGGCGCCTCGAAGTGATGCCTGAGGGGGGAACTCTTCGTCAGCAGTAGGCGGCACGATCATCGAAGGGCGCAGGGACCGATGACCAACGTTCAGTCACACGTCGAGACCGAGCGCACGTACGACCTGCTGGACGCGCTCCCCAACCCCATCTACGTCTGGCGCCGGATGGCGGACGGTGGGGTGTATCTCGCGTATTCCAACGCTGCCGGCCACCGCGAGACCGACGGACAGGTCGCGGCGCGCCTCGGGTGCGAGCTGCGCGCCATGTACGGGGAGAGCAGCCCCGACATCGTTGCGCTGATCATACAGACGCTCGGCGACGGCGAGCCGCGGCGCATCGAGCACGCGTACACCTTCCGCACGACGGGGAAGGTTTGCTGGTTCAGGACGTCGTACATGCGGACGACGTCCGACGAGGTCCTGGTCGAGAACGAGGATCTGACCGAGCGGCGGCGCCACCAGGCCGCGCTCGAGGGTGCGGAGCGGCGCATACGCCGCGAGCGCACGCGGCTCGCCGAACTGCTCGAGCGCGCGCCGGCTTTGATCTGCACCTTCCGCGGCCCAAACCACGTCTACGAGATCGCCAACGAGGAATGCCGCCGCTTCCTCGGCCGCGACGATGTGATCGGTCGAACGGTCGTGGAGGTGATGCCCGAGCTCCACGAGCAGGGGTTGATCGCGCTTCTCGACCGCGTGCTGGCCACCGGCGAGCCGTTCATGGCCTCCGCGCTGCCGGTACAGTGCCGCATGGGGTCCAGCGGGCAGCTCGCGGAGCGCCACTTCAACGTCACCATCCAGCCAATCGAGGAACACGACGGCACGCGCTCTGGTGTCTTCGTGTACGCGGTGGATGTGACGAGGCTCGTGAGCGCCGCGCGCGCGCAGGAATGCCTTGCCGAAGAGCTCCGGACGAGCCAGGAGCGCCACGAGCTCGTGCTCACCGCCACGCGGGAGCTGATCTACGACTGGGACATCCCGAGCGATTCGATCTTCTACAGCGACGCGCTCTTCACCGCATTCCGGCATCGGCGCGGTGACGTCGGGCCGGGCTACGCCTGGTGGGTGAAGCAGCTGCACCCCGACGACCGGGAAAGTGTCACTGCGTCGCTCAGATCGGCGGTCGAGCGTGGAGACGCCTTCTGGTCGAGCGAGTACCGCTTCCAGCGCGGCGACGGCGAATGGGCGGCCGTGCTCGATCGTGGGCACATCATCCGGAGCCCGGACGGCGCACCGGTACGCGTCATCGGGTCGCGCGCCGACGTCACGGAGCGTCGTCAGCTCGAGATGCAGCTCCGCGAGTCGCAGAAGATGGAGGCCATCGGGCGGCTCGCCGGCGGCGTCGCCCACGACTTCAACAACCTGCTCTGCGCCATCCTCGGCTACGCCGATCTCGCGCTCGGAGCAGAGAGCGACCCGAGCTCCACCCGCGACGACATCGAGGAGATCCGCAAGGCGGCGCAGCGCGCGGCGCAGCTCACGAAGCAGCTGCTCGCCTTCGGGCGTCGCCAGATCCGTCGTCCCACGCGCGTCGACGTCGACGCCGTCGTGCGCGACACGGATCGTCTGCTGACGCAGCTCCTCGGGGAGCACATCCAGCTCACCGTGCACGCAGGCGCGCGCGGCGCGGTGGTGCACATGGACCCGAGCGAGCTCGATCAGATCCTCGTCAACCTCGTCGTGAACGCGCGCGACGCGATGGCGCAGGGCGGCGTCGTCACCATCGAGACGTCGCGCAGCCGCCTGGCGACGGACCATGGCCAGGCCGAGTTCGTCCTGCTCACCGTCAGCGACACCGGCGCCGGCATCGACGACGGGACGATGCCGCACATCTTCGAGCCTTTCTTCACCACCAAGGGCGAGAAGGGAAATGGGCTCGGGCTCTCCACGGTGTACGGGATCGTCGAGCAGAACGGTGGCCGCATCGAGGTGGACTCCACCGTCGGTGTGGGGACGCGCTTCTCGATCCACCTGCCGCTCGCCCAGGACTCCCAGTCGGCGCGGCTCACGCCGGCGCAGCCGACGTCGGTCGTGGCGCAGAAGGCCACCGTGCTGCTCGTGGAGGACGAGAACGCCGTCCGCATCCTGGCCCATCGCATCCTCGAGCGCGCGGGCTACCGCGTCCTCGACGCGCGGCACGGCGCGG
This sequence comes from Gemmatimonadaceae bacterium, assembly GCA_036383935.1. Lineage (GTDB taxonomy): Bacteria > Gemmatimonadota > Gemmatimonadetes > Gemmatimonadales > Gemmatimonadaceae > AG11. The sequence continues at coordinate 1,238 of DASVNI010000470.1, read as the reverse complement.
ACGCGCTCCTCCTCTGGCGTCAGCACGCCCCGCAGATCGACGCCGTCGTCACCGACCTCGTGATGCCGGAGATGGGGGGCCGCGCCCTGGCCGACAAGCTGCGCGCGATGAATCCCACCCTCCCGATCGTCTTCATGTCCGGCTACTCGGACGACGAGATGACGCGCCGCGGCTTCGCCGACGCGCAGATCGCCTTCCTCGCCAAGCCCTTCTCCGCCGACAGCCTCGTTGGCGCGGTGCGCGAGGCGATTGCTGTGCGGTGATGCGGGGATGCGGGCATGCGGGAATGGAAACGGCGTTCTGTCATCCCGAGCGAGCGTAGCGAGTCGAGGGATCTGCACCTCCGAGCGGGACGATTTGTCGTCCCGCTCGTCTGTTTTTCAGCGGCCCGACCGAGTGCCGGCGACCGCCCACACCCCCGCATTCCGCCGTGTTCCCGAGCCACCTGCTGTTCCGAGCCGCGATCCTCGCGCTCGGCGCGCTCCCCGCCGCCCCGCGCACACTCGACCGACACACTGTCGAGTCGCGGCGCACGCCCGGTATCGTCGCGGGCTCGTACGTCGCCGTGCTGGCGAATGGCGAGAAGCTTCCCTGGACGACGCAGGTGCCCGCCGTCAAAGGGCTCGCGCACTGGGCGCGGCTCGACCTCGCCGTGCTGCGCCTCACCCCCGACGGCCGCTACACCCTGAGCTACCGCTACGCCCAGGAAGTCGTGGACACGCGCGCTCCCCTCCGCATGCCGCCCGCCCGCGACGAGCTCTCCGTCGGCCGGTATTCGGGGAAGGGGAAGAAGCTGACCTTCGTCCCCAAGGTGGTCCCCGGTCGCGCCGAACGCACCGTCACGGCCGACGTCGTCGGCGAGGACATCTCGCTCGACAAGACGGTGCTCGTCGGCGAGCGGCCCTTCCGTGTCCGGCTGCTCTTCCGCCGCGATCCCTCGCTCTGGTGATTCGTTCCGTGTCCTCCCCCCCCTCGGCCATCGCACCACGGATCGCACTCGTCGGCGGGCTCGCCCTCGCCGCCCTCCCCCGCGCTCTCGCCGACAGCGGCTCGCCCGACCTGCGATGGCTGCTCATCGGCGTGACGGCGGCGATCGTCGTCATCGCGCTCACGAGGTTCGCCGCGACGAGCACCGGCTCCGAGACCGTCGCAGCCGTTGGCGACGCCGCCGCGCTCGGCGCGCTCGCCGTCGGATATCCCTCCACGGCGCTCGTCGCTGCGTTCGTACTCGCCGTGAT
>DASVNI010000469.1:0-16206 GCA_036383935.1 Gemmatimonadaceae bacterium | reverse complement strand
CACGGATCTGACGGGCCAGCCGGTCGGGCAGGCTCTGCTTTATCACGGGCTCAAAGGAGTGCTTCATCACGCCTCGAATCGATGGTGATTCGGCCGGCCTCTGCTCACCGGTCCGCCGGACTGCGCGAACAGGCCGAGCATCGTGCCGACAAAACCTTTTGCAACCGTGGTGCTCGAAAGTAGCAAGAATCTCATTAAGGAGGGGATCCGCGCGCTCACGGCTGGACCTCCGTTGCGATGGGGCGCCAGCTTTCCGGCGGCCCGAGATAGCTCGGCTTCACCCCACCGGCGTCGACGACGATCTTCTGCAGGACGACGCCAGGATCGACGAGCCAGAACTTGAGCACGTGCTCACCGGGCTTCGCGACCTGATGGCGGGTCGAGCCGACGATGATGTTGTCGGCCACGGACTGCTCCCACGCGCGCAGGCTGCTGTCCGCCGACACGTTCACTACCTGCGGCGTTTCGTCATCGATCGACATCGCGTAGCGCAGGCCATGTGCGGCGCCGGAGAAGTTCAACGTCGGCGAGATGAGCGCCCGCACGGTGACTGCCCCACTGTCGAGGAGCCACATCCGATACTCGAGCCGCGCGCCGGCCGCGCCCGGCGTCTGGCTCGCCATCGTCACGGGCTCCGCCGTCACCCCGGAGAGCGTGCGGCCGAGGTCGGGGATGCGCGTCCAGCGGACCGGTGCCGTGGCCACGGCGCGCGAGTAGTGCTCTGCCTCCATCGAGACGTAGCCGTTGCTGCCGACGAACCCCTGCACCGCCGAGCGCGGAGTGGTCGGATTGCGCACGACGGCGCGCACGACCACGGAACGGCCATTCGACGAGACCGTGATCGGCACGGTCGTCGTCCCCGTCGGCGCGGCCGCCCAATCGACGCTCACCGCGATGCGCTGCTCGGCGGAGGTCGTGCCGTGCGTCGCGCCGAGCCGCACGTACGGGGCGTCAGCGCGAACGTCGAACGTCAGCGGAGCCGCACCGCGATCGAACACCTCGATCCAGGACGTCTGCCGCGTCAGCGCGTCGAACTCAGGGAGCGTGGGCTCGCGTTGGCCGCGCGCGCCCGGCGGCGGGCCCTGCCCCGGAACGAACGGCTGCTGCCCATCCCACGCGACGCCCAGGTCCGAACCGTCGGGCACCTGGATGCGATCCACGCGGGGCATCACGTTCCGCGGCGGCTCCTGCCAGTAGGTGTAGCCGATGTGCGTCTGGTCCATCATGTGGGACCACTTGCCGCCGGCGAGGTCGCGATTGAAGGTGCGCGAGATCGCCGCGTCGCGCTCGAACAGCGCGGTCACGCTGTCGGCGAGCAGATTCGTCGAGGCGCGCCCCTGCTGCGCGTAGAGCCGGTTCTTCGCCGTGAGGACGTAGATCGCGTTGAGATTCGCCGCAGCCGTCACCGGGTGTTCGACCAGCTCGTAGAACGCCGCGCGCGCATTGGCGGGCAGCTGAGCGCCGACGGCTTTGGTTCTTTCAACGAGCGAATCATAGCCGACGCGGATGCGATCGGCCTCTCCATAGTTGGCGAGGCTGTACGTCTCGGGCGCGAGCAGCTCCGGCTTGCGACGCGAGGCGAACATCAGGTAGCGCGTCACGATCTGCGCGATCTCCGACGCGTACTGCGCTCCGAACTGCTGCTCGGCCCACTGCCGCGTGTACTCGGGAAGGCGAGCCGCCGGCAATCGCGCCGGATCCCAGGCGTAGTCGAGGAAGAACTGGATCGGGAACTCCATCGGCTTCAGATCGCCGACGTTGACGATCCAGATCCGATTGGCGCCCGACTCGTGGGCGAGATGCATCTGCTCCCACACGCGGCCGATCGGATTCGTGTTGATCCACTTGTAGTTGCGTGGACCACCGACGTAGTCGAAGTGGTAGTAGACGCCGAAGCCGCCCTTTCTATCGCGGTCCGCCGCCGCGGGAAGCCGCCGGATGTTGCCCCAGTTGTCGTCGGAGAAGAGGAGCGTCACGTCGTCCGGAACGCGCATCCCCTTGTCGTAGTAGTCCTGCACTTCCTTGTAGAGCGCCCAGAGCGTCGGCGTCTGCGACGCGTCCTTGCCCGTGACCTCGGTGAGGATCTTCCGCTGATCGGCGACGATGCGCTCGAGCAGCGCGATGTTGCTCCCCTCGGTCATCGGCATGTCGCCGTCGCCGCGCATGCCCAGCGTGACGATGTTCTCGCGCGTCCCCATGCGCTCGATCCCCTTGCGCCAGAAGGCGCGCAGGGTGGAGTCGTTCTGCTCGTAGTTCCATGCGCCGTGCCCGTAGCGCCGCCACTCCTGCTGCGCACGCGTCATGGGCTCGTGGTGCGAGGTGCCCATCACGATGCCGTAGCGGTCGGCGAGCACCGGGCTGAGCGAATCGTCGTCGGCGAAGGCATTCCCCCACATCGCCGGCCAGAGGTAGTTCCCCTTGAGGCGGAGGATCAGCTCGAACATCCGCTCGTACACGAGGTGATTCACGCCGCCGAACTTCTCACGCGTCCACCCCGAGAAGGCGGGTGCCTCGTCGTTGATGAAGATGCCGCGATACTTCACCGCCGGCTCACGCTGCGTGAAGGGTCGCGCATCCACCGACGCTGCGTCGCGGTGCCGCACCGGCACGTCGGCCCACCAGTACCACGGCGACACACCGATCGCCGACGAGACATCGTACACCCCGTAAATCGTGCCGCGCTTGTCGCTGCCGGCGATCACCAGCGCGCGATCGATCCCAGGCAGCGGATGCGACACCACCTCTCGGCGATAGCTCTCCCACTTGCCCCGCACGTCGCGGACGTCGAGACGACCGTGGGCGACGAGCGAGTCGATCAACGCACTGTGGCCGATCGTGCCGACGATGACGACACGGGCCTCGCGCCCGCCCGGTGCGCCGCCAATCGTCGGCGCGAGGCCCGTCACACGCTCGACGTCGGCGCGAAGATCACCGACGGCCCGGACCACGCCCGCGTGATCCCCGTCGCTGACGAGCAATGGTGTCGCTCGACCCCCCTCCACGAGAGGGAACGCCTGCTGCGCCCCGCTCGGCGCCGTCGCGATCAGGAGCGCGACGGCGGCCAGGCGCAGCTCAGGGAACGATACGCGGCGCATTTGCGAGAGCCGAAACGGCATCATATGCGGGCTTCTTGCCGAGCTGGCGGTCGAACAGCAGGGGATAGCTCGTGCGGCCCGGGACGGGCCAGCCGTTGAGCCAGGAGTCGCCGTCGCCGACGCCCCAGAAGGTGATGCGGTCGATCGCATCCTTGTTCGCCAGATAGACGCGGAACAGATCCTCGTAGCGGCGCGCGAGCTTGAGCTGCATCGAGTCGGGAAGCCCGGCGGCGTACGGGTTCAGGTTCGGCGCCGGCCCCGCGCGCAGCGAGACATCCGCACCGGTGTTGCGCGTCGCCGGGGGAAGGAGATCGATGTCGAGCTCCGTCATGTTCACCTTCACGCCGATGGCAGCGAAGGCACGGATGGCTGCGTCGACCTCGCTCGCCGTCGGCGTCGTGAGCTTCAGGTGCTCCTGGGAACCGATGGCGTGGACCGGAATCCCCTTGTCGAGCAGTGACTTGATGAGGCGAACGGCGCCATCGCGCTTCGCCGCGTAGTCCAGGTTGTAGTCGTTGTAGTAGAGCTCTGCGGCGGGATCCGCCTCGTGCGCGTACTCGAACGCCTTCTGGATGTAGTCCGGCCCGATGATCTTCATCCACGGCGTCTGGCGCAGCGAGCCATCCTCGTTCAGCGCTTCGTTGACGACATCCCAGCCTTTGATGCGGCCCTTGTAGCGACCCACGACGGTCTGGATGTGCTCCTTCATCCGCGCGAGCAGCGCGTCACGCGTCAGCGGCTGGCCCTGCGCATCCCTGAACACCCACGCCGGCACCTGGCTGTGCCACACGAGCGTGTGTCCGACGATGAACATGCCGTTGCGCTGGCCGAACTCCACGTACTTGTCGGCCGGCGCGAAGTCGTACTGGTCCGGCTGCGGATGCACGATGACCCACTTCAACACGTTCTCCGGTGAGATCGTGTTGAACTCCCGCTTGACCAGCGCCGCATTGGCGAGGTCCTGCTCCTCGAACTGCTTCGGCGCGATCGCGGCCCCGACGAGGAAGGCGCTCCGGAACTTGTCCTTCAACCCCTGCCCCTGCGCCGCGCTCGCCGAGGCGGTTGCAGGCGTGGTGGCGCGGGAACAGGCGACCAGGCAGAGCGCTGCGGCGAGCGCCGCCGACAGGTGACGATGGGTCATGGCGCGGTGGGAAGCGGGGTCACGAAGTTGGCGCGGCGCTCGGTGAGCTCGGCCGACATCTCGAGCTCCGTCGTCTTGTCGATGCGGTAGAAGGCGAGGCACACCGCACACAGCGCGAAGGCGATCGCCGGGTAGATGCTGGCGGTGAGACGGATGCCGAGTAGCGCGTGCTCCGTCTGCTCCACGTTCGGGACGTAGCCGTAGAACGACAGCAGATAGCCGCCGATCGCCCCGCCGAACCCGAGGCCTGCCTTCAGCCCGAAGATGATCGCCGAGAAGATCACCGCCGTCGCGCGACGGTGCGTCTTCCACTCCGAGAAGTCGGCGACGTCGGCCATCATCGCCCAGAGGAGGGGGATGGTGAATCCATAGGCGAACTGGCGCAGCGCCTCCATCGTGACGATCACGGGGAGATTGCTCGCCGGCAGCAGGATGAACGCGCCGGTGAAGATGACCGTGCCAACCAGACCGTACAGGAACAGCGGCTTCTTCCCGATCCGCTCGGCGATCGGCTTCGAGAGCAGGAGGCCGATGATCGTCGCGCCGGTCCCGATGACGTTGAACCAGCCGAAGAAGTCCTCGCGCTTCACGTAGTACTTGAAGAAGTACAGCATCACGCCGCCGCGCATCGCCAGCGTGATGAAGAGGATCACGGTGAGGGCGAACATCGCCTTCCAGGGGCCGTTCGAGAGCAGGTCGGTGAAATCCTGCTTGATCGAGCTCTTCTGCTTCGGATCCGGCTGCACGCGCTCGCGCGTCGTGAGGAAGGTCGTCACGAAGAAGACGATCGCCAGGACGGAGAAGATTCCCATCGTCCACTTGTAGCCGAGCGCATCGTTGCCCTTCCCGAAGTACTTCACCATCGGAAGCGCGGCGCCCTGGATCACGAGCTGCGACAGCATGGCGAACAGCATGCGGTACGACGAGAGGCTCGTCCGCTCCACGGCATCACCCGTCATGACGCCGCTCAACGCGGAGTACGGCAGGTTGTTCGCCGAGTACACCATCATCAGCAGGATGTACGTGACGTAGGCGTACACCAGCTTCCCCGACGCACTCAGATCGGGCGTGGCGAAGGCGAGGAAGCCCATGATGCCGAACGGCACCGCCGTCCAGAGCACCCACGGGCGGAACTTGCCCCAGCGCGTGTTGGTCCGGTCAGCGACCACGCCCATCAACGGGTCGAACGCCGCGTCGAACACCCGAACCACGAGGAACAGGGTTCCAGCCGCCGCCGCCGTGATACCGAACGTGTCGGTATAGAAGGCGAGCTGGAAGATGATCATCGTCTGGAAGATGAAGTTGGCGGCGGCATCGCCGAGGCCGTAGCCAACCTTCTCCCTGACGGACAGTCGTTCTGTTCCGGGAGCCATGCTGCTCCTGGCGTAGGGCTTCGCGGCCCGGTCTGTTGCGAGAGCCATGCGGTTCCTGGCGTGGGTGCTTCGGTGGGTGAATGAGACGATCGCGCGGACGATGATCGCCACCGTCGAGCGTCGCCGCCAGATGGCTCCTACGGCGGAGCAGTTACTCGAAAGGCGAGGCCGCGCCTGTCGCGCGGCGGGTCGGCCGCCGGCCTGGAAGATCGGCCGGCGGCCGGCTCACGATGCCGGAGCGCCCACTCGCGGCACCGTGGCCCAGCTGCCGTCAGTATCCCGGGTTCTGCGGATACTTCGGGCCCTGCACGACACCGTCGATCTGCGACTGCGGGATCGGGCGCAGGATGTGCTTCGCCTGCACGTTCGCCTTCCCCTTCGGGTTCCACTTCTGCACGCGCGAGAGGAAGAAGGTCGGGCCCGGGCGCGTGATGTCGTACCAGCGGTTGAACTCACCCGCCAGCTCGCGCTCGCGCTCGTCCATGATGAAGTCGAGCGTGATGTCCGTGGCGCTCACCTGGAACGCCGGATCCGCCTTGTGCGCCGGGCTGGCCGCACGCGTCCGGAGCACGTTGATGAACTGCGCGGCTTCGACGGTGTTGTTCAGCGCCAGGTCCGCTTCCGCGGCGATGAGGTAGACCTCGCCCAGGCGATAGAGGACCTGCACCTTGCCGCCGTTCTGGTCGTTGAAGCCGCTGGTGCGCAGGTTGTCCTGGAACTTCTTCAGCACCGGGTAGCGATCCCACCCGATGTAGCCGTTGTTCTCACCGAAGTTGTCGCCGCAGTAGACGGACGGATCGGCGATCCCCGCGGGGCAGGTCTGGCGGATGGTGTACTTGCTCGCCCGCCGACGGACCGAGTCCACCGGGAACGTCGTGTACAGGATCGTCGTGTCGCCGACGTTGACGACCTGGTTGCTCGTGCAGGCGACGAACTGCGGCGTCGTGTTCACCGGCATCGCCGTCGTCGGGCAGACACCAACCGGGTTCTTCTGGCCGCCCGCCGTCGCGTACCACACCGTCTGGAACGAACCGTCGAAGCGCGTATCGACGACGTCGGTCGTGCTGCCCGGCGCGAAGCGGGTCGACCACAGCGACAGCTCGTACTGGGTCGGCTTCAGGCGCCGGAACGGACGCCCGTTGTTCAGGTCGCGCGCGATACCGACGCCGGCGCTCCCGTTGTCGTACTGGCTCCCGTAGACGAGGTGCAGGTAGTTGTACTGCGGCGAGCCGTCGGCGTCGTTGTCCTTCTGGCTGTACGAGAACTGAACCGTGAAGATGAATTCCTTGCGGTTCTGGTTGTAGTTCGTGTTGTCGCAGTACCCGCCCCGCCCCGGATCGGCGGGACGCGCCACGCACCAGAGATCGGCGTAGACCGGCTCGAGCGAGTACTGCCCCGAGTTGATCACGGCCTTCGCGTCCGCGAGCGCAGCGGTGAAGTCGGCCTGACCGGCGCCATACGACTTGTACGCGCGAGTCAGGTACACCTTCGAGCGCAGCGTCAACGCCGCGCCTTTGGTGGCGCGCCCGTAGTCGGTCTGTACGTCCGGCAGGAAGCTGACCGCCGTGTCCAGGTCGGCGATGATCGCCTTGTAGACGTCCGCGGCGGGCTGCCGCGTCGCCTCGAGCACGACGCCCTGATTCTCGTGCATCGTGAGCGTCACGTCGCCGAAGGTCTGGACGAGCGTGAAGTACTGCAGGGCGCGCAGGAAGTGCGCCTCGCCGAGCAGACGATTCTTCGTCGCGGCCGTGAGACCCGGCGTGTTCGGCCCGCGATCGAGCGCCGCGTTCAGCGTGTTGATCATCACGTACGCGGGGTTCCACGTGTTCGTGAGCTCGGGCGCCTGGCTGTTCAGCGTCCCGTCGTAGGCGTCGAAGTGTTGATTGTTCGACCCGCTCTGATCGCCCGCTTGCCAGGTATCGGTGCCGACCTGGGTGAGAGAGAGCAGCTGCTCCTTGCCGTAGAAGCCGCGGAGCTGGGCGTAGCTGGAGACGAGGGCGGAGTTCAGCCCGTCCGGGGTGGCGTAGTACTGGCTGCTCACGCCGGTGACGAGCTTCTCGTCGATGTTGACGCAAGCCACGGCCGAGGCGACCAGCGCCAGCGCCACCGCCTGGAGGATTCGCGTGTGCTTCATGGGAATTGTCGTTTCCTGGGAGGGTGGCGGATTACCAGACGAGGTTGGTGCCGATGAGCAGCGTGCGCACCGTGGGCGCGGAACCGCCGACCTCGGGATCGTTACCCGCGTAGCTCGTGTGGATGTACGGATCCTGCGCCGTGGCGTAGATGCGGAGGCTGCTGGCGCCGAGGCGGCTCACGAGGCTGTTCGACGCCGTGTAGCCGAGCGTCAGGTTGCGAATGCGCCAGTGCGATCCGTCCGTGTAGAGCAGCGTGTTCTGGTACTGCCACGTATTGCCCGAGTTCGGGGCCTGCGGCGACGGATTCGCGTTCGTCGGGTTCTCCGGCGTCCAGTAGTCCATCACGATGTTGCCGTTACGGCCGTTCATGCCGCGCGGCGTATTGTCGATGAACGTGTAGTTCCACTTGATCGTGACGAGCGCCGCGAGGTCGAAGCCCTTGTACGAAACCCGGTTGCTCAGGCTCGCCGTCCACTTGGGGTAGCTCGTCCCGATGATCTTGCGGTCGTTGACGTCGATCTTCCCGTCGCCATTCAGGTCCGCGACGCGCGGCTGGCCGACCTTGAACGTCGAGCCCTTCGCGTTGAACTGGTTCATCAGCGCGGTGTCGGCGAACTGCCAGACGCCCTGCGAGACGTAGTCGTAGAAGACCTGGTGCTGCGCGTCGCACGTGCTGTTCGGGATGCAGAGGTTGATCGGCTGACCGACGAACCACACGTTGAGCAGGTTCTGCTGGGTGCCGCTCTGCAGCGCCACGATCTCGTTGCGCTGCTTGTTCCAGTTCAGATCCGACGACCACCGCACGCCGTGCCAGTTGTCGAGGTTCACCGTCGACAGGCCAACCTCGAGACCGGTGTTGCGGGTCTCGCCGACGTTCTGAAGGGTCGAGGTGAAGCCGGAGGTCGCGGCCAGCGCCTGCTGGAGCAGCAGATCGTTCGTGTTCGCGCGATACCAGTCGACCGTGCCCGAGATCCGGTTGCCGAGGATGCCGTACTCGAGGCCGATGTCCGTCTGGGCGGTCTTCTCCCAACCGAGGTCGGGGTTCGGGATCGCGCCCGGCTTGTAGCCGCGGACGAGGCTGGACCCGAAGCTGTAGACGCGCGGCGTGAGCAGCCCCTCCGTCGCGTACGGGTTGATCGCCGTGTTGCCGGTGGTGCCGTAGCTCGCGCGCAGCTTCAGCGCGTTGATCGCCGAGAAGCGCTTGAAGAACGGCTCGTCACCGAGCTGCCACGCGACGCCGAACGACGGGAAGAACGCCCACTTGTGCCCAGGCGCCAGACGGCTCGAGCCGTCGGCACGCCCCGTGGCGCTCAGCGTGTAGCGATCGAAGAGGGTGTAGTTGACGCGGCCCATGTACGACCGCAGCCCCCACTCGGAGAAGGGACTGATCGGCTGGCCCACCGTGCCCGAGCCCAGGTCGTACCAGAGCTGCGTGTTGTACGGCAGGGCCGACGCGGGCAGCGAGTCGCGATTCGCGCGGTCGTGCTGGATGCTGTAGAGCGCCGTCGCCTGGATGTGCTGCTTCGTGCCGATGTTGCGGTCGAGCTGGAGCATGTTGTCCAGCGTGTACGAGAAGTCGTACGAGTTGCGCTGGAACGCCGACGCCGACCCGCCCTGGTTCTGGCTGTTCGCCCCGGGGTTCGAGCAGGGACCGTGCGTCCACGGATCGTTGTAGCAGCCCTCCATGACGTTCGTGAAGTCCGGACCGAAGTTGCTGCGCAGTGACAGCCCGTCGAGCAGCTTGAGCTCGGCGAAGGCCGAGCCGAAGACGCGGTTCGTGTTGCGCTGGCGGACGAACGACCGGTTCTCGAGCAGCGGGTTGATGTTCAGCTGATCGTCATCGGGGCGCGGATCGTAGAGTCCCGCGGAATCGGGGTTGGTGAAGTTGTACGGCGTGCCGTAGGGCTGCATCGCGGCGGCGTAGCCGAAGGCCGCGCCGCTCTCCCCGATGTCCTGGAAGATGCGCGAGACGTTCGTGCTCATGCCGACGTGCAGGCGGTTCGACGTGTGATCGATCGAGGCGAAGCCCGCTCCACGACGATAGCCCTGCCCTGGAATGAGTCCACCCTGGTCGAAGTAGTTGCCCGACGCCGAATAGCGAGTGTCGGCCGAGGACCCCATCAGCGACGCCTGGACGTTCGCCTGATGCGAATCCTGCAGGATCAGGTTGAGCCAGTCGGTCTCGAGCCCCTTCTGGTAGGCGTAGAGCTTCTTCGGCGTCCCGTTGACCACGGACTGACCGCGGAGGACGAGGGCGAGGCTCGTGTCGCCGTTCATCTGGCCGTTGTTGTAGCGCGCGCCCGCCTGCATCATCTTCGTGTACTGCGCCGCGTTCATCATCTGCATGACTCTCACGGCGTCCTGCTTGCCGGTGTACGCGTCGAGCGAGTACTGGGCGTGGTTCCCGCCATCCTGCGCGCCCTTCTTGGTCGTCACGAGGATGACGCCGTTCGCGCCGCGGCTGCCGTAGATCGCCGTCGCGGCCGCGTCCTTGAGGACGTCGATCGTCTCGATGATCGCCGGGTTGAAATCCTGGATGCTCCCCGAGATCGGGATGCCGTCGACGACGTAGAGCGGGTCGTTGCTCGCCGTCAGCGAGCGGACGCCGCGGATCCGCACCTGCATCGCGGAGCCGGGTTCGTTGTTCGACGCCACGACCTCGACGCCAGCGACGCGGCCCTGGAGCGCCTTCGCCGGATCGCTCGTCGCGATCTGCGTGATGGCCGCGGAGTTGACCGTGCTGACGGCGCCGGTGACCGTGCGCGCCTCCTGCGTGCCGTAACCGACCGTCTTCACCGCCTCGAGCGTGATCGGAGAGCTCGTGAGAGCGAAGTTCGCCGTGACCGTCTGGCCGGAGACGACCGTGACCGACTGGCCCGACGAGAGGAATCCGATGCGACGCGCTTCGAAGCGGTGGGTGCCTGCCGGGATGCCGGCGAGCCGGAAGCGGCCGGCGCTATCGGAGACCGCGCCGCGGGTGGTGCCCAGCAGGATGACGGTGGCGCCCGGGACGGGGGCAGCCCCGTCGGCGCTGGTGACGCGCCCGGTCACAGTCCCCCCGCTCTGAGCGAGCGCGGTGGAGGCTGCGGCGAGGCTGAAGCACATCGCGAGAATGATCCTGCGTCCCATCTATCGACCCTCGAGGTGAGAGGTGTGGGGGGTTTGTTGGGCGCGGCGGCGAACTGGGAAGGCGAGGCGGCCGGCAGGCCAAGTGACTTGATGCTATGATGCTCAAGTCATCTGATGACCTTTGACCAGGCCATTCTACAGTCCGTCACAGGGGTGTCAAGCCGGGTTCGTCAGTACGCACACCGAAAGGGAATGCCTGACGGGTGCGCTGCGGCGGGTGGGGTCGGAGCTAGCTCGCCCCGAGGCCGGCCATCAGGCGAAGCACGGAGTCCTCCGTTGCTTCCTTTCGCGACAGCTCCCCCGCCACTCGCCCTTCCCGCAACACGACGATCCGCTCCGAGAGGCTGATCACCTCGGGCAGCTCGCTCGAGATCACGAGGATCGCCGTGCCGCGCGCCGCCAGCTCCCCGATCAGGGTGTGAATCTCCGCCTTCGCGCCGACGTCCACCCCCCGCGTCGGTTCGTCGAGGATGAGAATGCGCGCATCCGCGGCCAGCCATTTCGCCAGCACGATCTTCTGCTGGTTCCCACCTGATAGCCCGGCGACGACCGCGTCCACGCTCGGCGTGCGCACGCGGAGCCGGGAGAAGTAGTCGCTCGCGAGTGCGCGCTCGCGGCGTCGCCGGATGAACGACAACCGCGACAGCCGCTCGAGAATGGGGAGCGACGTGTTGTGCAGCCCGCTCGCGCCAAGCACGAGGCCCTGCCGCTTGCGGTCCTCGGGGACGAAGCCGATGCCGAGCGCGATTGCGTGCGACGGACTCTCGATGCACACCGGCTTGCCGTGCAGATGGATCGTGCCGCGCGTCGGTTGCTCGAGGCCGAACAGCGTCGACGCGACCTCAGAGCGGCCGGCCCCCATCAGCCCCGCGAGTCCGAGCACTTCCCCCTCACGCAGCGTGAACGACACGTCCTCGAACTGACCCGGGACGGTGAGCCCTTCGACGCGCAGCGCTTCCTTGCTCGCCCCGGCGTCGGCGTGGCGCGGAAAGTACTCGCCCAACGGACGGCCGATCATCATCTGCACGAGATCGGACTCGGCCAGCGACGCCGTCGGCCGCGTCGCGACGTGGCGTCCGTCGCGCAGCACGGTCACCGCATCACACAGCCGAAAAATCTCCGGCATGCGGTGCGACACGTAGATGCACGTCACCCCACGCGCCTTGAGCCGTTCGATGAGCTCGAACAGCCGCTCTGCCTCTGCCTGACTCAGGCTGCTCGTCGGCTCGTCGAACACGATGATGCGCGCGCCGCCGCCGACCGCCGCGGCGATCTGCACCATCTGCCGCTGGCCGATCGCCAGCGTGCCGAACGTCTGCTCGACGTCCAGCCGCGTCCCCGTTTCGGCCAGCAGCGCTTCGGCGCGGCGACGCATCTCGTCGCGATCGACGATGGTGCCGCGCGACGGCAGCGCGGAGAGGCAGAGGTTCTCGGCGACGGACAGGTTGTCGCAGAACGCGAGCTCCTGGTGCACCATTCCCACGCCGGCGGCGAGCGCATCACGCGGCCCGCCGAAGTGCGCCTCCGATCCGTCCACGAAGAGGCGTCCACCGTCCGGCTGGTGAATACCAGCCACGATCTTCCCGAGGGTGCTCTTCCCCGCCCCGTTCTCGCCGCAGAGTGCATGACACGACCCTGCGGCGATCTCGAACGAGACGTCGGTGAGCGCCTGCGCGCCGGGAAAGCGCTTGCTGACGCGGTCGAAGCGGACCGCGGGCTCGGTCACTTCTTGGTCGCCGAGGGCAGCGCGAGGTACTTGGGATCCACGTCGGTGAATCCCCACTCCTTCAGCTGACGCGCCCAGTCGCCGAGGTTGTCCTTCGTCACGCGAACGAGCTCCATCGGCATGATCGGGTTCGCCGGCTGCTTGTTGTCGTGCACCTTCTCGAACAGCGTGGTGATCCCCTGGTGCCCCCAGAGGTAGACCGACTGCGCGAGCAGCACGGGGACGACGCCCTTCTCGACGTACACGAGCTGCGACGGGAGCGCGTCCACCGACGCGATCTTCATCTTCGCCGGATTGATGTCGGTGAGCAGCGACTGCGTCCAGAGCGGCCAGCCACCGATGAACGCCCAGCCGTTGATCTCCGGATACGCGTTGTTCACACGCACCACTTCGGCCGATGCGTCCTGCGGCGTCTCGATGTGGTTGAACACACCGACGATCTTGATTCCCGGGTACTTCGCGGCCTCGGCCTTCGCGCCCGCCACGCGGCGCTGCAGGTTCGGCGCGTTCTGGTTGCCGGCGAGGATGGCGACGTTCCCCTTCCCGTCCATCAGCTTCGCCAGCTCTGCCATCGTCTGCTGGCCGGTCTTCTCGTCGTCCACGCCGTAGAAGGCGAACCGCTTCGACTGCGGCGCGTCGCTGTCGAAGGTCATCACCGGCACGCCACGGTCCACCGCATCGTTGATGGCGCCCGTGACCTTGCCCGCGTCCGAGGCCGAGATGAGGATGCCGTCCACTCCCTCGTTCAGCGCCTGCCGTACGCGCTGCGCCTGCACTTCACCATCCTGCTGCGGCGGCGTGAGCCACTCGACCTTCACGTCGACGCCGTACTTGGCGGAGAGCTCCTTCGCGGCAGCCTCGGCGCCCGTGCGCGCGGCGAGGAACACCGGGTTCGCCGACTCCTTCGCGATCATCGCGAGGACGATCGGCTTCCCCGCCTTCGACGCTGCCGCCTTCGAGGTATCGCCTGACGTTGCCGCCTTCTCGCCGCCGCTGCACGCGAACGCCGACGCGAGGACTCCTGCCAGGACAACGCGGCCCCATCCAGCTCGCCTTCCGCTCATGTGCTTCGCTCCGTGAGAATGAGTTCTACCCCGCCGCGCGCGCCGTCTCCGCGGCGCGGCTGAGGCGTCGCGCGTTCATGCGCGTGCTCCACTGGTCGATGACCACGGCGATGATGATCGCGCAGCCGATCACGATCCACTCGTAGTTCTGGTCGAAATGCAGCGTGCGGATCGACTGCCGGATGAGCACGATCAGCAGCGCGCCGAGCATCGCGCCGACCGCGCTCCCCTTGCCGCCGATGAGACTCGCGCCGCCGACGACGGCCGACGCGATGACGTACAGCTCGTAGCCCTGCGCATCACCCGACGACGCCGAGCCGTAGAAGCTCGCGCCGAGGAACGCCGCGATGCCGGCGGTGAGCCCCGAGACGGCGAAGACGCCGATCTGGATGCGCGACAGCGCCAGCCCGGCAAAGCGGCTCGCCTCGAGATTGCCGCCGAAGGCGAAGATGTGGCGCCCCATCACCGTGCGGTTGAGATAGATCGCGCCGAGCACCGTGACCGCGATCATCGCCAGCATCGGCACGGGATAGAGCCCACCCCCGAGCCCGAGCGACGCCTTGGTCACCGCGGTGAGTGCCGACGGCACGAGGATGCTCTCCGCCTTGCTCTCGACGAACGCGATGCCGCGCAGCACCCACATCGTCCCGAGCGTCACGATGAACGGGTGCACGCGCAACCCGACGACGAGGATGCCGTTGAGCAGGCCGCAGAGCAGCCCGATGCCGACGCAGACGACGATCGCGACGATCGCCGTGCCCGCGGTGTTCGTCCCCATCGATCGCACGACGATGGCCATCGTGACGCCGCTCAGCGCGTAGATGGACCCAACGGACAGGTCGATCCCGCCGCTGATGATCACCATCGTGGCGCCCACCGCCATGATCGCGAAGAAGCTCGCGTCGGTGAGCGTCTGGACGATCGTGTTGGCGTTCCAGAAGTTGTTCACCTCGAGCCCCGTGCGCCGATCGAGATGCGAGCCGGCCAGCGCGATGAGCGCGATGGTGAGCAGCGCGACCACGATCACGAGCCCCGTTTCCTGCGACCCGAGCAGCCGTCGCAGGACGGCGCTCACACGTGAGCCGGAAGAGGTCACAGCGGTCGAGCCGGCGGACGTCTCAGCGACGGCGTCAGCCATGCGACAGCAGGTCGGGGCGCGCCGCGGGGAACGCGTTCCGGAAGCGCGCGTACGGCTGCGCGTACTCCTCGTGCGCAAGCGGCTCGGGCACCTCGAGCGGCGCGCGGGTGAGCGTCGTCTCCACCGCGGCGCGCAGGTCGGGGAACGCGCCCGCGCCGACCGCGGCGAGCAGCGCGGCACCGTAGGCCGGCCCCTCCTCGCGATTCACCGTGGTGACGGGCAGGCCGAAGATCTCGCCCTGCAACCGCCGGAGCAGCGCGCTCTTCGCTCCACCACCGGTGAGCAGCAGATGATTTGGCGCGAGACCGAGCGCCTGCAGGATCGTGACGGAGTCGCGGAGCGCGAAGGTGATCCCCTCGAGCACGGCACGCGTGAGATGCGCCCGCGTGTGCGCCAGGCTGAGTCCGAGGATCGCGCCGCGCGCCGCCGCGTCGCGATGCGGTGTGCGCTCTCCCTGAAGATACGGCAGGAAGGTGACCCCTTCCGCCCCGCGCGGAACGGACGCCGCCTCGGCATCGAGTCGCGCGGCCGCGTCGCTCACACCAGCGAGCTCGCGCGCGAGCTGCTCCTGGTACCACGCGAACGCCCCGCCAGCGGTGAGCACCACGCCCATCAGGTACCACGTGTCGGGGAGGACGTGGCAGAAGGTGTGGGCGCGCAGTCGAGGATCGACGAGGGGCTGCGCCGTCGGCGCGAGCACCGTGCCCGACGTCCCCCAGCTCGTCACCACCTCGCCGGGCGCGATGACGCCCACGCCCGCCGCACCACAGGCGTTGTCGGCGCCGCCGCCCACGACGGGCACTCCCGCTTCGATGCCGGTGCGTGAGGCGACATCGGCCGTCACACGCCCGAGCACTCCCGCCGACGGTCCGACGTTGGGCAGCAGCGACATCGGAAGCTCCACCGCACGCATGACCTCCTCGCTCCACCGGAGGTGCGCGGTGTCGAACATCAGCGTCGCCGACGCATCGGACGGCTCGGTCGCGAGCTCGCCGGTGAGCCGGTAGCGGATGTAGTCCTTCGGCAGGAGCACGGTCGCGAGCCGCGCGAAGGCCTCCGGCTCGTGCTTTCGCAGCCAGAGCACCTTCGGCAGCGTGAACCCTTCCAGCGCGGGGTTCGAGGCGAGATCACGCAGCCGCTCTTCTCCACCGACGCGCGTCGTGATCTCGGCGCACTCCGCCGTCGTGCGGCCGTCGCACCACAGCAGCGCCGGCCGGATCACGTCGCCCGCGCGATCGAGGAAGACCGAGGAGTGCATCTGCCCCGAGATCCCGATCGCCGCGATGCGCGCATCCTTTCGCTTCGCGCGCACCGCGTCGATCGAGGCCAGTGTCGCCTGCCACCAGGCCTCAGGATCCTGCTCCGCCCAACCGGGATGCGGCGTCTGCAACGTGATCGGCGACAT
>DASVNI010000468.1:0-3103 GCA_036383935.1 Gemmatimonadaceae bacterium | reverse complement strand
AAGGCGACGAAGGTGAGGTTCACGGCGTTGAGCATCAGCTCGACGCACATGAACACGATGATCGCGTTGCGGCGCGTGAGGACACCGACGACGCCGATCATGAACAGGACGGCGCTGAAGAACAGCGACTCAGCGAGCATGGGCACTCTCCCGGCGCTTGCCCAGCACGACGGCTCCGACGACCGCCGCGAGGAGCAGCACGCTCGTGACCTCGAACGCCAGCAGATACTGGTTGAACAGCGGTCCCGCGATTGGCGCGATCGCTCCCTGCGTGGCGACCTGGTTCGCGACGGTGCCCTCGGGCAGCGTGAGCTTCTCCGGCACCTTGGCGCGGGTCAGCGCGAACATCTGCGCGAGCATCGCCAGGCCTACGAGGCCGGCCGCCAGCTTCCACCCCAGGCCCCGTGCGTCGTTCACCTCCGACGCGTGGCCGAGGTTGAGCAGCATGATCACGAACAGGAACACCACCATGATCGCGCCCGCGTAGACGAGCACCTGGATGACGCCGATGAACTGCGCGTCGAGCAGCACGTACATCGCCGCGAGGGCGAACATCGTCGTGACCAGCCAGAGCGCCGCCGCGACCGGGCTCCGCCGCGTCACGAACGCCAGCGCCGAGGCGATCGCGATGATCCCGAACAGATAGAAGTGAAAGACGTAGAACAGCGGCAGTTCGTTGTGAACCATCACTCCCCCTTCGGATCTGCGGGATCCCACATCTCGCACACGGGGTGGGTCTGTGCCATCAGCCGCTCGAGGTCGTAGACGAAGCCCTCACGGCTGTACTCCGCGTTCTCGTAGTGCCGGCCGACGTGGATCGCTTCCTCCGGGCACACTTCCTGGCAGTAGCCGCAGAAGATGCAGCGGAACTCGTCGATCTCGAACACGAGCGGATAGCGATTTCCCTTCTCGTCCTCGCCAGGCACGAGCTTGATGCAGTTCGCCGGGCAGATGGTCGGGCAGAGGCCGCAGCCGACGCACTTCGCCTTGCCGTCCTCCGTCGTGAGCATGCGATGCGTGCCCCGCCAGCGCTTGGAGATCGACTCCTTCTGCTCGGGGTACTGCGTCGTCACCTTCTCGGGAGTGAAGAGGTGCTTGAGCGTGTGGGCCATCCCCGTGAGGGTGGCGCGCACGTAGCTCGTCTGTTCGATCGGCCGCTCGACGACCTTGACGCCGATGGACATCAGTCTCCGGACTCGGGAAGGAATGGGGCAGCGCGACGCGGGGTGCTCATCTCGCGAAGCTTCTCGACCTCACCCGGGGCGAGGCGCGAATACGCGGGGCTGATCACCCGTCCGCGGTCGAGCAGGACGAAGAGGATCACGACCGCCGCGAGGTTCAGCAGGATCAGCCCGAGGTGGAAGGGCACCGAGCCGCGCGCGAAGCCGAGGGCGTCCAGCGTGACGATCGTCGTCGAGATCGCCACGATGTAGCCCAGCGCGAGCGGCAGCAGGACCTTCCACCCGAGCGACATCAGCTGGTCGTACCGGAAGCGCGGCAGCGTCCAGCGAATCCACATGTAGAGGAAGACGAAGAACAGCACCTTCGCGCCGAAGAAGCCGAGGGTGAGCAGCGTCTTGAGCCCCGTGTGCGGCGCGACGTTGTCCCACAGCGTGAAGGGGATGTCCCATCCGCCGAAGAACAGCGTCGCCATCAGCGCGCTCGCCGTGACCATGTTCGCGTACTCGGCGATGAAGAACAGCGAGAACTTCATCGCGCTGTACTCCGAGTGGTAGCCGGCGATGAGCTCGGACTCCGCCTCGGGGAGATCGAACGGCAGACGGTTCGTCTCGGCGAACGCGGCGACCAGGAAGATGAAGAACGCGATCGTGAGGTTCAGGACGTTCCACGTCTCGAACGCCTGCTGGTTCACGATCCGGCTCAGCGTCACGTTCCCCGAGAGCAGCAGCACGGGGATGGTGCTCATCCCCATCGCGATCTCGTAGGAGATCATCTGCGCACTGGAGCGGAGTCCGCCGAGCAGCGCGTACTTGTTGTTCGACGACCAGCCGGCGATCACGATCCCGTACACGCCCAGCGACGAGATCGCGAGGATGAACAGGAAGCCGACCGGGAGCGGCGCCAGCACCATCTCGAACAGCCCCCACGGCGAGTCCCACGGCGCGGCGAAGGGAATGACCGCCCAGGTGATGAGCGCCGGGATGAAGGCGAGCGCCGGCGCCAACACGAACAGCGGAAGGTTCGCCGCCGCCGGATAGGTCTCTTCCTTCACGAAGTTCTTGATGCCGTCCGCGGCGGGCTGCAGCCAGCCCTTGCCGACGCGGTTCGGACCGTGCCGGTCCTGGATCCACGCCGAGATCTTGCGCTCGGCGAGCGTCAGCAGCGCGACGCCGACCATGTACACGGTGAACACCGCGATCAGCTTCACCAGCGTGAAGATGAGCCACGGGATGACGTGCGGCTGAGAGCCCGGCGTGGCCGCCTGGAGGAGTGCGATCGGCGTCGTCATGCGGTTGCTCCCGTCAGGGCGCCCTGGATCATCGCGCCGCGCAATCCAAGCCCGTCATAGTTGAGCCCCGCGAACGCCGGCACTTCCGCCGCGAGCGCGTCGAAGGTCTGGCCGGCCGTCCAGTAGCCCGAACCCTCTCCCGCCGCGGCGAGCAGATCGCCGAGGACGAAGTAGCTCGGCCGCGCCGCACCCGGCGCCGCCTTCGCCTGCAGGAAGCGCTGCACGCGTCCGCGCAGGTTGGTGAAGGTGCCTTCCTCTTCCGTGCAGTTCGCGATCGGCAGCACGACGTTCGCGGCGTGGCGCGCCCACGCGGGCAGCGTCGTGCCGATCACGATCACGGCACCCGCCTTCGCCACGCCCGCCGCGTCGAGCTGGGCCAGCTCCTCGTCGGCGACGATCAGCACGTCACCGGCGCCGAGCCCATCGAGCGGCGAGTCGCTGCGCGTGAAGCCCATGAGCTCCGCCCCGCGTCCATTCGCGGCGCGATCGGAGCGCAGCGCCAGGTCCGGCACACCGGGCAGCGGTGCTTCGGGCCCGCCCTGCGGCACGCGGAAGGCGCCGCCGCCACCCGTCTTGCGCGCGAGCTTGCCGAGCAGGAAGAGCGTCTCGTTCGAGAGATTCGGCGACGCGAGC
>DASVNI010000467.1:0-7067 GCA_036383935.1 Gemmatimonadaceae bacterium | reverse complement strand
GTTCGAGCTGCCCGCGGCGCCGATGCGCGGGCGACTCTATCTCAACGATGGCCACGGGCTGCTCACGCGTGCGCCGGATGCCATCCCGGCGCTGTACGACAACGGAGGGTGCGTCGCCGCGGGCGATTTCGACGGCGACGGCCACCCCGATCTCTTCGTCGGCAGCCGCTCGGTCCCTGGCCATTACGGCGTCTCGCCGAAGAGTCATCTTCTGAAGAACGATGGCACCGGCCGCTTCACCGACGTGACGGCCGAGCGCGCGCCGGCGCTCTCCGAGGCAGGGATGGTGACGTCGTGCACGTGGGTGGACTACGACGGCGACGGACATCTCGACCTCGTCGTGGTTGGCGAGTGGATGCCGGTGCGCGTCTTCCACAACGAGAATGGACAGCTCGTCGAGCGCACGGCGCAGGTCGGTCTCGCCGGCAGCGAGGGATGGTGGAACACCGTCTCCGTCGCCGACGTCGATGCCGACGGGCATCCCGATCTCGTGCTCGGCAACCTCGGTCTCAACTCGACGATCACCGCGTCGAAGGAAAAGCCAGCGAAGCTGTACCTCGGCAACTTCGCGGGCGACAGCAACGTCATCGCGATCCCGACGCTGGCGCAGGCCGACGGCGATCACGTGATCGCTGGACGCGACGAGCTGCTGCGCGCGATTCCCGCATGGCGCGAGCGCTTTCCGTCGTACGCGTCGTTCGGCGAGGGGCTGATCGACAAGGTGGTACCAGCCGAGCAGCTGAAGGCCGCGCGCACGCTGCGGGCGAACACCTTCGCCAGCGCGATCGCGCGCAATGATGGAAAGCGGTTCCTTCTGGAACCGCTCCCCATCGCCGCGCAGCTCGCCCCGGTCAACGCAGCGGTCGCCGCCGACTTCGATCACGACGGTCACCTCGATCTCCTGCTCGGCGGCAACTTCTTCGGCGTGCCGCCGGCCCAGGGGCGTTACGACGCGAGCCACGGCGTGCTACTCCGTGGCGATGGACACGGTCGGTTCGTCCCAATGGACGCGCTGCACAGCGGCCTCGAGATCGATGGGCAGATCCGGCGGATGCGCGAGGTGCGCACGCCGAACGGACCGCTCGTCGCCGTGGCTCGGAACAACGATCGTCTACTGCTTCTGCAAGCGGCTGCCCCCACCTCCGCCCCCTCACCGAAAGCGCCATGATCCCGCGCTCGCCACATCGCCACACTCCGCCACTCACCGCCACTGTCGCTGCTGCCGCGCTCTCGATCGCCTGTCACAGCGGTGCGGTTACGCCGACCGTCGGGACGCTCTCGCCGCTGCCGTCCACGACGCCGGCGATCTACGACGCGTCGCGCGACCTCGGCCCGCTCTTCCACGACGTGCAGATGGCGCGCGTCTTCCCCGACTCCAAGACGTTCGTCGACTCACGGCCGCGGTCGGCGCCCGAGACGATCGCCGCGCTGTATCTGAGCGAGCGCGCGAAGCCCGGCTTCGACCTCAAGACGTTCGTCGCAGCGCACTTCGATCCGCCGCGCGCGGCCGCGAGTGGCGCGAAGTCGGACACCGCGCAGACGATGGAGCAGCACATCACCGGGCTCTGGCCGTTGCTCACGCGGCCGGCCGATACGCCCGACTCGCACTCCTCGCTCATCCCGCTGCCGGGATCGTACGTCGTCCCGGGGGGCCGCTTCCGCGAGGTGTACTACTGGGATTCGTACTTCACGATGCTCGGCCTCATTCAGGACGGCCGACTCGATCTCGTGAAGAACATGCTCGACGGCTTCGCCTATCTGGTGAAGACGGTCGGCCACGTCCCGAACGGCAATCGCAGCTACTATCTGAACCGCAGCCAGCCGCCCTATCTCGCCGCGATGGTCGGGCTGTACGCGACGGCGACCGACACGACGCGCGCGCTCGAGTACCTCCCGACGCTCGAGGCGGAGCACGCGTTCTGGATGGACGGCGCGGAGAAGGTGGCCCCCGGTGCCGCGGCCCGGCGCGTCGTACGGCTGAAGGACGGGTCGCTGCTCAACCGCTACTGGGACGATCGTCCTGAGCCGCGCCCCGAATCGCATCGTGAGGACTACGAGCTCGCGCAGCGGGTGCCGCCGGAGAAGCGCGAGCAGCTCTACCGCGACATCCGCGCGGCGGCGGAGAGTGGGTGGGACTTCTCCAGTCGCTGGATGCGCGATCCGTCCGACCTCCGCACGCTGGAGACGACCGCGCTCGTGCCGGTCGATCTCAACAGCCTGCTCTATCACGCCGAGCGTACGATCGCCGCGCTGCGCCTCAAGCGCGGTCAGCCCGGCGACGCCGAGGTTGCGGCGCGGTACACGGCGGAGGCCGAGGCGCGGCGTCGCGCACTGTTGGCTGCCTCGTTCGATCCGGCTTCCGGCTTCTTCTACGACGTACGTTGGCGCACCGGCGAGCGCGTCACCGACCGTCCGACGATGGCCGCCGCGGCGCCGCTCTACTTCGGGTTGGCGACGCCGGAGCAGGGGCGCGCCGTCGCCGACAGGCTCGGTCGCGAGTTCCTCTCGCCCGGCGGCTTCGTCACGACGACGATCCGGTCGGGGCAGCAGTGGGACGCGCCGAACGGCTGGCCGCCGCTGCAGTGGCTCGGCGTGCAGGCCGCGCACGCGTACGGCCGCGACGACATCGCCAACGATGCGCGCTCGCGCTGGCTGGCGCTGAACCGTCGCACCTACCGCGTGACGGGGAAGATGACGGAGAAGTACGACGTCCTCGACATGAGCAAGCGCGCCGGCGGCGGCGAATATCCGGCGCAGGACGGCTTCGGCTGGACGAACGGCGTCGCCCGCGCGATGTCGGCGCAGGAGGCCGCGCACGCACCGGCCCCAGCCCCAGCACGCCCGTGAACGCAAACGTTGGGGTCAGAGCCCGGAGCGCTCCTTCGGTATCTGACCCCAGCATCTGACCCCTTCAGCGGGTCAGATCGAAGACGTAGGTGCGCCGTGGCGCGAGCGCGGTGACGGGCGCGTACGCACTCACGCGACCGTCGACACCGATGGTGAGTGCCGCGCCCGCGCCGCCGCCGAGGAGGTCGCGCGCGGTGTACTGCGCAGAGGGGAGACCTGTGTTGTCCGAGCTGACAGTGACGCCCGTACGCGGCGTGGTCGCGAGGTTCGCCACGACGAGCACGACATGCGAGCCGTCGCGCCGCAGGAAGGCGGCGACGGCCGGGTCGCTCGACTGGAGAGGAAGGAAGTTACCGCCCGCGAGCGCGGCGTTGTTGGAGCGGAGATGGATCAGCCGTCGGTAGTGCGTGAGCAGCGATGCGGAGTCTCCGGTCTCCACCGCGACGTTCGCCGTCGCCGTGTCGGGCTGCAGGGGCTCCCAGGCGGCGCCGGTGGTGAATCCGGCGGCGCGACCGGGCGTCCACTGCATCGGTGTGCGCAACCGTGGGTCCGGCTTGTCCCCGGTCATCCCGATCTCCTCGCCGTAGTAGACGAACGGCAGCCCGGGCAGCGTCAACAGGAGCTCGGCGGCCTGGCGTGCCGCGGCGCGGTCGCCGCCGAGCGCGGTGAGGGTGCGCGTCTGGTCGTGGTTGCGCAGGAAGGGGGACCAGCGCGTCCCCGGCATCGCGCGATTCATGCGCGCGTAGCTCGCGAGGAGCTTCGCCCCCGTTCCCGTGCGCACCGCGTCGAGCAGCTGATCGGAGAGCTCGAAGGAGAAGTACGAGTCGAGCTGGTCGGGATAGTAGGGCATGATCGCGCCGATGCTGTCCCACACCTCGCCGACGGTGAAGGCGCCGGGTGCGTTGCGTCGCACCGAGGCGGCGAACTCGCGCAGCACGGCGTGCGTGCCCGGTGTGTTGGCGACCTGCGTGCCTTCCTCCACGAGATAGGGCACGGCGTCGAGCCGGAAGCCGTCGACGCCCATCTCCGTGAGCCAGAACTTCCCCACACGTGCCGCCTCGGCGCGCACCTCGGGGTTCTCGTAGTTCAGGTCGGGCATCTCGTGGGTGAAGATCCCGTAGTAGTACTCGTCGCGCTCGGGCGACTTGTGCCAGAGCTCCTGGCCCCACGGCCCCTTGTCGTCGCGCTTCGTCGGGGAGAAACGGAACCAGTTCCGGTGCGGCGAGTTGGGATCGTGCAGCGCCTCGAGAAAGTACGGGTGCTGGCTCGACGCATGGTTCAGCACGAGATCGACGAGCACCGTGATGCCTCGCCGGTGTGCCTCGGCGACGAGCCGCTTGAAGTCGGCCGTCGTGCCGTACTCCGGATTGACCCGGTAGTAGTTCTTGACGTCGTAGCCGTGATAGCTCGGCGACGCGTCGATCGGCATGAGCCAGATGCACTTCGCGCCGAGGCTCTTCGTGGAGCGCGGGTTCCCGTCGTTGATGTAGTCGAGCTTCTGCGTCAGGCCGTTGAAGTCGCCGATGCCGTCGCCGTCGCTGTCGAGGAAGGAGCGCACGAAGATCTCGTAGCACGTGCCTCCGCGACGCCACGTCGTGTCGATCGGCGCCCGCGTGGGCTGGCCCGCGCTCGGCCGAGGGAGGGCGAGCAGTGCCAGCCCCACGAGCGCGGCCGATGCGAATCGCCTTGCCGAATCGTGCACCGATGCGGAGCTTCGAGCATCCGCGAACACGGCCGACCGAGGATTGTTCTTCATCCGTTAGTTCCTTCGACTCGAGGATCCATCGCGTGAACAAGCCGCGCCTGAGCTTCTGGCAGCTGTTCAACATGAACTATGGCTTCTTCGGCATCCAGTTCGGCTGGGGGCTGCAGCTCGCCAACATGTCGGCCGTGTATGAGCGGCTTGGCGCGCGCCCCGACCAGGTGCCCATCCTCTGGCTCGCCGCGCCGATGACCGGACTGCTCGTCCAGCCGATCATCGGCGCCCTGAGCGACCGGACGTGGGGACGACTCGGGCGGCGTCGCCCCTACTTCCTCACCGGAGCGATCCTCGCCTCGATCGCCCTGTTCGTGATGCCAACGTCGACCTCCCTCTGGATGGCGGCCAGCCTGCTCTGGGTGCTCGACGCGTCGATCAACATATCGATGGAGCCGTTCCGCGCCTTCGTCGCCGACAAGCTCGACACGTCGCAGCGTACGAAGGGCTTCGTCATGCAATCGCTGTTCATCGGCATCGGAGCGAGCCTTGCCAATGCGCTGCCGTTCATCTTGAGCAAGGTCGGCGTGGCGGGCAATACGGCAAGCGGGATCCCGCTCTCGGTGAAGTACTCCTTCCAGATCGGCGCGGTAGTGTTCCTGCTCGCCGTGCTCTGGACGGTGATCACGACGAGCGAGTATCCGCCGGAGGATCTCGAGGCGTTCGAGCGGTGGCGGAAAGAGAAGTCGGGGGTCGGCGCGCTGCTCGCCGAGGTGGGTGAGGCCGTCCGCGAGATGCCGAAGACGATGAAGCAGCTCGCCGTGGTGCAGCTCTTCACCTGGCTCGGGCTGTTCTGCATGTGGCTGTTCTTCGTGCCGGCAACGGCGCGGCACGTCTTCGGCGCGACTGACCCGCAGTCACCGCTCTACACGCAGGGGATCGAGTGGGGCGGCCTCACCTTCGCCGTCTACTCGGTCGTCTGCTTCGTCGTCGCGCTGGCATTGCCGAAGGTCGCCGAGGCGACGAGCCGCAAGACGACGCATGCAATCGCGCTCGTGTGCGGCGCCATCGGGCTGCTGTCGGTCTACCTGATCCACGATCGCTACATCCTGCTCCTCACGATGGTCGGTGTGGGC
Source organism: Gemmatimonadaceae bacterium (assembly GCA_036383935.1). Lineage (GTDB taxonomy): Bacteria > Gemmatimonadota > Gemmatimonadetes > Gemmatimonadales > Gemmatimonadaceae > AG11. Next base: position 1,388 of record DASVNI010000467.1, on the reverse strand, counting down.
ATCGCCTGGGCGTCGATTCTCTCGATGCCGTACGCGATCCTCTCGTCGGCGCTGCCACCGGCGCGGATGGGCGTGTACATGGGCGTGTTCAACTTCTTCATCGTCATCCCGGAGATAGTTGCCTCTCTCTTCTTCGGGCCGCTGACGCGCACACTGTTCGGGCAGGACAACCCGAACACGCCGCTGTACACCGTGATGCTCGGCGGGGTGTGCATGATCGTGGCGGCGGCGCTCGTGTCGCGCGTGCACGACCCGGAGAGTGCGGTGCCCGTCGAGGCGGTGCTCGAGGGAGACCGGCACGAGCCGCTCACGGTGCAGGAGTCGCTGCAGCCGGTGCCGAGTTCGCCCCGGTAGACGCTTCGTACGGCAAAGGGGTCAGATACCGAAGGTGTCTGACCCCGGAATCTGACCCCGGAATCCGACCCCGGAATCTGACCCCGGAATCTGACCCCGGAATCTGACCCCGGAATCTGACCCCGGAATCTGACCCCGGAATCTGACCCCGGTGTCTGACCCCGATCCATGTCAGGGCTCGGTGTGCCGAGCCCTGTCGTCGTCTGCGGGCATGATCCAGCGCGTGAGCTGCGCGCCCTCGCGGATCACGGTGATCGTCGTTGCCTTGTCGATCCGCTCGCGTGTCAGCAATCGCTGCAGATCATCAATGCGGGTGATCGGCGCGTCGGCGAAACCGACGATGATGTCGCGCGCCTTGAGACCCGCGACGTCGGCCGGACTGTCCGGCGCGACCTCGGTGATGAGCACGGCGCCCGGCGCGGAGAGATGGTTGATCTGCACGCGGCGACGCGAGAGCTGGATCGACTGACCCGACACGCCGATCCACCCGCGCCGCACGCGCCCCTCCGCGATGAGCTGCGGGATCACGAGCTGCGCGGTGCTCACCGGCACGGCGAAGCAGATGCCCTGTGCGCCGCTGATGATCGCCGTATTGATGCCGACGACCTCGCCGCGCGAATCGACGAGCGGCCCGCCCGAGTTGCCCGGGTTGAGCGCGGCGTCCGTCTGGATGACGGCGTCGATGACGCGACCGGTCTGTGCGCGCATCGTGCGGCCGAGCGCGCTGACGATCCCCGACGTGACCGTCGAGGAGAAGCCGAGCGGATTGCCGATCGCGACGACGAGCTGACCGGGGCGGAGGCGGCTCGCGTCGCCGAGGGTGGCGGGGGTGACGGGCGGCGCATCGACGCGCAGCACGGCGAGATCGGTGTGCGGATCGCGGCCGACGATCTCGGCGCCGCAGCTCGCGCCGTCGGGGAAGGTGGCGCGCACGCGCGTCGCCCGCTCGACGACGTGGCTGTTCGTCAGCACGAAGCCATCCGGAGTGAAGAGGAAGCCTGAGCCCGTGCCCGTGGGCTCGGGCGAACCGTCGG
>DASVNI010000466.1:0-15692 GCA_036383935.1 Gemmatimonadaceae bacterium | reverse complement strand
GAGCACCAACCGGCGTCCGAGCCCGCCGCGCGCCGCGCCAGTGCGGGCGCGCTCCTCACCGGCCTGCACGATCTCGAGCACGCGCACCAACTCGGCCGCGTTCTTCGGGCGATCCTCCGGCTCCTTCGCCAGGCAGCGCATCACGAGGTCGGCGAGCGCCGGCGGTGTGTCGGGACGCCGCATGCGAATGGGCTCGGGCGCCTGGGAGAGATGCGCGGCGAGCAGCTTGCGCGGCGACAGGTCGCAGAAGGGTGGCCGGCCCGCGAGCATCTCGTACGCCATCACGCCGAACGAATAGATGTCGGCGCGAAAGTCGACGTCGGGCTCGGCGGCGGCCTGCTCCGGCGCCATGTACGTCGGCGTCCCGACCGACATGCCGATCTGCGTGAGCGATTCGCCGGTCACCGTCGGCGGCGGCTGATCCTTCGAATCGGAGACCGCCTTGGCAATACCGAAGTCGGAGACGACCGCGGCGCCGCCGCAGAGGAGGATGTTGTCCGGCTTGATGTCGCGGTGGATCACCCCGCGCTCGTGCGCGAAGGCGAGCGCCTTCGCGACGTCGCCGAGGATGCCGACCGTCTCCCCGATCGGGAGCGGGCCGCTCTCGCGCAGACGGGAGCGCAGCGACCGGCCCTCCTCGTACGGCATCGTATAGTAGGGGACACCGCCGACCTGACCGGTCGAGAGCAGGGTGACGATGTGCGGATGCTGCAGTTGCGCGGCGAGGACGATCTCGCGGCGGAAGCGGTCGACGTTCACGCCGCCGGTGAGCTCCCTGGGCAGCACCTTCACGACGACACGTCGCTCCAGCGCGGTCTCCCTGGCCAGGAAGCAGCGGCTCATGCCGCCTCCGCCGAGCTCCTGCTCGATCGAGTAGAGCTCGCCTAGCGCCGCTTCGAGCTCCTCACGCAGATCCATTCGCCGGTTGGGAGGGGGACACGGCTAGAACTCTAGGTGCGCGAACATCGATCGGCCAGACTGCGCGCGCTCGTGCCGCTCCCATTGCGTGGCCGAGAACCGCCGGCGAGCGTTGTGCGATTCCAACTACTGGACGTGCGAACTCCGACCGGTGGTGCGTAGCGCCGGAGGGAGGAGCGATCACAGGAGAGCGATGCAATCGAGTGAGGCGATGTACCCGCGCGCCAGCGCGCGGATGGGCCGGCGCGCGCCGGCGTGGTGGAGCGCGTGTGTGCTGGCGGCTATGGCACTGGCAGCAGGCGGGCGCAGCGCGGCCGCCCAGGCGGGACCGGCGCCGCGACACACCCTCATCGGGCCCGGGCTGCACCTGCTGTCCGTGGCGGGGGGAAACCTCGTCGTACGCATCGGCGCGAAGGAGAGCTTCGTCGCCGGCGCGCAGCGCCCGGAGCTGGTCGCGGCCGCGCGCACCCTGCTCGCGTCGCAGCACGCGCCACCGGTGCGCTACGCGCTCGCCATGTCGTCCGACGACGCGACGCGCGAGGGGGACGGCGGCTGGGGCGCCTCGGCGGGGCGCGCGATCAGCCTGGCGCACGAGCTCGCGCGCGCACGCATGATGCGCGCTGGAGTGGAGGCGCTCCCGTCGATGGGATTCTCCGAGGTCGTGCAGCTCGGGCTCTCCGGCGACGAGGCACACGTCGTCCATCAGCCGGCCGGCTACAGCGACGCCGACGTCATCGTGCACCTCGAGCGCGAGGGGGTGCTGCTGCTCGGCGCCGACTACACGAGCGACGGCTATCCCGACCTCGATCTCGCGGCAGGGGGCTCGTTCGACGGGCTGGTGAAGACGATCGACACCTTCACGCGGAACTTCGGCGAGACGAAGGCGCAGTTCGTCCCGATACGCGGCGCCACGACGAACGGGACAGCGCTGCGCGAGTATCGCGACATGCTCGTCGCCGTGCGCGATCGCGTCGCACGCCTGGTCGCGGGCGGAGCGACGGAGCGCGACGTGGTCGCCGCGAAGCCGACGGCCGCGTTCGACGCACGATGGGGCCGCGGACCCGTGAACGGCGATCGCTTTGCGGCGATGACATTCCGCTCGCTCGCGCGTCGCTAGACTTCAGAGGATCCGCAGCACCCCGACCCGCTTCAACCAACATGCCCGACGACAACGGAAACGTTCTCACCAACATCGCCCCCGACTCCATCCGCCGCATCCATCTCGTCGGCGTCGCGGGCACGGGCATGGGCTCCTTCGCCGGCATGCTCAAGGCGAAGGGCTACGACGTCACCGGGAGCGACGAGAACGTCTACCCGCCGATGAGCGACATGCTCGAAGGATGGGGGGTGACGGCGATGTCCCCCTACTCGCCCGTGAACCTCGTCGAGGCGCGCCCGGATCTCGTCATCATCGGCAACGTGATCCGGCGCGTGAACGTCGAGGCCACGGCGGTGCGCGAGAAGGGCATCCCGCAGATGAGCTTCCCCGCGGCGTTCGGCTCCCTCGTGCTGGCGGACAAGCACAGCGTCGTCGTGGCCGGCACGCACGGCAAGACGACGACGTCGGCGCTCCTCGCGCACGTGCTCGTCTCCGCCGGAACCGATCCTTCGTTCCTCGTGGGGGGCGTGACGCTCAACGCGAACTCGAACTTCCGCGTCGGGAATGGCGAGTTCGTCGTGGTGGAAGGGGACGAGTACGACACGGCCTACTTCGACAAGGGCCCGAAGTTCCTGCACTACCGCGCGCGTTCGGCCATCCTCACGAGTGTGGAGTTCGACCACGCGGACATCTACCGCGACATGGCGCACTACGAATCGGCGTACGACAAGTTCGCCGCGACGCTCCCGGAAAATGGATTCCTCGCCGTGGCGGCCTCGTATCCGAACGCCGTGGCGATCGCGCAGCGCTCGTCGCGCGCGTACGTCGCCACCTACGCGGTGCAGGGGCCCGCCGACTACACCACGGAAAATCTTCGCTTCGGCCCCGAGGGGGCGCGCTTCGTCGTCATCGAGCCGCGTGGCCGCGCGGGGGAGTTCCTGCTCCCGATGTCCGGCCACCACAACGTGGAGAACGCGCTCGGCGTGTACGCGGTGGCGCGCTCGCTCGGCCTCAAGGCCGACGACATCCGCGCCGGCTTGGCGTCGTTCGAGGGAGTGAAGCGGCGCCAGGAGATCCGCGGCAAGGAGAACGGCGTGCTCGTGATCGACGACTTCGCGCATCACCCGACGGCGGTGCGCGAGACGATCGTCGCCATCCGCCAGCGCTACCCCGACCGGCGGCTCTGGGCCGTGTTCGAGCCGCGCTCGAACACGAGCCGGCGCAACATCCACCAGCACGAGTACGAGAGCGCGTTCGAGGGCGCCTCGCTCGCGTCGATCCGCGTGCCGGAGCCGCACGACAAGGTGCCGCTCGACGAACAGCTCGACATCGGCAAGGTCGTCGAGGCGCTGCGTGCGCGCGGCATCGACGCCAATGCGTCGCGCGACGTCAGTGAGCTCGTGCAGCGCGTGATCGACCACGCCGAGCCGGGCGACGTCGTCCTCGTGATGAGCAACGGCAGCTTCGGCGGGTTCATCCCGTCGCTGCTCGAAGGGCTGAAGGCCAAGGCCGACTTCAGGTGACTCGAACCAGTGAGGTGATCATGCCGCAGCTTCGTTCCGTCGCGTCCCCCTCCCGTCGCGCATTCGCCGTTCCGCTCGCGGTCGCCCTCGCGGCGACCGTCGCCGTCGCACCACTCGCCGCGCAGGGAGCGGCCGCCCCGCGGCGCGCGCCCGTGAAGGTGCAGTGGCTCGGCCACGCCGCGTTCGAGGTCATCTCGTCGGGGGGCACGCGCATCCTCATCGACCCCTTCCTCACCGGCAATCCGACCACTCCGGACTCGCTCAAGCAGCTCTCGCGCTACAACGGCGCGACGAGGCCCGCGGTGATCCTCGTCTCGCACTCGCACTTCGATCACACGCAGGACGTGAAGGCGATCGCGACGGCGGGTGGTGTGCCGGTCGTCGGCCCGTACGAGTGGGTTCAGACGCTCGGCCTCCCCGAGGCGCAGAACCGCGGCGCAAGCCCGGGCGGCACGCTGAAGTTCGGCGACGTGACGGTGCATGTCGTGCCGGCGATGCACTCGAGCGATCCGGGGGGCCGCCCGCTCGGCTTCGTCCTCGAGTTCGCCGACGGCCGCACCCTCTACCACACGGGCGACACCTGGGTGTTCGGCGACATGGGGCTCATCGAGGAGCTCTACCATCCCGACATCCTGCTGTTCGGCGTCGGTGGCGGCCCGTATACACAGGACCCGAAGACGGCGGCGTTCGCGATCCGGAAGTACTTCCATCCGACGACGATCGTGCCGATGCACTACGCCACCTTCCCGGTGCTGGCGACAGAAGCGCAGGTGCGCGCCGCGTTCGCCGGCGACAAGCGCGCCGTGATCATGACGCCGGGTCAGTCGCGGACGTTCTAGGACGTTCCGAGCGGAGAGCGCAGGGGCCTGCGCTCTCCGCGGCGACTATTTCTTCTTCGCGCGCTTCGTCTTCGTCGTTTCGTCGTCCCAGAGACGGAATCCGCCGCGGAACGCGTTCGCGTTGCTGCCGCGCCGGGTGTTCGGAGGCAGCTCGTCCAGGTGCCGCACGTTGCCCCCGCCGAGAACGACGTAGTCCGCGTTGGTCGCGGCGGCGAGCAGATCGACGATGATGCGCACGTTCCGCCGCCATTTGCGCTTGCCCGTCCGCTTCAGCCCCGCCTCGCCGATCGTGTCCTCGTAGGTCTTCCCATTGGCGAATGGCAGGTGGCCCATCTCCATGGGCACGATGCAGCCGTCCATCACGAGGGTGTTGCCGAGGCCAGTGCCGAGTCCGAGAAAGAGCATCGTGCGACCGGCGTAGCTGCCCAGCGCCTGCATGGCCGCGTCGTTGATCATCTTCACGGGCACGCCGAAGGCGCGCTGGTAGTTGAAGCGCACCCACCCGTCACCGAGGTTCACGGGTTCTACCTTGGGCCGGTTGTTGGCGACGGGGCCTGGATAGCCGATGGAGACGGCGTCGTACGACCAGCCTTCGGTCGCTTCGAGCACCTCCTCCACCATGCGGGCAGCAGTGAGCGTGGGCCCCGATGGGACCTTGACCGGGACGCGGCGGCCGGTGGCGAGCAGCTTGACGTGCGACCCACCGATATCGATGACGAGAATTTTCACGTCAGGAAAAATCACCGCTCCCCTGCGGCGACGCAATCGGTCGAGCCCCGAAATGGTTTGCGCTGCACGTGCGCGTCGCGCAGGTTGTACACATGCGCCCACACTTTCTCGCGTTCCGCCGCGTGCTGCCGGGAGGGATGATCGTGCTCGTCTCCCTTGCCGTCGCCGACGACGGGCAGGTGCGGGGGATCCTGCAGGTGGAGCGGCGACGCGACCCATCGCGCCAGCTCTTCGGCACCGCGCCGCTCATCGCCGAGGCGACCGGTCCGACGCAGCAGGACGTGCTCCGTCAGCTCCGGGAGCTGGCCGAGAACGACGCCGAAGTCGCGGCGCGCATGGCGGAATGGGAAGCGGCACACCCCTCGCCGCCTCGAGACCGCCTCGCAGAATGACCCCGTCAGGGGACGGCCGGCGCGCGATGCTGACGGAGCGCTCGCGTGGCGGTTGAGGTGCCGGTGACGGTCATCGAGCCGTCGAAGGGATGGATCGGGCTCCGCCTCGGCGCGCTGTGGCGCTCCCGCGAGCTGCTCTATTTCCTCATCTGGCGCGACGTGAAGGTGCGGTACAAGCAGACCGTCCTCGGCGCGGCGTGGGCGATCCTGCAGCCGCTGCTCACGATGGTGGTCTTCAGCATCTTCTTCGGGAAGCTCGCGCGAATGCCGTCGGACGGCGTGCCCTATCCGCTCTTCGCGTACACCGCGCTCGTGCCGTGGACCTTCTTCGCGAACGGGCTGACCCTCTCGTCCACCAGTCTCGTCTCCAACCAGGCGCTGTTGCGGAAGGTGTACTTCCCGCGGCTCGTCATCCCGATCTCCGCGGTTTCGGCGGGGCTCATCGATTTCGGCATCGCGTTCGTCGTCCTGCTTGGCCTGGCCGCGCACTACGGCATCGTGCCGACCGCGAACATGGTCTGGCTTCCGGCGCTCGTGCTGCTCGCGCTGGTCACGGCGCTGGGCGTCGGACTCTGGTTCTCGGCGCTGAACGTCCTCTACCGTGACATCCAGTACGTCGTCCCCTTCCTCGTGCAGGTCTGGCTGTACGCCACGCCGATCGTGTATCCCAGCAGCCTGGTACCCGAGCGCTGGCGCACGCTCTACGCGATCAACCCGATGGTCGGCGTGGTGGAAGGCTTCCGTTGGGCGTTGCTCGGGACGGGCACTCGACCAGGCCCGATGATCCTCGTCTCGGCGCTGGCGGCGCTGGCCACGTTGATCGGCGGATTGTTCTTCTTCCGCCGGATGGAAAAGTCGTTCTCGGACGTGGTATGACGGCGCACGACTCCGTCGCGATCCGCGTGCAGCACGTGTCCAAGCGGTTCCGCCTTGGCGCGCGCCTGAACAAGTACCCGACGTTGCGCGAGGCGCTGGCGTCGGGAGCGTCGCGCGTCATGCAGCGATTGACCTCGAGAGGCTCCGACGACGAGCGCAGGATCCTCCGCGCGCTGGAGGACGTGTCGTTCGACGTGCGCACGGGAGAGACGCTCGGGATCATCGGCGCGAATGGCGCGGGCAAGAGCACGCTGCTCAAGGTGCTCGCGCAGGTCATCGAGCCGACGACCGGGCGCGTGGAGATCCGCGGCCGGCTCGGGTCGCTGCTGGAGGTCGGCACCGGATTCCACCAGGAGCTCACCGGCCGCGAGAACATCTTCCTCAACGGCGCGATCCTCGGGATGCGCCGCCGCGAGATCCTCCAGCGGTTCGACGAGATCGTCGACTTCTCCGAGGTCGAGCGCTTCATCGACACGCCGGTCAAGTTCTACTCCAGCGGCATGTACCTGCGGCTCGCGTTCGCGGTGGCGGCGCATCTCGAGCCCGAGGTGCTGCTCGTGGACGAGGTGCTCGCGGTCGGCGATGCCGCGTTCCAGCAGAAGTGCGTGGGGAAGATGAGCGACGTCGCGCGGCATGGGCGCACGATCCTGTTCGTCAGCCACAACATGTTCGCGATCGAAGGCCTGTGCGATCGCGTCATCTGGATGCGTGAGGGGCGGATCGCCGAAGACGGACCGACCCGGACCGTCGTCTCGAACTACCTCCGCGCCTTCGCCACCACGCGGATCGAGCAGCAGTGGACGGACCCCACGACGGCTCCCGGCAACGAGCACGTGCGGATGCACGCGGTGCGCGTTCGGCCCGAGGGTGGACGTGCCGGCGACGTCATCTCGGTGGCGACGCCGTTCGTGATCGAGTTCGAGTACTGGCGCACCGATCCGAGCGCGCGGCTCGTCCCGAGCCTGCACCTGTACAGCGAGCAGGGTGTGAGCGTGTTCAACGTCGGACCGCCGGAGCACTCACCCTGGCTGGAGCGTCGAGACGGGCCGACGCTCATTCGCGACGTCTGCCACGTGCCGGCCAATCTCCTGAACAACGGCCTCCACCGCGTCTCGTTCGCGCTCCTCAATGAGCGTGGGCTCGTCTTCCTGATGGACGATGCGGTGGTCTTCGATGTGCGTGACGATGTTGGGATGCGTGCTTCGTTCTACGGCAAATGGGAGGGTGTGGTGCGGCCGCGGCTCGATTGGCAGACCGTGACCCTCGAGGGTGCGTGACCACGAGCGACCGTCCCACGCTCAGCATCGTGATGATCGCCTACAACGTGGAGCGGTACATCCGCCAGGCGATCGACAGCGTGGTCGAGCAGCGCGTGGACTTCGACTACGAGCTCGTGATCGGCGAAGATCGCTCGACCGACGGCACGCGAGAGATCGTGCTCGAGTACGCCGCGCGCTTTCCGGATCGGATCCGCCCGATCCTGCGTGACGTGAATCTCGGCATGAACCGCAACTTCATGGAGACGTTGCAGCAGGCGCGCGGGCAGTTCATCGCGTTGCTCGACAGCGACGACTACTGGACGTCGCCCGACAAGCTGCAGCGGCAGATGGATTTCCTCCGATCACACCCGGAGTGCAGCATCTGCTTTCATAACACCCTCGTGGTCTACGAGCAGGGCGATCCGCCGACACACCCGTTCCACACGGAGCACCCGGAGCGCCTCATCTCGCGCCGGATCCCGGAGCCGATCTCGACGCTCGCTGATCTGGCCCGCGGGAACTTCATGCAGACCTGCTCGGTCATGTTCCGCGCGGGCCTCTACGGCGCGCTGCCGGACTGGTATCTCGAGATGCCGACCTTCGACTGGCCCCTTCACGTGTTGAACGCGGAGCACGGGACGATCGGGTACATCGACGAGGTGCTGGGCGCGTATCGCGTGCACTCGGCCGGCTTCTGGTCGACGCACATGGCGCACTACCGTCGGCTCGCCGACGTCGAGGCGATGATCCACGGCTATCGTCTCATCGACCGACACACCGGGGGCCGGTACCGGAAGACGATCCGGGGCGAGCTGCTCCCGCTCTTCCGCCAGGGCGCCAAGATCCAGCTCGAGTACGGACGAAGGCTCAGCGCGCTCCGCTACGCGCTCGCCGCCATGTCTCCGCATCTGGTGGCGCATCGAGCGGACAACCGCAAGGCGCTCAGGCTCGCGCTCCGTACGCTGCGCCCGTAGTCACGGCACGAGCCGCGGGGGTTAGAATCCCGACTCTGCCCCCAACGGCGAGATCGACGTGACTGCCTGACTACCGAGGACCGATCAGGTCCTCGAGCGCGGCGCGGCGCCGCGCGTAGCGCGTGCGATCGAATTGCCGTGGCGGCTCGATCAGGTCCGTCGAGGCCAGCACCAGCGAGAGCCCGATGAATCCGAGCGAGCTGCCGAGCAGCGCCCGCCGCGGCACCCCGAACCGTGCGACGTGCACGACGAGCACGATTGCCATCACGAGCGAGAGCACCACGTGCGGCACGGCCAGCCCCCGGCCGATCGAGCGCGTCCTCGTCTTCGGCGTGACCGTGAACGATCCGCGCCACCCGCGCACCGCCTGCCAGAGCGCCTGGGCGAAGTAGGGCCACTTCGCGTACTGGAGCACCAGCGAGCGCCAGTGAATCCCCTGCTCGCGCTTTGGATCGAGATAGTAGAGCTGTCGGAAGCGGTCGATGCAGAAGATCACCATCGACAGGGCGAAGACGGCGTAGAACACGTACCGATGGTAGAACGTGGGCTGCACGTTCGCGATGAGCATGTAGATGACCATCGGATACAGAAGCAGCAGCACGAGCGGGCGCAGGAAGAAGGTGCCGTGCAGCAGACTGACGGCTCGCTCGCCGAGGGTCATGCGCGGCGCGACCTTCGGCAATACACGCAGCTTGAGGTCGAGCAGCGCGCGCGCCCAACGGCGCTGCTGCCGCGTGTACGCGCGCCAGTCCACCGGCGTCATCCCCATCGCGAGGATCTCGGGGACGTAGATCCCGCGCCAGCGCCCCCAGCGATACAGCAGCGTGAGGTACACGTCCTCCGCTTCGTGCGGCGGCACGCCGCCGAGCTCGCGCAGCGCCGACATCCGATGAACGGTATGGCTTCCGACGATCGTCGGTTCGCCGAACGCGTGCGCCGCCATCTGGCCGGACGAGTAGAACGCGTACGACTCCTCCGCCGCGCCGCGCGCGACGAAGCCCGCGTCCTGGTTGTAGTAGAACTGCGCCGCCTGCACGTAGCCCACACTGGGATCCGAGAAGTAACCGAGGGTCCGCGTGAGGTAGCTGCGCTCCGGCACGTGATCCGGATCGAACGCGGCGACCAGGTCGTACGCGGCGGACGCCGGCTCGGCGAGCCACGCGTTCAGGTTGCCGAACTTGGTGCGTGCCGTGAACGGGCCGACCGGTGCCTGGTAGTCGGGAATACCGTGGCGCGTGAAGTGACGCACGCCGAGCCGCGCGCACAGCGCGCGCACTTCCGGCACGTCGCCCTCATCCAGGACCCAGCTGTCGTGCGGATATTCGAGCGCGACGATCGCCGTGAGCGTCTGCTCGAGCATCTCGACCGACTCGAGAGGCGGCGTGTAGGTCGTGATCACCGCGACGCGCCATCCCGGCTTCGGCGCGATGTACACGGGCCGCCGCATTCGCGCGAGCGCGACCCAGGGCATGACCCACACGGCGATGAGATAGAACACCCCGATCGTGGCCAGGCCGTACATCACGGGGTAGACGCGCGCATCCGGAAGCGTGAACCAGTAGTGCGCGAACGTCGCGACGGCGACGGTGAGCAGCGCCGTCAACACGAGGAAGACCCCCCGCCGTCCGCCGACGAGCACGGGCTGGTCGCGAACCGTCACCGCGTTCTGCGCGTCGTCGCGCGCGGACCCCTGACGTACTGCCGACTCCAGCAACCTCTCGGCCTCCTGTGAGATCTCCGTGCGCCCGGCGCGCTCCCCGCTCACAAGCTATCGCGAGCTCGGCCATTCAAGGACCGTAGGACGACTACGTTCGGTCACGTACCGGCGTTGGATCGCCGGTGCGCGCGCGGTCGCGCTCAGCGTGTATGGAAGCGTCGTGGGGCGGGAGTGCGCGATGTACCACTCGGCGCGTCCTTCGCCGGCCCACCGCTCCGCGAGCGAATCGCGTCTTCGCGCGGAGCGGGCCTCGTGACGCCGCGCGCTGCCGCGCGGCGTCGTCCTGCTAGATGCCGCCGGGACGCGCCGCGTCCACCGAGATCTTCAGGTTCTCGTTCAGCTGCGCATCGCCGCTGATGATCGACGCCCAGGAGAGCTCAATACCATTGCGCTTACCCTTCTCAACGACCTTCACTCCTTCGGGCGCGAGCGTGATCGTGTAAAGCTTTCCCTGATGCTCGAGCTCACGCTTGATCGACTTGTCGAGTTTCGTCGCCATTGGTCCTCTGAGTGGTAGTGCGGCACGCGACGGAGATGCGGGGCCGCAGGAAAATAGGGGGTGCCCGATCCGGCGGCGCAACGGCGCCCGACACGCCGGCCAGCACCACGCCCACCGCAATAGACGGTTCGGCCCGCCTTCGAGATACAAACTGGCACGGGCTTTGTCCCATTGGACCTTGGGAACGCGCGCTCATCCATCGTTGAACAGCTGAGCCCGAGCCCTATGGCCACGCGCACGAAACGTCAGAAGCCCCGCATCCCGATCGTCGCGCCACGCACCATCACCCCGGGCGCCGCGCGTGCGCGCCGCAAGTTCCTCAAGTTCTTTCCCGGCGGCTTCGGCGACGAGACCTACATCGACTGGGAGCGCGACTACAAATGGGCCGCGCACGAGCGGTGGCAGGAGACGCTCGATCCCTCGGCCTATCGGAAGCTGCTGGCCGCGGAAGAGTTCGAGGAGATCGCCGGCACCGCCGTGCGGATCGAGTCGCGCACCAACCTGCTCTTCTCGTTCGAGAAGATGGCGTTGCGCGACGCGATCAGGTTTCGCCCTGGGGCCCGTCTCTTCGCCGAGGGACTGTACGACTTCCTCTGGGGGCGCGGGAGCGACGAGCTACGCTTCGAGCGCTGGTGTGAGGTCGTCTCCACACTCCCGCGCCGGCAGACGCGGGTGCTGACCTGGCCGCTCGTCACCGTGTTCGGATTCATCGCCCGCCCCGACACGCACATCTTCCTCAAGCCGAACGTGACGCGCATCGCGGCGGAGGCATACGGCTTCGATTTCCAGTACAGGTCGAAGCCAAACTGGGCGACGTACCGAAGCCTCCTCGATTTCGCCGAGACGGTCCGCCGCGACACGCGCGACCTTCGGCCGAAAGACATGATCGATCTCCAGGGGTTCATCTGGGTGCAGGGGTCGGATGAATACGACTGAACTACCACTCCCAGTAGGTAGTACCGAGTACCCGGTACTCGGACTGGCATACGAGCTCCCGGAAGCCTCGCGAGTCGCTCTATCTGAAAAGCAGACGGCCGTACTTCGTACCAGGTACTGGTACTGAGTCCGGCCGTTCGTATTTGGGGTCAGAGCCCGGGGTCAGAGCCCAACGCGCCAAGGGGTCAGACACCTTCGGTATCTGACCCCAGGATCTGACCCCAGGATCCGACCACAGGATCTCGCCCCACATTCCGGGAGCCAGTATGCCAGTCTCGGTACCCAGTACCTGGTACTACCTACTGGGAGTGGTAGTTCAGGTTCCTTCAAGCGCGCGAAGCTTCGCACTGAGATGCGAACGATCGGCGATGGCAAACGCGAACGGTCCGTGCTCGCGGAACTCGATGATCGTCACCGAGCCAGTGGGACAATCGAAGCGGTAGCGGAAGCGGCCGACGTCGACGCCGAGCAGCACGCAGATCGCGACGCGGATCGTCGCCTTGTGCGCGACGATCAGCACGTTCCCTCCGTCGTGGTACGTGTGCTCGATCGCCTCCAGCTCTTGCGTCACGCGGTGCGCGAGCGCGACCGCCGTCTCGCCATCGGTCGGAGGGTTCCACGCCGGATCGGCCGTCCACTTCGCGTACTGGATCGGGAAGCGTTCGGCGACTTCCTTCGCGCTCAGGCCATCCCACGCGCCGTAATCGATTTCGGCGAAGCCGTCGCGCTTCTGCACGGGCAATCCCACCGCATCCGCGAGCGGCTGCGCCGTCGTGACCGCACGATCGAGCGGACTGGAATAGATCGCCGCCCACTTCCGGTCGTGGTACGCCTCGGCGAACGACTCGGCCATCGCGAGCCCTTCCTCGGTCAGACCCGGATTCATCTTGCGTCCGCTGAACAGATTGCCGCGGCTCGCGTTGGTCTGGCCGTGTCGCAGGAGATGCAGTCGAAGCAGTGGCATACGCGCGATCGTTGAGTGGAGTTCGTGCAATCTAATCGACCACGTGACATCACCCCGTCCGACACAGTGCGAGCATTCGAGGGCATGACGATTGCCCTTCCCGACACCATCGCTGGACTGCCCCGCACGCATGTACACGTCAACGCGGAGCGCACACGATGGCAGAAATGGATTCGCTGCGAGAGCTCTACGTCGAAGAGCTCAAGGATCTCTGGAGCGCCGAGAACCAGATCAACATGGACGCGGAAGAGGGGGACGGCGCCGAGCCGGCGAAGCCCCGTCGCGCGAGGCAACGTGCTTGACAGCGTGCTCGTCCAGGCCTAGTCTAGAAAGAGAGCGCCGGCCCGCCGCCGGCGCTCTCTGACTGTCGGGCCCTCGCTGCATCGCACTCCCCGATGATCTCTTACTCGCGCTACACGTACACGCGGATGACGATGACGACGACGAATCCCTTCGGGGGCGGCGGCGCACTCTCCGTGTAGCGACAGCGCACACGACGATGCTCACGCGGCCCCTCCGACGGGGCCGCGTTTTTTGTAATCAGACTGTCCGTCGCGCACCCGCGCGACCTCTCGTTCCGGAGCTTCACGCATGCCCGCCCAAGCACGTTCCGTCGTCGTCCACAAGTTCGGAGGGGCCGCGCTCGCCGACGCGGGCGCCATCGCGAGCGTCGTCCGCCTGCTCGCGCTCGATCGAACGGGGACGCGCCGCGTCGTCGCCGCCTCTGCCCTTCAGGGCGTCACGGATGCGCTGGTGAGCGCGGCGACCGCCGCCGCGGCCGGCGATCTCGACGGCGCGATCGCCACGGCACGCGAGCAGCGCTCACGACACATGGACGTCGCGACGGACCTCATGCTCGACGCACCGGCGATCGCCGAGCAGATCGAGGCGTCGTTCGAGGAGCTCGAGCAGATCCTGGAGCGCGTCGACGGTGCGCGCGAGCTGACGCCTCGCACGCGCGACGACATCCTCGCGCGCGGGGAGCGGCTCTCCACCGCCATCCTCTCCGCCGCGCTGGAGCGCGCAGGCATCCCCAGCACCGTCGCCGACGCACAGGAATTCCTCTTCACGGACGGCCGCGCCGGCAACGCCGCTCCCGACCTCGCGCTCACCGATGAGGCGGCGCGCGCCGCACTCGAGCCGCTGCTCGACCGCGGACTGGTCGTCGTCGTGCCCGGCTTCATCGGCAAGGGCCGCGACGGGGAGATCGTCACCCTCGGCCGCGGTGGCACCGATCTCACCGCCACCGTCCTCGCGCGTGCCCTCGAGGCGAACGAGATCACGCTGTGGAAGGACGTCGCCGGCTGCATGACGGCGGATCCGCGCCTCGTGCCCGATGCGCGCGTCGTCCCGCTGCTCGACGCGCGCGAGGCGTCCGAGCTCGCCTACTACGGCGCGAAGGTGCTGCACCCGCGCACGCTCGTGCCGCTGCAGCAGGGGACGATCCTTCGCATCCGGCCGTTCGCGAACCCGGAGTCGCCGGGAACGACGATCGTGCCTGGCCGCCCCGCCGGCGGCTCGCCGGTGCGCGCGCTCTCCGCGATCCTCAAGCAGTCGCTCGTCACCGTGCAGGGGAACGGGATGATCGGCGTGCCCGGCGTAGCGGCGCGGGCCTTCGGGGCGCTCGCCGCCACCGGGGTCTCCATCTCGATGATCTCGCAGGCGTCGAGCGAACACTCGATCTGCTTCACCGTGCCGGAGTCTGAAGCGCCGCGCGCCGTTGCGGCACTCCGCGAAGCATTCACAGAAGAGATCGCGCGCCACGAGATCGACGACATCGAGATCCTGACCGGGCTCGCGACGATCGCCGTCGTCGGCTCGGGTATGGTCCACACACCCGGCATCGCGGCGCGCATCTTCGGCGCGGTGGCGCAGGCCGAAGCGAACGTCGTCGCCATCGCCCAGGGCGCGTCCGAGCGGATCATCTCGTTCGTCGTCGACGGCGGGCAGGCGCCCGCGGCGCTTCGCGCGGTGCACGCCGCCTTCCACCTGCACAAGGTGGGCGGTGGCAAGGTCGGCCGGCGCGCGCAGGGCACGGACATCATCCTGCTCGGCGTCGGCCGCGTCGGTCGCGAGCTGATCAACCAGATCACCGCGCTCGCGAAGGACGGCCGCGCTCCGGTGCGCATCGTCGGCCTGATCGACAAGGCGAGCTATGTGTTCGACGCGCGCGGCCTGAGCCAGCGCCGCCTCGGCTCGATCATGCTGCACAAACAGAAGGGTGGTTCGCTCGGCGAGCTGCGCGGTGGTGAGTGGGGCACGGCGCGTGAGGCGGTGGACGCCATGGGCGCGCATTCGCTGATCCGCCCCGTGCTGATCGACGTCGCCAGCGGCGACACGGGGCCGGCGCTCGTCGCGGCCATCTCGCACGACATGGATCTCGTCCTCGCCAACAAGGTCCCGCTCGCGGGCGACATCTTCTCGGCGCGTGCGATCCTTCAGGATGCGCGCGCCCGTGGCCGGCGCGTGCTGCACGAGGCCACGGTCGGCGCGGGCCTGCCCGTCATCGACACCCTCCAGCAGCTCATGGCCTCGGGCGACCGCGTGCACAGCGTCGAGGGCTGCCCCTCGGGCACGATGGGCTACCTGTTCAGCCAGATGGCGCGCGGCCGCTCGTTCAGCGAAGCGGTGAAGAGCGCGATGGAGCTCGGCTACACCGAGCCGGACCCGCGCGACGATCTCTGCGGGCTCGACGTGGCGCGCAAGGGACTCATCCTCGGCCGCCTGCTCGGCTACTCGGGCGAGCTCACCGACGTCGCGATCGAGTCGCTCGTGCCGGAGGCGCTGCGTGACGTCTCGAGGGAAGAGTTCCTCGCGCAGCTCCCCTCGATCGACGAGACGTGGGAGCGTCTCGTGAAGGAAGCGCGCGACCGCGGCGAGGTGTTGCGCTACCGCGCACGCGCCACGCGTGGTGGCGTCCGCGTCGGGCTCGTCGGCGTGCCGATCGGCAGTCCGCTCGGCTCGCTC